>JBJXEI010000213.1:0-3501 GCA_046154065.1 Polaromonas sp. | reverse complement strand
ATGGGCGGGCCGCACCCGGACCGACTCAGTGGCGGTGCAAGTGGTGTGCGTCTGGCACGTGGGGGTGGCTGTGCCGCATCGGCTCGTGGCGGTGCATTTGGCTGTGCGGTCCGGTGGGCATGGGGTCGTGGGTGTGCAGGTGGTGCCCGTCGTCATGGGTGTGGGCGTGTTCGTGCTCCAGCGTGTCGTGGTCATGCGCATGGCCGTGGGATTCAAGCAAATGCAACACCACCCCGACCCCCATCAGCACCCCGCCCGCAGCCAGCATCCAGGTCACGGAGCGGCTGCCAAAGGCAAACGCACCCAGTGCGCCAATGAACGGCGCAAACGCAAACACGGACCCGGTGCGCCCCGCGCCAAAAGCCCGCTGCGCCAGCAGGTAAAACCGCAAGCTCAGGCCATAGCCCGTCGCGCCAATCGCCAACAGCGCGGCGGCAGCCACGCCGCTGGGCAAGTGCTCACCCAACCCGTACGCCAGCACGGCGGTGGCGCAAGCCCCCAACGCGGACTTGACCAGCACCACCTGGCCGGGGTCCCGATCGGCCACGCCGCGCGACAGCGTGTTGTCCACACCCCAGGCGGCCGTGGCGGCCAGCACCGCCAGCAGGCCCAGCAGCTGGGTGCCACCGGCCAGCCCCTGGTCCACCACCAGCGCCACACCCCCGGCCAGCAGCAACAGCATGGCCACACCGACCCGCTTGTCCATGGTTTCACCGTACAGGCGCCAGGCCAGCACGGCGGTGAACAGCGCCTCCAGCGTCAGCATCAGTGACGCGCTGGAGCCGCTGGTGCGCTGCAGCCCCCAGGCCAGCGCCACGGGCCCAATCACCGCCCCCAGCCCGGCCATGGCCAGAATGCGCGGGCCGTCCGCGCGGGTCAGCGCCGCTTCCCGCTCGGGCGGCTGGCGCAGCACCAGCGCCACCGCCGCCGCCCCGGCGTACAGCAGCGCCGCAGTGGTGAAGGCCCCCAGCCCCTGCCCAACATACTGAACCATCGGTGTGCTCAGGCCAAACAGCGCAGCGGCCAGCAGGGCCAGTAACGCGCCCTTGAGGGCGGGTGCGGAGAGTCGGTTCATGGCGGGTTGGCTTTCGGGTGGGCGGGGGGCACTGAAGTCAGGCGAGCTGACGCAATGCGCTGATTTTGCCGCTGATGGCATTTTCACCACCGTTCAACCAGCCCACAAGGCAGCTAGAATCCACCAACCAAAACGCCCCGCGCAGGGCAGTTTTCGGCACCCAAGCGGGTGTAGTTCAATGGCAGAACTTTTGCTTCCCAAGCAAATAGCGTGGGTTCGATTCCCATCACCCGCTCCAAATTCCCCCTTCAGCCAGGCCACCGATCTTCCGGCGCGTCGCCTGGCCGATCAGATTGCTATTATTTTCATAGCACAACCTGATTCAAACACCTTGGCAGCAGCCGGTTTTGGCCTTGAAACTGATTATTTTGGGCTCTGGGGAGTGCGTCAAGGCGGTGTGAACGGCTCAAAACGGCTTGAAACGGCCTGGAGCGCCTGCGATTGCGCTGACCGCTTCATTCAAAGGGCAGCCTGCGTCGCGCTGCCCTCGCTGCGCTCAACTTCCTCTGCGCGGGTTTTGATGATGCCCACCAGGTGCGAGACCGTGTCGGCAATCAACAGCTTGCCCAGGAACCGGGCGTAGCCATTGAATTGCGTGCTGACCCGCCAGTGCGTGGTTTCGGTCAGCACGGTACCGCCGTCCAGGGCGGCCAGCGTGTAGCGCCCGGTCATCAGCGCGAAGTGCTCCCCGGTCAGGGTGACGTGGTCGTCCAACGCACCGGCGGGAAATGAGTCGCCCTCAAAACGGTAGTTCCACGCCAGCTCTTCACCCGGCCGCCACGCGGTCACGTCGCCGTAGAAGTGAACGCCTTTGCCCCATTGCATGTGCCGCACCCATTGGCCCTGTGCGTTTTGCACCGTGCTGGCCGACACTGGTGGCGGCACCCCCAACCACGTGGCGTAGCTGCTGCCAAACAGCCGGGCGTCCATCGGCTGGGTTTGCAGCAGGTTGTGCCACACGACTTCCGGACGGGCACGGATGAAGATGGTTTGCACCGTCTGGTGGTACTCCTGCGGTGGCGTGGCCAATTGAGGTTCGACCGCGCCCAGAATCAATGGCAAGGCCGCAAAGCTGTACACGGCCCGGCGGGCGACAAGCTGGTCCACCACCAGGTAGACCGCCCACATCACCAAACCCGCCACCATGCCAACGATGAAGAAAAACGGAAAGATGACCAGCGCGCAAATCCAGCCTTCAATCAACACCGTCAGCGCCCCCAGCACCACCCAGCTGGCAGACACACCACCCACCAGCATGCAGGTCAGCAGTTTTGAGCGTCGCTGCGGGCCGATCAACCAGGTGGAAATGACGGCACTCAAAAGAGGTGCGCCATAAATAAAGCTCCCCAACATCGCGGAAAAAGGCTGCCCTGATGGCTTGTTGAACACAAACCGCAGCAACAACCCGGCGATGGCCCCGGCCAAAATGGGCCACCACACGGAGTGGTTCAGCCGCTTGGCGGCGGGCTCTGTGGTCGGGTTCAGGCTTGCATCAGGCGGTGTGGCGTTGGTGTGAGGGGTCTGGTTGTCCATGCGCAGGGCTCCTCTTTGGTGAATGTTGTTGAGGCCTCAAACAGACTTGTTCTGCACGGTGCAGGCGTCCTGGCCGTCACAGCGCCTGGCCGCTGCGCGTTCTGCGGCGCGGCGTGTCGGGCCTTCGAGCGCCATGCGCACCAGGCTGCGCGGAATGCGGTAGCGGTGGCGCACCAGCACGGGGTAAGCCAGGTCAGCCAGTTGCCGCAGCACGGGCCACTTCGTCAGGGCTGTGACCCAGCCCAGCCCCACGGCCTCATAGGCCAGGCGAAACACTTCGACGCCGCGAACAACCCGGCCGTCAGCGCACTGTGCGTGGATCAGACTCATCAGGTCTGAGCGGGTGAGCCCGGGCATTGGCGGCGCAAAGCCCGCGGGCGAGGCGTCTACAAACTGCAGCTTTTGCGCGGTGTTGCGCAGCATCAGGTTGTTCATTTCGGCGTTGCACAGGGGGCATGACGCGTCGTAGTAAATGGTCAGTGGGTAGCTTGAAGCGTGGGTGGCTGTTGTCATACGTTTCCTTCCGATATTTCAGTAAATACAGAAATCAATGGTTTAAAAAAATGGCACTTGGCAGTGCCTTCCCCGTTTTGCTCTTTATTCCTCTACCTGTCAGCGAACAAACTTCTGGATGTTCGCGCCCAGGTTCAGGACTTTCTCCAGCGTGCTGGGTGACAGCCGCAGCATCTCGTCGGCCCAGGCCCCCAGCGAGTTCATGAGTTTCATGGTCTCCCGGATGCGGTCCTGCGCATCGGGCGGCTCCTGTTCAAAGTCGGGTGACGCCACCAGTTCCCGCAGCAGCGCAGTGGTCGGGTCAAATTCCCGCTGCTTGCGCTCCCGCACCACGGTGCGAAACAGCTCCCACACGCTGGCAGAAGTCTCAAAATAATCAC
>JBJXEI010000212.1:0-43714 GCA_046154065.1 Polaromonas sp. | reverse complement strand
CTGGTGTAGAACTCGGTTTTGTTGAACGGGCCAAAGATCAGGTTGACCTTGGGGCTGACCTTGGTGGCGCTGGCGGTGCCCGAGTTGGCGGCGTTGTCGCTGTTCACCTTGAAATGAAAGTTGTCAGCCCGCACCCCCAACACGGTGCGAAAGCTGTCGCCCCAGCGGGTTTTTTTCTCGCCGTACAGGCCCAGGCTGCGTTCGCGGATCTGGTCGGCGCGGGTGGTCGACAACACCTGCCGCGCTGCTGTGCTTTGCAGCGCGTTGGCAATGCTGTCGTTCTGGAACTGCGCACCGAGGGTGAACTCCGACTCACGCCCCCACAGCGTAGTGACGTAGGTCTGGCTGGCGTTCACGCCGGTGGTGGTGCGCCGGTCGGGCTGGGCAAACTGGTCGCCGTCCACCGGGTTGTCCAGGAAGTAGGTGAAGTTGGAAAACAGATCGAGCTTCTGGCGAATCACGTAGGCATTGACGGTGGTGGCCACGTTGCCACTGGCTTGCCGCCACTCGCCCGACAGGCTGTAGCGGCTGGCTTTGCCGCCGTCACTTTGGTCCACCGCGTCAAACCGCCCCAGCGCGCCCGACTGCACCGCCCGCAGCGGGATCTGGTCGGTGGCGTGCCAGGTGGCGCTGTAGGCCATGGCGGTAACGTTGAAGCCATTCGCCTCGGTCCCCTGGCTGTAGCGCAGCACGCCGTTTTTCTTCTGGTAGTTGTCCTTGACGGTGAACGGGCCGTCGTTGTGCAGCAGCTCGATCGCGTAAAGCAGATAGCCGTCGCCCAGCTTGGGGGAGTTGGCCAGCAGCGTGCGGGCGTAGCCGTTTTGCCCCAGGCCGACGCTGGCGATGCCGCTGGGCAGCGTGTTGGCGTACTTCAGGTTGACGGCCCCAGCCGATGAAAAATCACCCTCGGCCGCGTAAAACGGGCCTTTGCGGTACTCCAGCAACGTGCCCAGCTCGGGGATCATGAAGTTCACGTCGGTCCAGCCTTGGCCGTGCGCGTGGCTGCGCTGGTTGACCAGCATGCCGTCCACCGTGGTGCGCAGGTCGGTGCCGTGGTCCAGGTTGAAGCCGCGCAGGTAAAACTGGTTGGCCTTGCCTTCCCCGCTGTGCTGGCTCACCACCAGCCCCGGCACCGCTTCCAGCAACTCCCCCGGGCGGTACACGGTGCGGGCGTCCAGCTGCTGCTGCGTCACCACGCCTTCATTGGCCGTGCCCGCCTCCCCCAGCACGCTGTTGCGTGAGCTTTGCACCTCCACCGTGGGCAAGGTGGCGGTAGCCGCGGTTTGGGCCCACACGCTGGTGGGCAGCCAGGCCCCACCCGCCATGCATGCCACCAGGCAGCGAAGTTGAAAAGACAGGTGGCGGTGGTGGGGTGTGGTCATGGGTGCCTGGTGGTGTGGGTGGCAAAGCGGCGAACAACTTTGCTCATTATTCATACAAATTCAACATTCGTCTTAACGACAGGGTGTTTACGCCGGCTCAGAACCATCGGATTCAGCTTTCACCACACCCAGCGTCCCACGCCAGGCGCACCACCCGGCCTACAGGCCGCCGCAACAGGCCTGCCTACGATATTCAAGGGGGTTTAGAGCCTCACACATCAATAGAACAAAACTATTGATTTGCTTTTTATAATCAAGTCCAACTAAGGACAACCCATGAACCGGACGCTTGCCCCCTCGCCCTATTCAGCCCACCTGACCCCGCGCCAGCCGCGCAGTGCCGTGGCGCAGCTGCGCCAGTACCTCGGGTTTGCCGTGGTGCTGGGTGGTGCGCTGGCGCTGCTGCACAGCCTGGTGCAGTGGTTTCCCATGGACAACCCCGGCATGCGCGGTGCATTGATCGGCGGCAGCATTGCCGCGCTGGCCACGGCGCTGGGCACGCTGCCGGTGCTGCTGTCGCAGCAGTTTTCACAACGCACCTACGACACGCTGCTGGGCTTTGGCGCGGGGGTGATGCTGGCGGCCAGCTCGTTTTCGCTGATCATCCCCGCGCTGGCGGCGGCCAAGTCGCAGGGCGCGGGCAGCTGGGCGGCGGGCGGCATCGTGGGGGGCGGCATTTTGCTGGGCGGCGCGCTGCTGTTGGTGATTGACCAGCTCATGCCGCACGAACATTTCATCAAGGGGCTGGAAGGCCGCGAAGCCAAGGCGATGAAGCGGGTCTGGCTGTTTGTGATGGCCATTGCCCTGCACAACCTGCCCGAGGGCTTGGCCATCGGCGTGGCCTACGGCGGCTCGGACGCGGTCGGTGCGCTGGCGCTGGCCACCGGTATTTCTATCCAGGACGTGCCCGAAGGCCTGGTGGTGGCGCTGGCCCTGCGTGGGGTCGGTTATGGCCGCTGGACGTCGGCCGGGCTGGGCATGTTGTCGGGGTTGATCGAGCCGATTGCGGCGGTGTTTGGCGCGGCGGTGATCGGCCTGTCAGCCGGGTTGCTGCCCTGGGGCCTGGCAGCTGCTGCCGGCGCCATGCTGTATGTCATCAGCCATGAAATCATCCCCGAGTCACACCGCCAAGGGCATGAGCGCTCCGCCACCTGCGGGCTGATGCTGGGTTTTGTGCTGATGATGGTGCTGGACACCGCGCTGGGCTGATCGCCAGGCGCCCAGCTCACTCACTGCCGGGCAGTGCGCACATTCTGCGGCGGCACTGACGGGTGGCTGCAGCGAAACGGGTTGATGTCCAGCCCGCCGCGCCGGGTGTAGCGGGCATACACCGAGAGTTTGGTGGGTTTGCAGCGAGTCCAGATGTCCATGAAGATGCGCTCGACGCACTGCTCATGAAACTCATGGTGGTTGCGAAAGCTCACGATGTACTGCAGCAGCCCTTCCTGGTTGATCTGCGGGCCCGCGTAGCTGATGCGCACACTGCCCCAGTCGGGCTGGCCGGTGACCAGGCAATTGCTTTTGAGCAGGTTGCTGGTCAAGGTTTCATCGACCGGGGGCTCGTCAAACTCGGCAAACAGCAGCTCGGGCACGGGGGTGAAGTGCATGCATTCCACGTCCAGCCGGTCCAGGTTCAGGCCGTCCAGCTCGTGCACCGGTTCACGGTCAAACAGCTCCGGCCCCACGGTTTTGATGCCGATGCCTGCGCCAACGGTGGCGTTCACGTCGGCGCGGATGCGTTCGCGCACGTCGCGGGCGTCGGCAAAGCGGGTGTTGTTGAAGCTGTTCAGGTAGAGCTTGAGGGACTTGCTTTCAACAATGTTCGGCGACTCGCAGGGCACCGTGAGGTGGGCCAGCGCCACCTGCGGCTTGCCGCGCAGGTTGAGCCAGCTCAGCTCAAAAGCGGTCCACAGGTCCGCGCCGAAAAACGGCGGGGCCACGCCCTCGGTCAGGCCGAGTTCAGCGCGCTTGTCGGCACGGGGGATGGGAAACAGCAGCGAGGCGTCGTACTGGTCGGCGTAGGCGGACGGTTTGCCGAGCTGGGATTGGTCTGGGGTGGTCATGGGGGCTGCTGCGGGTTGGACGAGTTCGACAAGTGGGGAATCAAGGCCGCCAGGATGTGGGTGACGGCGCCGGGGGGCAGATCATGCCCCATGCCGTCGATGCCGACCAGCCGCGCCCCGGGAATACGGCGGGCGGTGTCTTCACCGCAGGCAAACGGAATCAGCGGGTCGGCGCGGCCATGGATGACCAGCGTGGGCGCGGTGATGCGGTGCAGCACGGCGGTGCGGGCGGCGTCAGCCACCACCGCCACCATTTGCCGGGCGGTGCCCGCCGGGTGGTAGCCGCGCCGGGTGGCGGTGGCCACCTGCTGGTGCAGCAGGGCCGGGTCACGCGCAAAACCGGGGCTGGCAATCAGCGTGAACAGCTTCACGCCGTGGGCGATGGCGGCCTGCTCGCTGCGGCCCGCCGGGCGGCTGAGCAGCGCCCGCGCCACGTGGGATGCCGGGCCCGGCAGGTGGCGCGCACTGCTGCTGCTCATGATGCTGGTCAGGCTGAGGGTGCGGCCAGGTGCGCTCAGGGCCACCCGCTGCGCAATCATCCCGCCCATGCTGACACCCACGATGTGGGCCTGCTTGATGTTCAGCGCGTCCAGCACGCCCAGCGCGTCGTCGGCCATGTGCTGCACCGTGTACGGCGGCTTGATCGGCCAGGCGAACTTGTACTTCAGGCTGGCCACCAGCAAATTGGGCACGCCCAGCGGGGTGAGCTGCTGGCTCAGCCCGGCGTCACGGTTGTCAAACCGCACCACACACAGCCCGGCGTCCACCAGCGCCTGCACCAGCGCGGGCGGCCAGGCCGTCAGCTGCATGCCCAGGCCCATGATGAGCAGCACCACGGGCCGCGTGCGCCCGTCAGCGTCGGTCCGCGGGCCGCTGATTTCGACTTCGATGTCCATGTTGTTTGCTCTTATTTTCATAGCAGTACAGGCAATGAAAGCCTAGGCGCTTGGCCGATTTGGTTAAAAAAACAGAAAAAGGGAGGCTGAAAACAGCTTTTCAAGCCTGTTTTCACTGAAATTCACGTTCGCGCAGCCACTTGGTGGCAATCCACTTCTCGCCCTTCGTCACCGGGTCCCCGCCGTGCAGGCTCAGGCTGGCCGGGTGCGGCTGGCCGTAACTGAAAAACACTGCGTTGCCGCGCCGGGGGGGCACGCTGAGGGCGATGTCGGGAAACACGGTGGCACCGCCGCCTTCGGGCTCGAACAGGTAGATGATGAGCGTTGCCACGCGCTGGCCACCCCGCTGGAGGATGGCCGGCGTGCCGGGCTCGCCGGGGTCAAAGTAGTCGTAGTGCGGGCGGTACTGCGCGCCGGGCGGGTAACGCAGGATTTGCAGGCCTTCGCCGTTTTCAAGCGGCCAGCCCAGCAGCGTGGCAATGCGCGCTTCCACCCGCGCCACCAGCGGGTTTTCGCCCCGGCTGAAAAACATGCCCTGGCTGGTGCGGTCGGGGTGCAGCGCCTCGCCACCGGTCTGGGTGTCCACCGTCAGGGAGGCCGACAGGCGCGGCCGCGCTGCCTCAATCAGCGCGTCACATTCCTCAGCGCTCAGCAGGTCGGCAAACACCGCCACCGCAGGCACCTCGGTGCGCTGCAGCACGGCCACGGTCCGGTCCCCGCCATCCACCACCCAGGTGCCCGCATCACGGGCGCAAAACAGCGGCTGCGGCACCGCCGCCATGGCAGGCAGCGCGGGTGCCTCGGGCATCGGAGGCACGCCCCACGCGCTGCGCTCTTCCAGGCTCAGCGCCATCACCTGCGCAGCGGACTGCGGCTGCCAGCCCGCGCTGCGCAGCGCCTCGAAGGTGCCCTGCCGGGTGCAGCCCCGGGCCAGCTCTGCCGCCAGCCAGGCCAGCACGGCGGGGGTGGCTGGCTGGATGGTTTCTAGCGGCTGCGTCATGGGGTTGGGTTCCTTCGTGAATCAGGCTGAACAGGGAATGCGGTCAGTCGCCCCGCTGGCGGCGAAACACCAGGCGGTCGGGTTCGGACACGCTGGCGTCAAAGCGCCAGCCGTCCACGTCAAAACTTTCAAGCTTTTTCACGCTGCCAAGGCGCTGCTCCACCGCAAACCGCACCATCTGGCCGCGGGCACGTTTGGCGTTGAAGCTGATGATTTTGTACTTGCCGCCTTTGAAGTCTTCAAACACACAGGTCACCACGCGCGGCTTCAAGGCCTTGCGGTTCACCACCTTGAAGTACTCCTCACTGGCCAGGTTGACGACCACCGGCGAGGTGTCGGCCACGGCACGTTCATTGAGGTAGTCAGCCACCTGCGTGCCCCAGAACTGGTAGAGGTTTTTGCCGCGCGGCGTGGCCAGGGCGGTGCCCATTTCCAAGCGGTAGGGCTGCATCCAGTCGAGCGGGCGCAGCACGCCGTACAGCCCGCTCAGGATGCAGACATGCGCCTGCGCCCAGTCCAGCTGCGCCGCATCCAGGGTTTTGGCGCTCAGGCCGTCGTACACATCGCCATTGAAAGCCAGCACCGCCTGCTTGGCATTGCGCGCCGTGAACTGGGGGGACCACGCCTCATAACGCGCCACATTCAGGCCCGCCAACGTGTCCGATAGTTTCATCAGCGACGCCACCTCTTGCGGGCTTTTGGTTTTGAGCACGTCAATCAGCTCGGCCGCCTGCGGCTTGAACAGCGGCTGGGTGTGGGTGCGGATGTGGGCGGGGGTGTCGTAGTCCAGCGCTTTGGCGGGGGAGATTAAAAACAGCATGGTGCGGTGGCGGCGTCAAAACAAAAACCTCACTTTACGACAGCGCAGCGCACCGGGGTGCGTCGAATAAAATTACACCTTCCGCCCGACGCCCTAACCCCCTCCCCCAGATTGCCCATG
Organism: Polaromonas sp.; assembly: GCA_046154065.1. Classification (GTDB taxonomy): domain Bacteria; phylum Pseudomonadota; class Gammaproteobacteria; order Burkholderiales; family Burkholderiaceae_C; genus Polaromonas. The sequence continues at coordinate 37,433 of JBJXEI010000212.1, read as the reverse complement.
ACTGACGCTGCCGCCACCCCCCCAAGCCCCCTGCCGACCGACGCCCCCACCACCGGGGTGCCCACGCCTAGCCTGGACAGCCTGGCCAAGTCGTTTGAGCCGCAGGCCATTGAAGCCCACTGGGCCCCGCTGTGGGAGCAAAGCGGCCTGTACGAGCCGACCCTGGACGCGGCCAAACCGTCGTTTTCCATCCAGCTGCCGCCGCCCAATGTGACGGGCACGCTGCACATGGGCCACGCCTTCAACCAGACCATCATGGATTCGCTGGCGCGTTACCACCGCATGCGGGGCCACAACACGCTGTGGGTGCCCGGCACGGACCACGCCGGTATTGCCACACAGATCGTGGTGGAGCGCCAGCTGCAGGCCACGGGTGTGACGCGCCACGACCTGGGCCGCAAGAATTTTGTCGCCAAGGTATGGGAATGGAAGGAAGAGTCGGGCAGCACCATCACCCGCCAGATGCGCCGCATGGGCGACTCGGTGGCCTGGAAACACGAGTACTTCACCATGGACCCGAAGATGTCGGGTGTGGTCACCTCGACCTTCGTCAAGCTGTATGAACAGGGCCTGATCTACCGGGGCAAACGCCTGGTGAACTGGGACCCGATCCTCAAGTCCGCCGTGTCCGACCTGGAAGTCGAGAGCGAGGAAGAAGACGGGTTCATGTGGCACATCCGCTACCCGCTGGCCGACGGCTCGGGGTCATTGACCGTGGCCACCACCCGCCCTGAAACCCTGCTGGGCGACGTGGCCGTGATGGTCCACCCCGAGGACGAGCGCTACCAGCACCTGATTGACCAGCAGGTCACGCTGCCGCTGTGCGGCCGCACCATCCCGGTCATTGCCGACGACTATGTGGACAAGGAGTTTGGCACCGGCGTGGTCAAGGTCACGCCCGCGCATGACACCAACGACTACGCCGTCGGCCAGCGCCACGGTTTGCCGATCATTGGCGTCTTGACACTGGACGCCGCCATCAACGACAACGCGCCGGAAAAATACCGTGGCCTGGACCGTTTCGTGGCCCGCAAGGCCGTGGTGGCCGACCTGGACGCGCAGGGCTTTCTGGTCGAGGTGAAGAAGCACCGCCTCATGGTGCCGCGCTGCGCCCGCACCGGCCAGGTGATCGAGCCCATGCTGACGGACCAGTGGTTTGTGGCGATGAACAAGGTGTCCCCGCAAGACCCCACCGGCAAATCGATTGCCCAAAAAGCGATCGACGCGGTGGACAGCGGCGCGGTCAAGTTTGTGCCCGAGCAGTGGGTCAACACCTACAACCAGTGGATGAACAACATCCAGGACTGGTGCATTTCCCGCCAGCTGTGGTGGGGCCACCAGATCCCGGCCTGGTACGACGAAGACGGCACGGTGTACGTGGCCGAGAGCGAAGCCGCTGCCCAGGCCCAAGCGCCCGGCAAAACGCTGCGCCGTGACGAAGACGTGCTGGACACCTGGTACTCCTCGGCGCTGGTGCCCTTTTCTTCCATGGGCTGGCCCGAAAAAACCAAGGAAATGGACCTGTTCCTGCCGTCCAGCGTGCTGGTCACAGGCTACGACATCATCTTTTTCTGGGTTGCCCGGATGATCATGATGACCACGCACTTCACCGGCCAGGTGCCGTTCAAGCACGTCTACATCCACGGCCTGGTCAAAGACGCGCAGGGCAAAAAGATGAGCAAGTCCGAAGGCAATGTGCTGGACCCGGTGGACCTGATCGACGGCATTGAACTGGCGCCGCTGCTGGACAAACGTGCCCAGGGCTTGCGCAAGCCTGAAACCGCCCCGGCCGTGCGCAAACAGACGGAAAAAGAATTCCCGGCGGGCATCCCGGGCTACGGCGCAGACGCGCTGCGTTTCACCTTTGCGTCCCTGGCCAGCCTGGGCCGCAGCATCAACTTTGACAGCAAGCGCTGCGAGGGCTACCGCAACTTCTGCAACAAACTCTGGAACGCGACCCGCTTTGTGCTGATGAACTGCGAAGGCCGCGACTGCGGACTGGCGCAGCACACCAAGGCCGAATGCGCCCCCGGCGGTGAGTTCCACCAGTACATGAGCTTTTCACAGGCCGACCGCTGGATCTCATCGACCCTGCAGCGGGTCGAAGCGGATGTGGCCAAGGGCTTTGCCGAGTACCGGCTGGACAACGTAGCCAGCAGCATTTACCAGTTTGTCTGGGACGAGTTTTGCGACTGGTACCTGGAAATCGCCAAGGTGCAAATCCAGACCGGCAACGACGCGCAGCAACGCGCCACCCGCCGCACACTGATCCGCACGCTGGAAGGCATCTTGCGGCTGGCACACCCGGTGATCCCGTTCATCACCGAAGCACTGTGGCAAAAGGTTGCCATCGTCGCGGGTGTCACACTGCCCAAGGCGTTGGTGGTGGACGGCGTGGCGTCGCTGCCTTTCATCGGTCAGGCGGCGTACCCGCAAAGCCAGAGTGAAAAAATCGACGAGCAGGCCGAAGCGCATGTGGCCAAGCTTAAAAAGCTGGTGGACGTGTCCCGCGCCCTGCGCGGTGAAATGAACGTGTCACCCGCCACGCGCCTGCCGATGTTTGTGCTGGGCGACACCGCCTTCATGCTTGAGGTGGCCCCGGTGCTGAAGGCGCTGGGCAAGCTCAGTGAAGTCAAGGTGTTTGACGACGAAGCCGCCTGGGCCGCCGCCGCGCAGGCTGCGCCCGTGGCCGTGGTCGGTGAGGCTCGTTTTTGCCTGCACATGGAAGTCGACGTGGCGGCTGAAAAGCTTCGCCTGGGCAAGGAAGTCACCCGCCTGGAGGGCGAGCTGGTCAAGGTCAACGCCAAGCTGGCGAACGAGGCTTTTGTGGCCAAGGTGCCGCCTGCGGTGCTGGCGCAGGAGCACAAGCGGCTGGCCGACTTCACCGACACGCTGGGCAAGCTGCGTGAGCAGCTGCTGCGGCTGAAATAAAGCGGCCGGGTCCGCGCCTCAGCCAGGGTTGGACAACGGGGCGCCCAGGGCGTGCGCCCCGATCGCCATGAACGCGTCGGTCGACAGCGGGTTCCAGTCCGAATTGACCGGGGCCAGCGTGTCATGCATGCGGTGCGCCACATACCAGCTCGAGCGCAGCCGCGCTTCGTGCGTGTGGGAGCCCAGGCGCGGGGTGATGAACAGGTTTTTCAGGCCATTCAGCGGGGAATACAGCCCCATGAAGTTGGGCTCCGCGCCGTCCAGCGTGAAAGCGTCAATCCGCCCGTCCTGCAAGGCTGCCGCCAGCGCCTGCGTATCAAACAGGTCACTGCGGCTCAGGCTCACCCACAACTGGCCGGGCTTGCAGTTGGCCAGCAACTTTTCGCCCACAAACCCTTTGAAACGGGACGCGTACAGGATCTGCACAGACACCGCATCGGCCGTGCCCATCAGCTCCGGCAGCGTGACGGGCTGAATGCCCAGCTTGGCCCAAATGGGCGCGTTGCGGTGAACCGCCGGGTCATAGCCAATCAGCCGAACCCCCAGGGCATTGAGCATGCCGGCCAGCGCCTGCGCCGCCGGTGCCAGCCCCAGAATGCCGACCGTGCTGCCGCTCAGCTCACGGCCCATCTGCGTCGTCGGGTACTTGCTGCCCATGAAGGCAGACACCACCCCACGCCGGTACAGCAGCAGCAAGGCAGCCAGCAGGTACTCGGCGTTGGAGCGCACATTGGCACTGCTGGAGTGAATCACCCGGATGCCGCGCTCCTGGCAGGCGTCCATGTCGGTGCTGTCGGTTGCCACATGCAGCCGCCCCATGACCTTCAGGTCAGGCAGGCGCGCCAGCAGGTCCCGCGTGACCACGGTCTGGCGCGGAAACACAATGCCGGTGGTGCCGGCACCCGCTTTTTGCAGCGCCGACAGGTCGTCCGCCAACTCGGGCCGGTAGTCCACGCTGTGGCGTTCCTGCAGCCAGCGCATGGCCTCCGGCACCAGTGCGTCTAAAAGTAAGATGTCCATGTCGTCCTCATTGCCGTGTGGTCGCCCTCACGTTGTCTGCCTTCTGGGGTCGTGCCTTACCGCCTGTTGCCGGAGTCACCTGACCAATCGGGTGATTGTCTGACGCCGCGCGGCTCCTGCCCGGTCCAAACTCTTAATTTTTCTGAATCAAAGCATGCCTGATATGACCACCACGCCAACCGCAGCTCGCCGCAACCCCTTGACCAAGGCCGTTTTTCCGGTGGCTGGGCTGGGCACGCGGTTTTTACCCGCCACCAAAGCCCAGCCCAAGGAAATGCTGCCCGTGGTGGACAAGCCGCTGATCCAGTACGCCGTGGAAGAAGCCTACGCAGCCGGCATCCGTCACATGATTTTTGTCACAGGGCGCAACAAACGCGCCATTGAGGACCATTTTGACACCGCCTACGAGCTGGAAAACGAGCTGGAAGTGGCTGAAAAACACGCGCTGCTCAAGGTGCTTCGCTCGGTTCAACCCCATGACCTGAATTTTTCCTACGTGCGCCAGCATCGCTCGCTCGGCCTGGGCCACGCTGTGCTGTGCGCCGAGCATCTGGTGGGCAACGAGCCGTTTGCCGTGCTGCTGGCCGACGACCTCATGGTCGGCCTGGAAGGTGGGCCCAGCATCATGGCGCAGATGGCCGCCCAGTTCGACGTGCTGGGCCAGTCGATTCTGGCCGTGCAGGAGGTGCCGCTGGCCCACACCAAACGCTACGGCATCGTGGCGGCCGAACCAGTCAGTGCCGGGCTGATGAAGGTGCAGAACATTGTGGAAAAACCAGCCCCTGAGGTGGCCCCGTCCCGCATGGGGGTGGCCGGCCGCTACATCCTGACACCGGCGATTTTTGACCACATCCGCCGCCAAGCCACGGGCGTGGGCGGCGAGATCCAGCTGACGGACGGTATTTCAAGCCTGCTGGGGGTGCAAGACGTCTACGCCTTTCAGTACGAAGGCAAACGCTACGACTGCGGCAGCAAGGAAGGGTTTCTGGAAGCGACCGTGGAACTGGCGCTGCAGCACCCGGAGGTGGGCGCGCATTTCAGGCAGTACCTGAGCCAGCTCAAGCTGGACTGAGCAAGCCTGTGGTTTGGAGGCCGATTCAGCGGCGCTTGAGCACGTGAACAAAGTCCGTGCCCTCGACCTGCTGGTCCATCAACTCGTTGCCGGTTTGCCGGGCAAACGCCTGGAAGTCACGGGTGGAGCCCGGGTCGGTGGACACCACACGCAGGAGCTGGCCGGTCAGCATGTCGGTCAACGCTTTTTTGGCCTTCAAAATAGGCAGCGGGCAATTCAGGCCGCGCGTGTCAAGTTCGATGTCGATGTCGGTGTTCATGAAAATCCTTTGATCTGCGCATCATTTTAGGCAGCGCGGGCTGATGTCAACGCTCAACCGGCACGTGGCCACTCCATCACCGTGGGCGTGTGGCCCTGGCTGCGCAGCCAGTCGGCCAGTGCCGTTCCGGTGGCGCCCGGCCAGCATTTGACGGTGCCCGGGTCAAACAGCCGGTAATCGACCAGTTCGGGCGACAGCTTCACCTCACCGCTGCAGACCGCGTGGTAGGCGATGATGACCTGGTTCATGCGCTGAAAGTCGTACACGCCAATCAGGCTCAGCGCGCTGGTGTCCAGGTTGGTTTCTTCCCGGATCTCCCGGATGATGCCGGACTGCGGCGCCTCGCCCGCCTCCATGAAGCCGGTGATCAGCGCGTACATCTTGCCCGTCCAGGCCGCATTGCGCGCCAGCAGGATTTGCCCGTTGTATTCCACCACCGCCGCCAGTACCGGCGTGGGGTTGTTCCAGTGCGTGAAGCCACAGGCGGCGCAGCGCAGGCGGGACTTGTCACCCCCGTCCTCCGGCTGGGTGATCCAGGCCAGCGCAGCGCCGCAACTGGAACAAAAACGAACCTCAGCGTTCATGGCAATCCCCCAATGAATTCAGATCAGATCAGGCGGGAAAGATGCCCGTCGACAAGTAACGGTCACCGCGGTCGCAGACGATGAACACAATCACCGCGTCCTGGACGGTCTTGGCGATTTCCTGCGCCACCCAGCACGCCCCGGCGGCGGACACCCCGGCAAAAATACCTTCTTCCCGCGCCATGCGCCGGCACATGTTCTCGGCGTCGCCCTGGCTGACCAGCACGATGTCATCGACGTGGCTCGCGTCATAAATCTTGGGTAAATATTCCTGCGGCCACTTGCGGATGCCGGCGATGCGCGAGCCTTCACTCGGCTGCGCGCCAATGATCTGAATGGCCGGATTTTTTTCTTTCAGGTAACGCGACACCCCGGTGATCGTGCCCGTCGTGCCCATGGCACTGACAAAGTGCGTGATCCGGCCCGCCGTGTCAGCCCAGATTTCAGGCCCGGTGGTTTCGTAATGCACACGCGGGTTGTCGGCGTTGGCAAACTGGTCCAGCACCCGGCCTTTGCCCTCTTTTTGCATCTGCTCGGCCAGGTCACGGGCGTATTCCATGCCGCCGCTTTTGGGCGTCAACAACAGCTCAGCGCCAAACGCCTTCATGGTCTGTGCACGCTCGATCGACAGGTCCTCCGGCATGATCAGCACCATGCGGTAACCCTTGATGGCCGCCGCCATGGCCAGCGCAATGCCGGTGTTGCCGGAGGTAGCTTCAATCAGCGTGTCGCCCGGCTTGATCTCCCCACGCTCTTCGGCGCGCTGAATCATCGACAGCGCAGGCCGGTCCTTGACGGAACCGGCCGGGTTGTTGCCCTCCAGCTTGCCCAAAATCACGTTGCTGCGACCAGCGTTGTCTGCCGCGCCAATGCGCTGCAACGCCACCAAAGGCGTTTTTCCGATGGCATCTTCTAAGGTTGGATAGTTCATGGGGGCTTACTGTGCCATAATTTGCCGCTTCGCTCCTCGCAGCCCGGGTGGTGAAATTGGTAGACGCAGGGGACTCAAAATCCCCCGCCGAAAGGCGTGCCGGTTCGATTCCGGCCCCGGGCACCACTGACCAGCTCAGTGACAACGAAGCAAACTCATCCCGCATGCCCCGCAGCATGGCGGGATTTTTTTTGCTTGGCCAAGGCTGCTGCCGGGCTCAAGCCTTCACGCGTGACGCAAACGTCTTCCTGAACTTGTCCACCTTGGGGCCCACCACAAAGGCGCAGTAGCCCTGGTTGGGGTTGTTTTCAAAGTAGTCCTGGTGGTAGGCCTCGGCGGGCCAGTAGTTGGCCAGTGGCAGCACCTCGGTGACGATCGGTTTGCCGAAACATTTGTCCTGGCTCATGCGCAAAATCATGTCGTGGGCGATCTGCTGGTGCTCGGGCTGGCTGAAGTAAATGCCGCTGCGGTACTGGGTGCCGGCGTCGTTACCCTGGCGGTTCAGGCTGGTGGGGTCGTGGATGACAAAGAAAATTTCGAGGATTTCCGCCAGCGTGATGTCGTCGGCGTCAAACGTGAGCTTGACGACTTCGTTGCAGCCGGTGCGGCCGGTGCAGACGTCCTCGTAGCTGGGCCGTTCGACCTGGCCGTTGCTGTAGCCCGACTCCACGTCGGTCACACCACGCACTTTGACAAAAACGCCTTCGGTGCACCAAAAGCACCCGCCGCCCAGGGTGATGGTTTGTAAATTGCTCATGCCGCTCATGCTGTTTTCTCCAATGTGTAGCGTGTGTAAATTGTGACTCGCTCTGGCGGGCTGGGTTCCTCTTTTTTTGCCTGGCGCAGCGTCAGCCAATGGCGCGTTCCGTGGCGGTGGCCGTTTGCACGGCGTCCAGAAAGCCGGTCAGCGCGGTGCGTTCTTCTTGTGACTGGCGGCTGGTTTTCCAGAGGCAATGGGTTTCATAAAGGTTGTTGTCCTGCGGGTCGGCCAGCGGCACAAACACCACACCAGGCATGGCCGACTGCTGCAGCGCCTGCGGCACCAGCGCCACGCCCATGCCGCGGGACACCAGCGCCACCACGCTGAGCCAGTGTTGCAGCTCGAAACGGATTTCTGGGGAAAATCCGGCGCGGGCGCAGGTGGCCAGAATGCGGTCGTGGTAGTCGGGTGACACCACGCGGGTCACCACCGCAAACGGCGCGCCCGCCAGCAAGCGCAGGGGCAATGCGGGGTGCTGCGTCAGCGCGTGCCCGGCAGGCAGGCAGCCGACAAAGGCCTGGCTGGCGACCAGGATTTGGCTCAGCTCGGGCGGCACGCGGCTGGTGTGGACAAAGCCGACGTCCAGCCGGTCATGCGTCAGCTCGATGAGCTGTTCGCTGGACGACATTTCCTTGAGCACGACGCGCAGCAGTGGGTGCTGCGCCTGAAACCGCGCCAGGATGTCCGGCAGCCCGCTGTACAGCAGCGTGCCGGCAAACCCGATCGTCAAGCTGCCGGCCATGCCGCGCCCCACGTCGCGCGCCAGGTTGGCGGCCTGGGTGGACTGGTCCAGCAGCGCGCGGGCGGCGGGCACAAACGCCAGCCCGGCGGCCGTCAGCGCGACCTGTTTGCTGCTGCGCGTGAACAAGCGCGCCCCGACGGACGCTTCGAGCTGCTGGATGTTCAGCGACAGCGGCGGCTGCGAGATGGACAGGCGGCGGGCCGCGCGGCCGAAGTGCAACTCTTCAGCCAGCACCAGGAAGTAGCGCAGGTGGCGGAATTCCATGAATACAAATTTAATATGATTAGATCGGTTTTAGGTATTAGACAAGTATGGTTGATTGCCGAACAATGACCATCAAGACAAACCCCTTTTTTGGAGACACCCGTGAAAACCAACGTCAAAACAAAATTCGACTGGCAAGATCCGTTTTTCCTGATGGAGCAACTGAGCGACGAGGAGCGCGCCATTGCCGACGCGGCCCGTGAGTTTTGCCAGGAAAAACTGCAAACCCGCGTGCTGATGGCCGCCCGCCACGAGAAATTTGACCGCGAGATCATGAACGAAGCCGGGGCCATGGGTTTTCTGGGCTGCACGATTGAAGGCTACGGCTGCGCCGGGCTGAATTACGTCAGCTACGGCCTGGTGGCGCGCGAAGTCGAGCGCGTGGACAGTGGCTACCGCAGCGCCATCAGTGTGCAGTCGTCGCTGGTGATGCACCCGATCCACGCCTACGGCAGCGAGGCACAGCGTGAGAAATACCTGCCCAAACTGGCCACCGGTGAGTGGGTGGGCTGCTTCGGCCTGACCGAGCCCAACCACGGCAGTGACCCGGCCAGCATGATCACCCGCGCCAAGCCGGTGACACGTGACGGGGTGGACGGTTTCATCATGAAGGGCGCCAAGATGTGGATCACCAACGCGCCGATTGCGGACGTGTTTGTGGTCTGGGCCAAGCTGGAAGACGAGGACGGCAAGGCCGGCGGGCAGGAGTCCATCCACGGCTTCATCCTGGAAAAAGGCATGGCCGGGCTAAGCGCCCCGAAGATCGAAGGCAAGATGAGCCTGCGCGCGTCCATCACTGGTGAAATCGTCATGGACGACGTGTTTGTGCCGGCGGGTAATCTGCTGCCCAACGTCAACGGCCTCAAAGGCCCGTTCGGCTGCCTGAACAAAGCGCGCTACGGCATTGCCTGGGGGGCGCTGGGCGCGGCTGAAGACTGCTGGTTCCGCGCCCGCCAGTACACCATGGACCGCGAGCAGTTTGGCCGCCCACTGGCGCAAAACCAGCTGATCCAGAAAAAGCTGGCCGACATGCAGACGGAAATCACGCTGGGCCTGCAGGGTTGCTTGCGGGTGGGCCGCCTGATGGACGAGGGCAAGGCCATGCCCGAGATGATCAGCCTGATCAAACGCAACAGCTGCGGCAAGGCGCTGGACATCGCCCGCCTGGCGCGCGACATGCACGGCGGCAACGGCATTCATGATGAATACCACGTCATCCGCCACATGATCAACCTGGAAACCGTCAACACCTATGAAGGCACGCACGACGTACACGCGCTGATTCTGGGCCGCGCCCAAACCGGCTTGCAGGCGTTTTATTGAGCTGCAACACGCGCCAGGGCCCTCCAAAGGCCTTTTTTCAGCCACATTCAAGTCAAATCGGCCACCAGCCTAGGTCTTCATTGCCTGGTTAGCTACGTTTTCAATAGCAATTTTCAAATACCTCCCCCGCTGCCGGCATGGCGCCGAGTGTGATTGACGCTGTCGGGCGGCGCGGCTACATTACTAACCAACCAGTCAGTAACCATGCCGCCCGCCACTCCCCTCTTCGACCTTTTCTGCAAAAAATCAGCCGCCAACACGGCCCTGCGCAAGCGCCGCAAGGAAGCCCGGCCGGGTGAACTGCTGGACGCGGCGCTGGACCTGTTTGTGGAAAAAGGCTACGCCGCCACGCGGGTGGAAGAAGTTGCCGCCCGCGCCGGGGTGTCCAAGGGCACGCTGTTTTTGTACTTCCCCAGCAAGGACGAGCTGTTCAAGGCCGTGGTGCGCGAGAACATTTCCGGCCGCCTGGCCGAGTGGAACGACGAGTTCGAGACCTTTGAAGGCACGACCAGCGACATGCTGGGCTACTGCATGACCGCCTGGTGGGACCGCGTGGGGGCCACACGGGCGTCGGGCATCACCAAGCTGATGATGAGCGAGGCGCAGAACTTCCCGGAGCTGGCCGCCTTCTACCAGCACGAGGTGATCCGGCCCGGCCAGACGCTGATCCAGCGGATCCTGCAGCGCGGTGTGGACAGCGGTGAGTTCCGCCCGCTGGACCTGAACTACGCGGTGTACGCCGTGATCGCGCCCATGATTTTTCTGATTCTTGCCAAACATTCGGCGGGCTTGTGCACCGGCAACGACGGCCCGCTGGACCCGCACCAGTTCATTGCCGCTCAGCTGGCCACCGTGCTGCACGGCCTGCAGGCATCACCCCGGGGGCCGCAGGCATGACACGCACCAGAAACTGGTTGAAATGGGTGGTGGCGGGGATCGTGCTGGCGGTGCTGGCCTTGGGCGTGGCCCGTGTGGTGGGCCAACGCCAGGCGGCGCAGCAGGCCCTGGCCCAGGCGCAAACGGCCAAGGAAGACATGCCCGTGGAACTGGCCGCCAGCGATGTGCTGACGGCCCGGGTAACCACGCTGGTGCAGGGGCTGCCCGTGTCGGGCGCGCTGAAAGCGGTGAACTCGGCGGTGGTCAAGGCGCGTGTGGCCGGTGAGCTGCAGGGCTTGACACTGCGCGAAGGCGACTTCGTCAAGGCCGGCCAAGTGGTGGGCCGGATCGACGCCACCGAGTACACCGCCCGGACCCGGCAGACGCAGCAGCAGGCGGCATCGGCCAAAGCGCAGGTGGACGTGGCGCAACGCCAGTACGACAACAACCAGGCGCTGGTGGACCAGGGCTTCATATCCAAAACCGCGCTGGACACCTCCCTGGCCAACCTGAACGCAGCGCGCGCCACCTACCAGGCTGCGCTCGCAGGGGTAGACGTGGCCAGCAAGTCGGTGCAGGACACCGCACTGTTGGCCCCCATCAGCGGGCAGGTGTCGCAGCGGCTGGCGCAGCCGGGCGAGCGCCTGGGCATTGACGCGCGGGTCATCGAGATCGTGGACCTGAGCCGCCTGGAGCTGGAAGCCAGCCTGAGCGCGGGCGACAGCACCCAAGTGCAGGTGGGGCAGACGGCGGATTTGCGTCTTGAAGGCAACCCGCAGCGCATCACGGCGCGGGTGGTGCGCATCAACCCCAGTGCGCAGGCGGGCAGCCGCAGCGTGCTGGCGTACCTGAGCATTGACCCACCACAAGACCCCGGCACGCCGCCGCTGCGCCAGGGCCTGTACGCCCAGGGCGCACTGAACACCCTGCGCACCGACGCGCTGGCCGTGCCCGTCAGCAGCGTGCGCACCGACCGGCCCGCGCCCTACGTGGCCACCGTGGAGACGGTGACCACGAAGGCAGGCCCGGCGGTGGCGGTGGCCTTGCGCCCGGTAGAGCTGGGTGTGCGCGGCAGCGCAGCCAACGGTGAAGCGATGGTCGCCGTCAAAGGCCTGACCGACGGCGCGCAGGTGCTGCGCAGCGCCGTGGGCACCCTGCGGGAGGGCACACGGGTGCGCCTGACGGCCATCGCCACACCCGGCGGCAACGCCAAATCGGCACCCTGACGCGCTGAAGTCGTTCACAAAGCAGCGCCTATGTGGTTCACCCAAGTCAGTTTGAAAAACCCGGTTTTCGCCGTGATGGTGATGCTGGCCATCGTGGTGCTGGGGCTGTTTTCGTACCAGCGCATGCAGGTAGACCAGTTCCCGAACATTGATTTTCCGGTGGTCGTCATTTCGGCCGACTACCCCGGCGCGTCACCCGAGATCGTCGAGAGCGAGGTCACCAAAAAGATCGAGGAAGGCGTCAACTCGATTGCCGGCATCAGCAGCCTGACCTCCCGCAGCTACGAAGGCCAGTCGGTCGTCATCATCGAATTTCAGTTGTACGTGGACGGCCGCAAAGCCGCCGAGGACGTGCGCGAAAAAATCTCGGCCATCCGGCCGCTGCTGCGCGACGAGGTGAAAGAACCCCGCGTGCTGCGTTTTGACCCGTCCAGCCGGGCCGTGTGGTCAATCGCCGTCTTGCCAGACTCTGCCAAAGGCAACCTGTCGGCGGTGGAACTGACCAATTGGGCCGACCAGGTCCTGAAAAAGCGGCTGGAAAACGTGCGCGGTGCCGGGTCGGTGGCGCTGGTGGGTGGCACCAAACGTGAAATCAACCTCTACCTGAACCCGCAGGCGCTGGAGGCGCTCGGCGTCACACCAGAGCAAGTCGCCAGCGCCGTGCGGCTGGAAAACCAGGACCTGCCAGTGGGCACCACCCGCTCCCTGGCGCAAGAGCGGGTGGTGAAAATCGACGCCCGCATGAAGCGACCCGAGGACTTCGGCCAGCTCATCGTGGCGCGCAAAAACGGCGTGCCCATCACCGTCAACCAGGTGGCCCGCATCGCCGACGGCGCGCAGGAAGTGGACAGCCTGGCGCTGTACAACGGCCAGCGCACGCTGCTGCTGACGGTGCAAAAACAACAGGACGAAAACACGATTGCGGTGGTCGATGGCCTGAACAAGGCCGTGGCCGAGCTGCAGGCGACGGTGCCGCCGGGTGTGCGGCTGGTGCTGGTCAATGACAGCGCCCGCCCGATCCGCGTGGCCGTCAGCAACGTGCAGCGCACGCTGATCGAGGGCGCGCTGCTGACGGTGCTGATCGTGTTTTTGTTCCTGAACTCCTGGCGCTCCACCGTCATCACCGGGCTGACGCTGCCGATCTCCATCATCGGCACGTTTTTGTTCATGAACCTGTTCGGCTTCACCATCAACCAGATCACGCTGATGGCGCTGAGCCTGTGTGTGGGCCTGCTGATTGACGACGCGATTGTGGTGCGCGAGAACATCGTGCGCCATGTGCAGATGGGCAAAACGCCCTACGCAGCGTCGATGGACGGCACGCGGGAGATTGGCCTGGCCGTGCTGGCCACCACCTTTTCCATCGTGGCGGTGTTTTTGCCGATTGGCTTCATGGGCGGCATCATCGGCAAGTTTTTCCACGAGTTCGGCATCACCATCGTCTCGGCCGTGCTGATCTCGATGTTCGTCAGCTTCACGCTGGACCCGATGCTGTCAAGCATCTGGCACGACCCGGCCATCGACGCGCACGGCCAGCCGCGCACGCGCACCACGCTGTACGACAAAACCATCGGCCGCGTGACCGGCTGGTTTGACGACGCCACCGAGGCCATGAGCCGCAGCTATCAGCGCATTCTGGGCTGGGCGCTGATTCACAAGCTCGCCACCCTGGTGCTGGCGGTGGTGATTTTTGCGGCCAGCATCGTCATGGTGCCGCTGCTGGGGACCGAGTTTGTGCCCAAGGCCGACTTTTCAGAAACCTCCCTGAACTTCTACACCCCGGTCGGCTCCTCGCTGGAAGCGACCGAGGCCAAGACCAGGCAGGTCGAGGCCATCGTGCGGGAGTTCCCGGAAGTCACCTACACCCTGGCCACCCTCAACACCGGCAACGCGCAGGGCAAGATGTACGCCAGCCTGTACATCCGGCTGGTGCCGCGCAAGGACCGCAGCCGCAGTGTGGACGCGCTGTCCCAGGTGCTGCGCCAGCGGCTGCAGCAGGTGGCGGGCATCACGCTGACCCACGTGGGCCTGCTGGACTCGGTGGGCGGCAACAAACAGATCGAGTTTTCACTGCAGGGGCCTGACCTGAAACAGCTGGAGACCCTGAGCCGCCAGGTCACCGAGCAGCTGCGTGGCATTCCTGGCCTGGTGGACCTGGACTCGAGCGTGAAAGCTGACAAACCGGTGATTGAAGTGGACGTGCAGCGCGGCGCGGCCAGTGACCTAGGGCTGACGGCGTCCCAGATTGGCGCGGCGCTGCGGGTGCTGGTGGCCGGGCAAACCGTGGGCAACTGGCGCGCCCCGGACGACCAGACCTACGACGTCAATGTGCGCCTGGCCCCCGAGGCGCGGCGTGAACCACAGGACCTGGAGCGCCTGCCCTTCATGAGTGCGGCCATGGGCAACAACGCCGATGGCTCGGCCCGCGTGGTGCGCCTGTCACAGCTGGCCAATATCAAACAAGGTACCGGCCCGAACCAGATCAACCGGCGCGACCTGGCCCGTGAGGTGGCCATCAACGCCAACGTGGCGGGCCGCTCGGCCGGTGAGGTCTCCAGCGCTGTCAAAACCGTGCTGGACGGGATGCGTTTCCCACCCGGCTACCGCTACCAGTTCAACGGCTCCACCAAAAACATGGCCGAGTCGTTTGGCTATGCCGTGTCGGCGCTGGTGCTGGCGGTGCTGTTCATCTACATGATTCTGGCCAGCCAGTTCAAAAGCTTTTTGCAGCCGCTGGCGCTGATGACCTCCTTGCCACTGACACTGATTGGCGTGGTGCTGGCGCTGCTGGCGTTTGGCTCCACGCTGTCGATGTTCTCGGTGATTGGTGTCGTCATGCTGATGGGGCTGGTCACCAAAAACGCGATTTTGCTGGTGGACTTTGCCATCCGCATGCGCCAAGACCATACCGACGCGGACGGCCGCCGCGTTCCCGGCATGGCGCGCAGTGCCGCGCTGCTCGAAGCCGCCAAGGTGCGGCTGCGCCCCATCCTGATGACCACCCTGGCGATGATTTTTGGCATGGTGCCGCTGGCCTTCGCCCTCACCGAAGGCTCCGAACAACGCGCCCCCATGGGCCAGGCGGTGATCGGCGGGGTCATCACCTCGTCGCTGCTGACGCTGGTGGTGGTGCCGGTGACGTATTGCTACCTGGACGACCTGGCCCAGTGGCTCCAACGCAAATGGACCGGTCAGAGGCGGGTGTCTGCACCCCGCCCTGCAGCGGCCCACGGGCAGGGCCCCGACTAAAATCCCGCCTTGCGACGTCATTTTTTCACCCTCATTTTTCAGCCCCACGCTTTTACTGCAACCCACCCCACACCATGAACTACGAACAAGCCCGTTTCAACATGATTGAGCAGCAAATCCGCCCCTGGGAAGTGCTGGACAGCCAGATTTTGTCTCTGCTCGCCATCATCCAGCGCGAAGACTTTGTACCCACTGCCCACCGCTCGCTGGCGTTTGTTGACATGGAGATCCCGCTGAGCACTGCCTCCCAGGACCACCCCGCCCCCTGCATGCTGTCGCCCAAGGTAGAGGCCCGCATCCTGCAGGACCTGGCCGTGCAAAAACACGAAACCGTGCTGGAAATCGGCACCGGCTCCGGCTACATGGCTGCGCTGCTGGGCCACCGTGGCCGCCACGTGACCACGCTGGAAATTGACCCGGTACTGGCCGCCAGCGCCCGCATCAACCTGCAGCGCGGCGGCATTGCCAACGCTGAGGTGGTGGTGGCTGACGGTGCGGGTTACCTCAGTGGTGCCTTTCAGAACAACGAAGCGCTGGCCGGCCCGTTTGATGTGGTGGTGCTCAGCGGCTCGGTCGCGGCGGTGCCGCAGGCCTTTCTGGCGCTGCTGCGGGTGGGCGGGCGGCTTTGCACCATCGTGGGCGACGAGCCCGTGATGCGCGCCACGCTGGTCACGCGCGTGGCCGAAGACGCCTGGCGCACCACCCAGGCCTGGGACACCGTGGCCCCGCGCCTGCTGAACTTCCCCGAGCCGTCCAAATTCAGCTTCTGAGCCCACCATGACACCTCAATTGATGCCCGCTGACTTTGCCGCCTGGGCCCGCACCCTGCCCGAAGGGGTAGTACCCGTGGTGCTGGACGTGCGCGAAGCCTGGGAGCTGCAAACCGCCTCGGTCCAGCCCGACGGCTTCACGCTGCTGCACCTGCCGATGCGCGAGATCCCCGCGCGGCTGGCCGAGCTGCACACCACCCCCGGCGTGGACCACCCAATCGCCTGCCTGTGCCACCACGGGATGCGCAGCCAGCAGGTCGCCACCTTCCTGGCGCAGCACGGGTTTTCTGAAGTGGTCAACCTGCAGGGCGGCATTGCGGCCTGGTCCCAGCAGGTGGACCCGTCTGTTCCTTCCTATTGACCCCACTCATTGATTCCACCCTGGCCGAGGAAACCTATGTCGTTGAATGCGAAACTTCGGGCGTGCTGCCCTCCCGCACTGCTGCTGGCCACCCTGGCGGCAGCCTCCGGGGCCAGTGCCCAGAACCTGGTCACGCTGTACGAGTCTGCCCGCGGGTTCGACTCGGCCTACCAGTCGGCGCGCCTGCAGTTTGACGCCAACGTCGCACGGGCTGACCAGGCCCGGGCCGGTATTTTGCCCACGGTGGGGCTGGGCGCGGGCGCTTCACGCACCGGGTTTGAAAACACCAACCCGACGGTGGACCGCAGCTTCAACACGCAGAGCGGCACCCTGTCGGCCAGCCAGCCGCTGTACCGCCCGGCCAACCGCGCCAGCTACGACCAAGGCTTCAAGCTGATCGAGCAGTCCAGAGCCCAGCTGGACGCTGCCGGACAGGACCTGATCGTGCGCACCAGCCAGGCCTACTTCGACGTGCTGGCCGCGCAGGACACGCTGGCCTTTGTGCAGGCCCAAAAAACCGCCGTGGCCGAGCAGCTGGCGTTTGCCAAACGCAACTTTGAGGTCGGCACCTCAACCATCACCGACACGCGTGAAGCGCAGGCCCGCTTTGACCTGGTCACGGCGCAGGAAATTGCCGCCGACAACGACCTGCGGGTGAAAAAAATCGCGCTCGACCAGCTGGTGGGCCGCAACGACACCCAGCCCAAAGCCCTGGCCGCGCCCTACGCTCTGCCCGCCCTGCAACCCGAAGACCCGAACGCCTGGGTGCAGCAGTCGGAAGGGGTTCACCCGTCCATCCGCCAGGCGCTGAGCGCGCTGGAGATCGCGGACCTGGAGATCAAAAAAGCCGAGGCCGGCCACAAACCCACGCTGGACGCGGTGGCCAGCTACAACATCACCCGCAACCCGTCGGGCACCGCCACCTTCGCCGGGGCGTCGCGCAGCAACGCCACCACGCTGGGCCTGCAGTTCAACCTGCCACTGTTTGCCGGGTTTGCCACGCAAAACCGCATCCGTGAAACGCTGTCATTGAAAGACAAGGCCGCCAGCGACCTGGAAGGCGTGCGCCGCAGCGTGGCCCAGGGCACCCGCACCGCCTACTTCGGCGTGTTGTCAGGGCGCGGGCAGGTGCGGGCGCTGGAAGCGGCTGAACTCTCCAGCCAAAGCGCGCTGGACGCCAACAAGCTGGGCTACCAGGTCGGCGTGCGCATCAACATCGATGTGCTGAACGCCCAAAGCCAGCTGTTCCAGACCAAACGCGACCTGGCCCAGGCGCGCTACAACGTGCTGCTGGGTGGCCTGCGGCTGCGCCAGGCCAACGGCACGCTGACCGAGCAGGACCTGCAGCCGGTCAACGCCCTGCTGGTGCCTTGATCACGGGGCTCAGCCGCCTGCGCCCGTGGTGAAGCTGAACTGGCGTGTGAAGGCCACGCCGTTGTTGGTCCCCGCCAGGTTCACGCGGTAAGCCGTGCCGGGCAGCATCGGCGCATCGGCGGCGATGTAGGCCTCATGCACACCAAAGCAGCCTTCCGAGCAGCCCCGGTACGGGTCATTGGCCGAGCCCACCGGCGCGCGCGTGGTCACCACCTGCCCCGTGCTGACCTGCGTGAACACCGCACTGCTGACCACCAGCCGATTACCAGGCCGCAGCGCCACATACACCGACGCGCCCAGCGGGTTGACCGCCAGGTCCCGGCCAATGACCGGGTTGGGCGACTCGTTGGTCAGCCGAAAGTTAATGCCCGTGCTGCCCTCGCAGGGGTAGGTGCGCACCTCGGTGGCTGCTGGCAGTTGCTGGCCCGCCGCGGTTAAGTAGGCGGCATTGATCTGCAAGTACACCGACGGCTGGGTGGACCCGACATCGGTGCTGCTGCGCACCGCCAGACCCACGTCCCGGTAGCCGCTCATCAGCCCACGCAGGTGGTAGGGCGCGTTCAGCAGACTGCGAACGCCCGACTCCCCCAGCCCGGTTTTGGTGGCCGTGCCCAGCAGCGCGGTGATCTCATCGGCCACCCCGCCAATGTCCGCCGCCCGGGCGGCATAGCCCTTGGCCAGCACCCGGTCGATCGGCAAGGCCCCGGTAAAGCCCACCGGGCGCGCAGCGGCGTCCTCCAGATGGTCCACGATGCCGTAGAAGGCCTGGTAGTCCGCATGCGCCCTGGCCGCCGCGTCCAGGCTGGCGTTGCGTGCCAGCGTGCCAAAACCGCAGCGCAAACGCTCGGCATTGAGCAGCTGGAACGCCGCCACGTCTTCTTCCACCGCGCCGGGCGTTGGCGTGACGGCGGTGGCCGTGGTGGCAGGCGTTGCCGCACTGTCGCCCCCGCCACCGCCCCCGCAAGCGGTCAGCAAGCCGGCCAGCGCCGCAGCAGAGGTCAACAACAAATAGCGTGGCATGGGGTGGTCCTTCAGCAAACAAGAGTTGGGCCGTGGCGGCGGGTGTCGGTCAGCGCCAGCACTTGCGGCAGATTAGCACTGCCCGGTGGCGTTTGTCTGCGGGCGGGCCATCTGCGCCAGCAAGGCCGCCACCGTGCGCTCGGTCGCGCCCCGGTTGCTGGCGGCAAAAGCAGTACCCGCAGCGGCGGCGCTGGCTTGCGCGGCGGGGGTGTGGGCCAGCTGCAGCGCCAGGGTCAGGGCAGCGGCCATGTCGGGGGCGCGCTGCGCGGCCCCGGCGGCCTCGGCTTCGGTGGCGGCGTCCGCAAAATTAAACGTGTGTGGGCCCATGACCACCGGGCAGGCGCAGGCGGCTGCCTCGATCAGATTTTGCCCGCCCAACGGCGCAAAGCTGCCGCCCAGCAAGGCCACATCGGCCAGGGCGTAGTACAGCGGCATTTCACTCAGGGAGTCCCCCAGCCACAGGTCAGCGGCCAGGGCGGCGGGGCTGGCGGCCGGGCCTGCGTCAGGCCACTGGCTGCGGCGGGACACACTCAGCCCGTGTTGCACCGCCAGCGCGGCCACCTCGTCAAACCGCTGCGGGTGGCGCGGCACGACCAGCAGCCGGGACGGCAGGATGATTGCTCCTGAATCGATAGCACTACCGGCAAGCTTCGCCTTGGCGATCGCATGAAATGCGTCTAAAAACAGGGCTTCTTCGCCTTCCCGGCTGCTGGCAAACATCACCACCGGCTGGCCGAGGGCCTGCCGCCAGGCCTGGCCGCGTGCCAGCAGGTCGGCGCTGGGCGTGGCGTCAAACTTCAGGTTGCCCACCACCTGGGCCGACACCCCCAGCTGCGCAAACCTGGCGGCGTCCGCCTCGGTCTGGGCCAACACGGCCGTCAGCGCGGCGTAGGCCGGCAGGGCCAGCGGGCTCAGGCGCAGCGCCTGTTGCAGGGATTTGTCAGACAAGCGGGCGTTGGCCAGCACCAGCGGCACGCCGCGCTGGCGGGCTGCCGCCACGGTGCAGGGCCAGACTTCGGTTTCCATTAGCACGCCCAGCCGGGGCCGGAAGTGGCTGAAAAACCGCGCCACCGCCGCCGAGCTGTCCCAGGGCTGCCAGACCTGCACGTCCCCCGGCCGCAACAGGCCAGCGCCTTCGGCCCGGCCGGTGGCGGTGCCGTGGGTCAACAGCAGCCGCAGGCCGGGCTGGGCGGCGCGCAGAGCGTCCAGCAGGATGGCGGCGGTGCGGGTTTCGCCAAGCGACACGGCATGCACCCACAGCAGCTCGGCGCTTACTTCGGCCGGCTGGGTGTAGCTGCCAAACCGCTCGCCGATGGCCTGGCCGTAGCCCGGCTCCTTCAGCGCTCGGCGCGCCAGCTTGCGGCGCAGCAGCGGCTGGGCCAGCCACATCAGGGCCGCGTAAAGTTTGAAAAACAGCGCGTCCACTGGCTCAGGCCACGCGGGTTGATGTGGCCGCCACCCACGCCTGCCACACCGCGTCCACGCTGGGCGTGGGCTGGGCAAACACGCTGACCTGGCGGCCTTGCGAGGTCACCGGGTCAGGGCCGGTGCGCCAGGCGGTGTCGAAGTTGTAGATCTGCACATGCGGCAACCCCAGCGCCACCGCGATGTGGCTGACGCCGCTGTCCACCCCCACCACGCCGCAGCAGCCCGCCAACGCGGCGGTCAACCCATCCAGCGGCAACAGCGGCCAAACCACAGCACGGCTCAGCTGGGCGGCGATGGCTTGGCTGGTGGCCAGCTCTTTCGCGCTGCCATGCGCCAGCGCAACCCGGCCCCCCGCCGCCTCGACCCGCTGGCCCAGCGCCACCCAGTGCGCCAGCGGCCATTCCTTGTCAGCGCGGGACGTGCCATGCACCAGCGCCACGCAGGGCGGCGCTGGATCTGCTTCATTATTGATAGCTGTCGGGGCAAGCTTTGCCTTGGCTAGCGCCTGATTCAATCCAAAATCAGCGGCTGGGGCATGGCGGTAGCCCAGCGCCAATGCCGCCAGCGCCCGCCCCCGCACCACCGCGTGGATGTGCGGCGGCAGCGCCAGGGCCACATCCGCCACCCAACGCGTGGGGGCTTCGTAACCCGAGCCGTCGGTGCGGTGGGCCATGGCATACCGTTTGCCTCCAGCGTTCAGCCGGGCCAGCCGGGCGACCACGGCTGACTTGGTCAGGCCCTGCAGGTCCAGCACGGCGTCGTAGGCCTCGCGCTGCAGGTCGGTTTTGAAAGCACGCCACTCGGCGCGGGTGGCGGACGTCCAGAAGGACTTGCGCCAGCGCCGCAGCGCGCAGGGAATCACGCGGTGCAGGCCCTGCACCGGGGCCAGCACGGGGGCGAAAGACTGCTCCAGCACCCAGTCGATCTGCGCGCCGGGGACGGCCGCGAGGATGTCCTGCACCACGGGCAGGGTGTGCACCACGTCACCCAGGGACGACAGCTTGACGATGAGGATCTTCATCCGCGGCCGTGGCCCTGCGTGCGTTCAGTGCGCAGCGGCGGCAAAACTCGCGTCAGGCTTCACGCTGCGCAGCAGCTTGAGCATGTCGGCTTCGATGCGGTGCAGCGCGGCGTCGGTGTGACCTTCAAAACGCAGCACCAGCACGGGCGTGGTGTTGGACGCACGGATCAGACCAAAACCGTCCGGCCAGTCCACGCGCAGGCCGTCGATGGTGGAGATCACCGCTGGCGCCTCAAACTTGGCGGACGCGATCAGCGCGGCCACCACGGTGTGCGGCTCGCCTTCCTTGCAGGCCACGTTCAGCTCGGGGGTGCTGAAGCTGGTCGGCAGGCCGTTGAGCAGCGCGCCAGCATCCGGCACCTGGCTGACGATTTCCAGCAGGCGCGCGCCGGCGTAGGTGCCGTCGTCAAAGCCGTACCAGCGCTCCTTGAAGAAGATGTGGCCGCTCATCTCGCCACCCAGCGGCGAGTTGATTTCTTTCATCTTCGCCTTGATCAGCGAATGGCCTGTTTTGTACATCAGCGGCACGCCGCCAGCGGCTTCGATCTCCGGCGCCAGGCGCTGCGAGCATTTCACGTCGAACAAAATCGTGCCGCCGGGCACGCGGCTCAGCACGTCGCGGGCGAACAGCATCATCTGGCGGTCCGGGTAGATGTTGGTGCCGTCCTTGGTGATCAGCCCCAAGCGGTCGCCGTCGCCGTCAAACGCCAGGCCGAGTTCGGCGTCGCCCGCCTTCAGGGCGTTGATCAGGTCGACCAGGTTTTCAGGCTTGGACGGGTCTGGGTGGTGGTTGGGGAAGTCGCCATCAACCTCGCTGAACAGCTCGGTCACCTCGCAGCCCAGCGCGCGGAAAATCGCCGGGGCCGACGCACCGGCAATGCCGTTGCCGGAATCGATCACGATCTTCATCGGCCGCGCCAATTGGATGCCGCCGACGATGCGGGCGGTG
Organism: Polaromonas sp.; assembly: GCA_046154065.1. Classification (GTDB taxonomy): domain Bacteria; phylum Pseudomonadota; class Gammaproteobacteria; order Burkholderiales; family Burkholderiaceae_C; genus Polaromonas. Next base: position 15,273 of record JBJXEI010000212.1, on the reverse strand, counting down.
TAGTCGGCCTGCACATCCACCTGGCGGATGGTGCCGGGGGTGGCGGCGGTCACCGAGGTTTCGGTTTCCATGAGCTGGCGCAGCGCCTGGATGTCGTCGCCGTAAATCGCACGGCCACCCATCACCATCTTGAAGCCGTTGTAGTCCTTCGGGTTGTGGCTGCCCGTGACCTGAATGCCCGACGAGCACAACGTGTTGGCCGCAAAATACAACATCGGCGTGGTGACCATGCCCACGTCAATCACGTTCACCCCGCTGGCCACCAGCCCGCGCATCAGCGCCGCAGCCAGCGTGGGGCCACTCAGCCGGCCGTCCCGGCCCACGGCCACGGTGGTTTCGCCTTCTTTCAACGCCTGCGTGCCAAACGCCTGACCCAGCGCCTGGGCCACGTCTTCGTTGATGGTGGACGGCACGATGCCGCGGATGTCATAGGCTTTGAAAATGGAGGCGTTGAGCTGCATGAGCGGTGTTCCTGGAGTGAAAGTAGCGGGCCAAACAAAAACTTCGCGGATTGTAGGGCGCGTATCTTGCACGGCCTGCAGGGGCATGTCCGAAAACGGCCAGCGTGTGGCGCTGCGCCTTCGTACCATCACCCCATGCCCGCTGATGCCCCGCCCCTTTCAACGACACCCCCGGACCCTCACGCCGACGCGTGTTACCTCGCCTTGACGGCGCGGGACGCCCGGTTTGACGGGCGGTTTTTCACCGGGGTCACGTCCACCGGCATTTACTGCCGCCCGGTGTGCAGCGTGCGCACCCCCAAACGCCAGAACTGCCTGTTTTTCAGCCACGCTGCCCAGGCCGAAAGCGCCGGGTTTCGCCCCTGCCTGCGCTGCCGACCCGAGCTGGCCCCGTCGTCACTGCCCTGGTCCACGCAGGACGCCAGCGCCACACTGGCGCTGCAGGCGGCGCGGCTGCTGGACGCGCCCGGTGAATATTCCGTCAGCACCCTGGCCACCCGGCTGGGCGTGAGCAGCCGCCACCTGCAGCGCATTTTTCAGGCGCACTTGGGCGTGTCGCCGCTGCAGTTCCTGCAAACCCGGCGGCTGCTGACAGCCAAACAGCTGCTGGCCGACACCGCGCTGCCCGTCACCCAAGTCGCGTTGATGAGTGGGTTTGCCAGCGTGCGGCGCTTCAACGCGGCGTTTGTGGCGCACTACCAGCTCAACCCCGGCACCCTGCGCCGCCAGTCGGCCACGCCGCTGCGCGCGGCGGCCCCGGGGGCGTCGGGCATCACCGTGCGGCTGGGGTACCGGCCGCCGTTTGACGTGCAGGCCATGCTGGCATTTTTCAAAACCCATGTGATGGCGGGCAGCGAATTCATTGACGAGGACCACCACGGCACGCCCCGCATGGGCATGACCTGCCGGGTGAACAACACCGAAAGCAACACCTGGCACACCGGCTGGCTGCTGGTGCAATTTGACGCCCCCCGCGCCCAGCTGGTGTTGCAGGTCAGCGACACGCTGTGCGCGGTGCTGCCGCAGGTGATCCGCCGCGTACGCAACCTGCTGGACCTGGACGCGGACCCGGCCGCCATCAACCACGCGCTGGACCCCTGCTTCCCCGGCGCGGGCGGCCTGCGGGTGCCGGGCGCACTCGACGGGTTTGAGCTGGCGGTGCGCGCGATTCTGGGCCAGCAAATCACGGTGGCCGCCGCCCGCACCGTGGCGCAGCGGCTGGTCACCGCGCTGGGGGAGCCCATCACCACGCCCTGGCCCGCGTTGAACCGCGTGTTTCCAACCCCGGCGCAACTGGCCTGCACCTCCAGCGATGCCTTGGGCGCCATGGGCATCATTCGCCAGCGGCAAGCGGCCATCGTCGCGCTGGCGCAGGCCATGGCCAGCGGGCAACTGCAGCTGGACAGCCACGCCGATGTGCCCGCCACGCTGGCCGCCCTCAAGGCCCTGCCCGGCGTGGGTGACTGGACCGCCCAGTACATCGCCATGCGCGCCCTGCGCTGGCCCGACGCCTTCCCCGCCGGGGACGTGGCGCTGCACAAGGCCCTGGGCGTGCAGGGATTGAAGCACCCGGCGCGCTTGGCCGAGGCAGCGTCTGCCACCTGGTCACCGTGGCGCAGCTACGCAGTGATACGCGTCTGGAGCGGCGCCTGGCGCGGACCGGCCAACGCGCCGCAGCCCGAAATACTCCTAAATTCATAGCACAACAGGCAAGCAAACCGTAGGCTAGCGGCATGAATGATCTAAAAAGTGCCTCCAAAGTCCCCTACAACCCCTTCAACAGCGCCAAAACCGGTCAAAACGGCATCAAAACCGCATCAATCACACGACAACAGCGCATCAATGCCCCCACCCAATCCGCCGAAAATCAAGCAAGGCAGCACCATGAAATTCCACCCCGCCATCGTTCAAACCACCTGCCCCAGCCCGCTCGGTGCCATCACGCTGGCGGCCACCCCGCATGGCTTGGCTGGCGTGTGGTTTGACGGCCAGCAACACCTGCCACCCGCCTTGCTGCAGGCACCCGCCACGTGGCCCATGGACGCCAGCCACCCGGTGCTGCGCCTGGCCAGCCAGCAGCTGGCCGAGTACTTCGCCGGCCAGCGCCAGCACTTCGACCTGCCTCTGGACCTGTCTGGCGGCACCGATTTTCAGCAAGCCGTGTGGCGTGCGCTGCTGGCCATTGAACCCGGCCAAACCCAAAGCTACGGCCACGTTAGCCAGCACATAGGCAGGCCCACGGCGGTGCGCGCGGTGGGCGCCGCCATTGGCCGCAACCCGGTCAGCATCATCGTGCCCTGCCACCGCGTGCTGGGGGCCAACGGCTCACTGACAGGCTACGCCGGTGGCCTGCTGCGCAAAACCCATTTGTTAACCCTGGAAGGCGCGCTGCCCCGCAGCGCCGAACTGTTGCCATGCCCCCTGCTGCCGTGATGCGCGCCAACAGCGCTGCCCGTGAACCCCGCTGGGTGCTGGACTTCGTCTTCCTGGCCGCTATCTGGGGCTCGTCCTTCCTGTTCATGCACCTGGGCGCGGTGGAGTTTGGCGCCTTGCCCACAGCCGCCGTACGGGTGGCGATTGCCGCAGCATTTTTGCTGCCCTTTGTGTGGCTGCGCGGCCTGCTGCCGGTGTTGAAGCAACACTGGCGCAAAACGTTTTTGGTGGGCCTGCTGAACGCCGGAATTCCGTTTGCCTGTTACGCCTACGCGCTGCTGTCCATCAGCACGGGCCTGTCGTCCATCCTGAACGCCACGGTGCCGATGTTCGGCGCGCTGGTGGCGTGGGTCTGGCTCAAGGACAAACCCGCGCCAACACGCATCCTGGGCCTGGTGGTGGGGTTTGTCGGCGTGGCGATGCTGGCGTCGCGCGCCACCCAGCCCGGTGAGTTGTTCAAGGTCAACGCAGCGGGCACCAGCCCCGGCTGGGCCGTGTTGGCCTGCCTGCTGGCCTGTGTGTGCTACGCCATTTCGGCCAGTTACACGCGCCGCTACCTGGCGGGCATCCCGTCGCTGGTCACGGCCACGGGTAGCCTGCTGGGCGCCACACTGGGCCTTGCCGTGCCCGCGGCGCTGCTGTGGCCTGCACAAACGCCCAGCGGCACGGCGTGGCTGGCCATGCTGGCCGCTGGTGTGCTGTGCACCGGCGTGGCGTATGTGGTGTTTTTCCGGCTGATTGAAAACGCAGGGCCCCCGCGCGCGCTGTCAGTGACTTTTCTGGTGCCGGTGTTTGCCGTGTTGTACGGCGTGCTGTTTCTGGGTGAGGCCGTCACGCCGTGGATGCTGCTGTGCGCCCTGATCATTGTGGGTGGCACCGCCTTGTCAAGCGACCTGATCAAGCTGAGCAAGTGGCTGCCCGCAACTACTGAAGCGCCCCCGCCACCCCATTGATGCTCAGCGCGACGATCAACATGTTGAACCCGAACGACAGCACGCTGTGAACCAGCGTCAGGTGGCGCATCTCGCGTGAGGTGACCTGCACATCCGACACCTGGGACGTCATGCCCACTACGTGGGAGAAATACAAAAAGTCAAAGTAGTCCGGGTCCGCCCCACCGGGGAACTGAAGGCCGGGGCCGTCCGGCTCGTTGCGTTTTTCTTCCTGGTAGTAGCGGTGCGCGTACCGAAACGTGAAGATCGCCTGAATAAACAGCCAGGCCCCGGCCAGCGCGGTGACGCACAAGGTCAGGTGGGCCGCCCGAACGGCACCCGACAGCTCACGGGTTTGCTGCATCAGGGCCGCAATGGCCGCCACACACGCCGCCGTGGCCACCAGCAGCACCAACAACAACACAACGCTGGGTTCGTCCTGCGCCTGCGCGCGCTGCCGGGTGCGTGCCGCGTCAAACCCCACACACAGCCCCCACGCCAGCGCCAGGTACAACCCCACGCCAACACACCAGCCCAGCAAACCCCGGAACTGCCAGCCCATGGGCAAGGGAATGGCCAACGCCGCCAACCCGGCGGCCAGGCCGTACAACAAACGTTGCGGGCCGGTGGTTTCAGACAGGTGTTTGCGCATGTGGTGATTGTGAAGGCGTTGCTCTGCACCTTGACCACTTGAAAAGCGCCCAAAGCGCCGCGAAAAAGCAAAAAGCCCTGTTGCTCAAATGAACAACAGGGCTCTTAAACTGGCGGAGCGGACGGGACTCGAACCCGCGACCCCCGGCGTGACAGGCCGGTATTCTAACCAACTGAACTACCACTCCTGGTAGACAACGTTCACTTCTTGCGAAGCCAAGTGTTGACAACTTGTTTGACCAACTTCACCGAAGTGAAACTGGCGACCCTAAGGGGATTCGAACCCCTGTAGCCACCGTGAAAGGGTGGTGTCCTAGGCCTCTAGACGATAGGGTCAAAACCTTAGAACTTATCAGGCAAATCCGAAAACTTGCCAAAACCTCAAAAACTTTTCTCACCCAGCGCGTTAACACTGGTGGAGGTAAACGGGATCGAACCGATGACCTCTTGCATGCCATGCAAGCGCTCTCCCAGCTGAGCTATACCCCCTGATAAACATTAATTACTTAACATCTGTCGAGCCACAAATTATAGCGCGAAAAATAGCGACTTTGCAAGTCGGCGATATTTTTTCAAACTTTCAATCGTGTGACCACATCGCTGCGGGTCATCAACGCCAGGATCGCGTCCAGCGAAGGGGTCTGCGGCGTGCCCATGACCAGCACCCGAACAGGCATGGCGAGCTGGGGCATTTTCAGGCCCGTATCCAGCAACACTTGTTTGATCGCCGCTGCGATCGCCGCCTTGTTCCACTCACACGCAGCCAACGCGTCTGCCAGCTTGCTAAGCGCCGGGCGAACTGCCTCGGTGACATGGGTTTGCAGATCGGCTTCGCTCGGCGTGGGGCTGGACACCAGCAGTGCCAGCCAGCCCGCCAGCTCGACCAGGGTGCTGCAGCGGTCCTTGAACAGCGCACAACCCTGCGTGAGGCGCTCGGCGTCCAGGCTGGACGCGCCCTGCGCCGCCAGGAACGGCTGCACCATAGCGGCCAGGGCGTCGTCGGCCGTGGCCTTCATGTGCTGGGCGTTGACCCAACGCAACTTGGCTTCGTCAAATTGCGCAGCGCTTTTGCCCAGGTGGTCCAGGTTGAACCACTGCAAAAATTGCTCACGGCTGAAGATTTCGTCGTCGCCATGGCTCCAGCCCAGGCGCGCCAGGTAGTTCACCATCGCGTCGGGCAGGTAGCCTTCGGCGGCGTACTGGGTCACCGCCTTTGCGCCGTTGCGCTTGCTCATCTTCTCGCCCTGCTCATTGAGCACGGTCGGCAGATGCGCGTACACCGGTACATCTTTGCCCAGCGCCCGGAAGATGTTGATCTGGCGGGGGGTGTTGTTGACGTGGTCGTCACCGCGGATCACGTGGGTGATCGCCATGTCGATGTCGTCGACCACCACACAGAAGTTGTAGGTGGGCGTGCCGTCGGGCCGCGCAATGACGAGGTCGTCGAGTTCATCATTGCTGATCTCAATGCGGCCCTTGACCTTGTCGTCCCACACCACCGCGCCGCCTTGCGGATTTTTGAAACGCAGCACGGGCAACACGCCTTCTGGCACCGGCGGCAGCGTCTTGCCGGGCTCGGGCCGCCAGGTGCCGTTGTAACGCGGCTTTTCCTTGGCGGCCATTTGTTGTTCACGCAGGGCGTCCAGCTCAGCCATGCTGGTGTAGCAGGGGTAGACGTGGCCGGCGGCCTGCAGTTCGGCCAGCACCGCCTTGTAACGGTCCATGCGCTGCATTTGGTAGAAAGGTCCTTCGTCATGACCAAGCCCCAGCCAGCGCATGCCTTCGAGGATCACATCGACCGAGGCCTGGTTGGAACGTTCGAGGTCGGTGTCTTCAATGCGCAGGATGAAGTCACCCCCGGTCGAACGCGCAAACGCCCACGGGTACAGGGCTGACCGGATGTTGCCCAGGTGAATAAAGCCCGTCGGAGACGGTGCAAAACGGGTGCGTGTGCGTGGGGAAGTCGTCAATGTCATGTCAGGGTGTCCAGGCCACGGGCCAAGTCGGCTTTCAAATCGTCAATGTGTTCCAGGCCAGCCGCCACGCGGATCAGCCCCTGCCCAATGCCCGCTGCCTGGCGCTGCGCCTCGGACAGCCTGCCGTGTGAAGTGGTGGACGGGTGGGTGATGGTGGTCTTGGTGTCGCCCAGGTTGGCGGTGATGCTGCACACGCGGGTGCTGTCAATGACATGGAACGCGTTCTTGCGGGCGCTGTCGGTGTCGTTTCCCACCACGTCAAACGACAGCACGGCGCCGCCGCAGCCCTGGCCGTTGATCGTTTGCTGCTGCATCGCCAGCGCATGCTGGGGGTGCGATGCCAGCCCGGGGTAGTACACACGCGCCACGCCGGGCTGCGCTTCCAGCCAGGTGGCCAGCGCCAGCGCGTTGGCGCTTTGCGCCTGCATGCGGATGGACAAGGTTTCCAGGCCTTTCAACACCACCCAGGCGTTGAAGCTGGACAGCGTCATGCCGGCGCTGCGCATGATGGGCACAAACTTCTCGTCGATCAACTTCTTCGACGCACAAATGGCCCCCGCAATCACGCGGCCCTGACCGTCCAGGTACTTGGTGCCGGAATGGATGACCAGGTCAGCACCCAATTCAGTCGGGCGCGACAAGGCGGGCGAGCAAAAACAGTTGTCCACTGCCAGCCATGCGCCCACACCATGGGCCACGGCTGCCAGCGCCCGAATGTCGCACACCTCGGTCAGCGGGTTGGTCGGTGTTTCGGCAAACAGCAAGCGGGTGTTGGGTTGGATGGCGGCCTGCCATTGGCCCACATCGGTCTGGGAGACAAAGGTGCTTTCCACGCCGAACTTGGCGAACTCGGTGCCGATGAGTTTGATGGTGGAGCCAAACACCGACTGCGAGCAGATCACGTGGTCGCCGGCTTTGAGCAAGCCCATGCACATCAGCAAAATCGCGGCCATGCCACTGGACGTGCCAATACACGCCTCCGTTCCTTCCATGGCCGCCAGCCGCTGCTCCATGCTGGTGACGGTCGGGTTGGTGAAGCGGGAGTAGATATAGCCCTCTTCCTCATTGGCAAAACGCCGGGCGGCGGTGGCCGCATCAGGTTGCACAAAACTGCTGGTCAGGTACAGGGCTTCGGAGTTTTCGCCGTACTGGCTTTTGTCCACTGCGGCACGCACGGCCAGCGTGTCGATGTGCAGGTTGTCCGGTAAGGGGTGCGCCATGGTTTATGCCTCCTGCGGGTTGGGCAAGGCCAGGCGGGACACATCCACGCCGCCTTCTTCGCTGCCGTCCACCCGTTGTTCGTTCATCTTGGCGATGCTTTCCGGGGTGATGTCGCCGGTGATGTACACGCCGTCAAAGCACGACGCGTCAAAGCCATTGAGTTTGCTGTTGAGCGAGCCCACTGCCCGCTTCATGCTGTCCACATCCTGGTAGATCAACGCGTCGCAGCCAATGGACACACTGATCTCTTCCACGGTGCGGTCATGCGCCACCAGCTCGGCGGACGTGGGCATGTCGATGCCGTACACGTTGGGGTAACGCACCGGCGGCGCAGCGCTGGCCAGGTAGACCTTGCGCGCACCGGCGTCACGCGCCATCTGCACGATTTCCCGGCTGGTGGTGCCGCGCACGATGGAGTCGTCCACAAGCAGCACGTTGCGGCCCTTGAACTCGCTGGCAATCACGTTGAGCTTCTGGCGCACGGATTTTTTTCGCACGCCCTGCCCCGGCATGATGAAGGTGCGGCCCACGTAGCGGTTCTTCACAAAACCTTCGCGGTAAGGGATGCCCAGCAGGTGCGCCAGCTGGGTGGCACTGGGGCGGCTGGACTCGGGGATCGGGATGATCACGTCGATTTCATTCGGCGGCACGGTGGACACCACCCGCTTGGCCAGGGTTTCACCCAGGTTCAAACGCGCCTGGTAGACCGAGATGCCGTCGAGCACCGAGTCAGGCCGGGCCAGGTACACAAACTCAAAAATGCAGGGGTTGAGCGTGGCGTTGTCGGCGCACTGCTGGGCGTGGACTTGGCCGGCCATGTCCACCAGCACCGCTTCGCCAGGGGCGATGTCACGGTCAAACTGGTGCCCCGTGCCTTCCAGTGCGACCGACTCGCTGGCCACCATCACACTGGGGCCGTCGCCGTTGGTGCCGTGGCCCATGCACAGGGGCCGGATGCCAAACGGGTCACGGAACGCCAGCAAGCCATGCCCGGCAATCAGCGCCACAACGGCGTACGAGCCTTTCACCCGTTGGTGGACTCCGCGCACGGCGGCAAACACATCACCCGGGGTGAGCGGCAGGCCACGCGTGGTTTTTTCCAGCTCATGCGCCAGCACATTGAGCAGCACTTCGCTGTCGCTGTCGGTGTTGATGTGGCGGTGGTCGGTGTTGAACAGCTCGGCCTTCAGCTCGGCCGCATTGGTCAGGTTGCCGTTGTGCGACAGCACCAGGCCAAAGGGGGCATTGACGTAGAACGGCTGGGCCTCGTCTTCGCTGAAGGCATTGCCTGCCGTGGGGTAGCGCACCTGCCCCAAGCCGACCGAGCCGGGCAGCGCGCGCATGTTGCGCGTGCGAAACACGTCACGCACCATGCCCTTGGCCTTGTGCATGTAGAACTTGCGCTCCTGCTGGGTGACGATGCCGGCGGCGTCCTGGCCGCGGTGCTGCAGCAGCAGCAGGCCGTCATAGATCAGTTGATTGACCGGGGCTTGACTGACAACGCCAACGATTCCACACATATATTCATCTTTCGGTTGAGAGGGTTGACCGGGCCGGACTCTTCACAAGCCCGTCCCGTTTTCATCATGTTTGCGCTGAACGCAAAATTCCACGGACCTGTTCAGGTCGTATCCAGATACCTGGCAAACTGTTCCGGCAGCAGCGGCTTGAGCCCCTCCAGCACACGGCTGAGCATCGGCGCACCGCTGGACTGGGCCCACCAGTCGCTCGTTTTCAAGGCCGTCATGTTGACCACCACTGCGGCAGCCAGCAGCAAAATCACTCCGCGCAGTACACCAAATACCGCGCCCAGCACCCGGTCAATCGGCCGCAAACCCACCGCTTCGACCAGCTTTTTGACCACAAAAGCCAGCAAGCCCCAGGCAAACAGCGCCGCCACAAAAATCAGCACAAAGGCGGCGGCGTAACGCAGCGGGTCTGACAACGACTGCAGCGGCAGCATCGCGGCCACGTCGGGCGCCAACCATTGCGCGGCATAAAACGACACCGCCCAGCCCAGCACCGACAGCACTTCATACACCAGGCCGCGCCACAAGCCCAGCAGCAGGGAGGCACCCAGCACTGCCAGAAATATCCAGTCCAGGCCTGTCAGCATGCGCTGCTCTGCCCCAACAATCCGCGCCGCCTCTTCACAAAGTGAGGACGGCAGCAGGCAAACCAAGCGTCTTGATTTTTCCCGCCGCCTTGTCGGCATCAGCGCGACTGGCAAACGGGCCCACCCGGACCCGGATGCGCTTGCCGTCTTTGGTTTCAGCCACTTGCGTGTAAGTTTTCAGACCAGCCGCTTCGAGCTTGACGCGTGCTTCCCGGGCCTTAAGCACGTCGGCGAACGCACCGACCTGAACCACCAGACGTGCGCTGGCGTCAGCGCTGTCCGGCGTGGCAGCCGCCTTGGCGCTGGCCGCCTCACCATTGAGCAACGCCCGCGCACGCGCCGCCTCGTCGTTGCCAGAGGGCTTCACCTCGGGCTTGACTTCAGGCTTGGGCACGGGCTTAGGCTCCACCTTGGCAACCGCCTTCGGCTCTGTTTTTGCTTCTTTTTTAGGAGCATCATTGGCAGCATTTGCCTTGGCTAGCGCCGGTTTTGACTGAACAATCTCTTCTTCGGGGTCCAAACTGGCCGCTGCAGCCACTTTCTCACCCCCCTGCACCTTGGGTAGGGTGTTGACGGGCGGCTTGGTGGCCTGGGCAGCTGCCACCGGCGCTGCAGGCGGTGTTGGCGTTGGTGCTGCAATGGGTGCCGGTGTTGGCACTGCCAACGGTTTGCTGGTGGTTTTGCCCGGAATTTCGATGGGAATATCCACCGCCACGGGGCGCGGCTGGGTGTCGAACAGCAGCGGGAAACCGACCACACCCGCCAGCACCAGCACCACGGACCCCATGAGTCGGTGCTTGGCCCGCCGACGCAGGGCTTCCAGGCTTTCGGGGGGGGCGGCCTGGCTGGCCGCCGGGCTGGAGGTGCCGCGGCGAAAGTTGAAGAACGGCATGGTGGGAAGGCCTGAGTCCGTTGACTTTGACGTCGGTTAGAAAGGATGGTGAGGACTGCAACCGCAGGGCCCGGCAGCTGCTGGACGGTGGCCACCCGGGAGGAGGTGCAGCGCGTGTTCAGGTGGCCGCATGCGGTGCAAACAGTCGCGGCACACCTGTTTTCAAGATGCCGCCCACGGTGTAGAAGGAGCCAAAAACCACAATTCTATCAGCGGGGTCTGCGGCCTTGACGGCGGCCTGGAGGGCGTCTTCAGGGCATGCGTGCTCGGTCGCCGAACCGTTTTGTCCTGCCTGCATGCTGCGCCACTGGGCGGCCAGGGCGCTGGCTGAAGCCGCCCGCGCGGTCGGCAAATCGGTGAAATACCACTTGTCGATCAACGGGGCAACGCGGGCCAGCATGGTGGTCAGGTCCTTGTCGGCCATGGCCCCGAACACGGCATGGGTGCAGGGGTAAAAGCCCATGGCATCCAGGTTTTCACTGAGCGCTGCGACCGAATGCGGGTTGTGTGCCACGTCCAGCACCAGCGTCGGCTGGCCCGGGATGATCTGGAACCGTGCCGGCAGCTCGACCATGGCCAGCCCACCACGCACCGACTGGGCCGTGACCGGCAGCAGGTCCCGCAGTGCCGCCAGCGCCGCCAGCACGCCCGAGGCGTTGACGAGCTGGTTGGCGCCCCGCAGCGCCGGGTAGGCCAGCCCCGAATAACGCCGCCCCCGGCCCGCCCAGCCCCACTGCTGCTTGTCACCTGAGAAATTGAAGTCCGCGCCAAAACGCCACAGGTCAGCGCCCACCTCGGCGGCGTGGTCGATGATGCTCTGCGGCGGCACCGGGTCACTGACGACCACCGGCTTGCCGGGCCGCATGATGCCGGCCTTTTCCAGGCCAATGGCTTCACGCGTGTTGCCCAGAAACTCCATGTGGTCCAGGTCAATGCTGGTGATGATGGCGCAGTCGGCGTCAATGATGTTGACGGCATCAAGCCGCCCGCCCAGGCCGACCTCCAGAATCGCCACGTCCAGCTCGGCACTGGCCAGTTTTTGCAGGATGGCCAGGGTGGTGAACTCGAAGTACGTCAACGAGATCTCCCCGCGCGCCCGCTCAACGCACTCGAAAGCGGGCACCAGATCCTCCGCCTGAACCATGTCGCCGCGCAGGCGGCAACGCTCCTCGAAGTCCACCAGGTGCGGCGACGTGAACACCCCCGTGCGGTAGCCCGCCTGCCCGAGGATGGACTCCAGCATGGCGCAGGTGGAACCCTTGCCGTTGGTGCCCGCCACGGTGATGACCGGGCACGTGAAGGCCAGCCCCATGCGAGCAGCCACTTCACGCACGCGGGCCAGGCCCATGTCAATGGCAACGGGGTGCAGCGCCTCGCAGTGGGCCAGCCACTGCGGCAATGATTTGGGGGGTGGGTTGAGTGATTGCATACAGGGCGGAATTGTCGCGCACACTGAAACCAGCGTACACAGCTATTTAAATGATAGCTACCCAGCCAAAGGACACCTTGGCCAGAGCGAAATTCAACCGAAAAACGTGTCAGAATATTCCGATGATCACGCTCTACGGCATTCCCAACTGCGACACCGTTAAAAAAGCCCGCGCCTGGCTCACCGCCCAAGGCGCGGCGCACCACTTTCATGACTTCAAAAAGTCTGGCGTGCCTGCCGATGCCCTGGCCACCTGGGTGCAGGCAGTGGGCCGGGACAAGCTGCTGAACCGCCAGGGCACCACCTGGCGCAAGCTGGACGCGGCCACGCAGGCCAGCGTGGTGGACGATGCGTCGGCCATGGCGCTGCTGCAGGCACAACCCAGCCTCATCAAGCGGCCCGTGGTGTACTGGGAAGGCAGCATCACCGTGGGCTTTGATGCTGATGCCTGGGCCCATCGGCTGGCGTCGGCGTAAGCGCATCGCAACAGCCAGCCCGGTCAAACCGGTCAAACTGCACGCACTGCGCCCTGGCTTTACTTTCAATTCACCCCGGATTGACAGAACTTCGTGGCGCGCCAGTGGTCGAATCCTTAAAATGTCAGTGCAAGCGATGCCGTCCGTGGTGTCCATGCCCAGCGAAAAGGAGTTCTTTCCATGAAACCAATCAACCTCAAACACACCCTGCTTCTGTCGGCGCTGGCAGCTTACGGACTGCTGGGCAGCGCCGGTGCGTCGGCCATGGACATCTTGGCGCGGGTGATTTCCAGCACCCCCGTGGTGCAGCAGGTGGCCGTGCCGCGCCAGGTCTGCAACAACCAGCAAGTCGTCACGCAGGCCCCCAAGACGGGTGGCGGCGCACTGCTGGGCGCGGTGGCTGGCGGTGCAGCCGGTAACGCGATTGGCAATGGCGGCGGACGTGCCGTGGCAACGTTGCTGGGCGTCTTTGGCGGGGCCATTCTGGGTGACCGCATTGAAGGCCCTGGTGGTCAGCAGGTGCAAAACGTGCAGCAGTGCAGCACACAGACCTACTATGAAAACCGCCCCAGTCACTTCAACGTGGTGTATGAATACCAGGGCACCCAGTACAACACCCAGATGGCGACCGACCCCGGTCAGTTCGTGCGCCTGCAAGTCACACCCGTGGGCGGCATGAACGCGCCACCCCAGCCCGCGTTCCAAAACCAGCCCAGCCAGCCGCAAACCTACTTTCAGCCAGCACCCGTGCAGCCGCTGCTGGTTCAGCAACCCGTGAGCTACGTGCAACCTGCATACGCGCCGGTGGTGGTTCAGACGGTGGAGACCTACCCCACTTACTACCAGCGGCCTTATTACGCACCCGCCGTCGCGCCTATCGGCCTGTCTTTGAACTTTGGCTACAGCCGCGGTTACGGCGGTCATGGCGGCCACTGGCGTTAAGCAGCAAGACCGTTGCACGCCAAGCGGGCAATAAAAAAAGGGGCTTCAAGCCCCTTTTTTCAATTCACCCTTCGAAAACGCTCCCGCCTCACTGCGCCGTTTCAATCAAAGCGCCTTTGAACAACACAGGCCCGCTCGGCCCGCTGCCCGCTGGCACGCCGCCTTTGGGCTCCAGGCTGATGGCCAATGTGGGCACTTCGCGCACATCCCGGTCGGTGGCGGTCAGGCGCACCACGGCGTCACCGCCCAGCACACCCAGGGACTTGGGCCCCGCGCCAGGCGGCAAGGCCCACAGTTGCAGCGACTTGTCGGCCTGTTCCTTGAAACCCCCCACGCGTTTGAGCACCAGTTTGCTGGTCTTCGGGTCAAACGTGACCAGCATGGACGCGCTGGACTTGTCGTCCGCCAACACGGCCACGTACTGAATTTCCGGCGTGGCGGCCAGCTTGCCGGACAGCTGCGCCACCTGGGCGCCGAGCTGGTCCACGCGGGTGCTGGCGCTCATGCCAGTGACAACCGCCACCACCGCCGTCAGCGCACCGGCTGCAGTCGCACCGCGCCACAGGCCCAGGCTGGCCCACCAGCCCCCCACAGCCGGGGCGTTTGCAGGCTGGGCGCGGGCCGCTTGCATGGCAGCGGCCTGCTTGTCGGCGTTGACGAGGTTTTCAATGCGTTTCCATACCGCCGGGCTGGGCGCGATCTGCGGCTGCAGCTCCGCCACCGACGACATGCGGCTCTGCCACAGCAAGGCCGCAGCACGCAGGGTGGCGTTGTGGCGTGCCAGCGCTTCAAAACGTCGGCGCGCGCCGCCGCGCAGGGTGCCCAGGGCATAGCTGGCGGCCAGTTGCTCCATCAAGGAAGCGTTTTTCATCAGGTTCATACAAAAGCCTTTCTTAGGCGGCTCACAGTGTTCAGCACGGTCACGCAAACCTCGACATGCAGCCGCGCAGCTGTTCCAGGCCGCGCCGGATCCATGTTTTTACGGTGCCCAGCGGCAGCTTCAACTGCTCCGCCAACTCCGCGTGGCTCAGGTCCCGCATGTAGGCAAGACTGACCACCTCACGCTGCTTGTTGTCCAGCTTGGACAGGCAGACATGCAACGCCTTGGCCTGCTCGCTGGCCTGGGTGGTGTCCATCGGGTTGGGCGAATTGCCCGCCACCGTGTCTGAAATCACGTCGTCCAGCTCCTGCACCGCGTCGGCCCGGTCCGAGTTGCGCCGCCGCAGGAAATCCACCCCCCGACTGCGCACCACCAGCGCCATCCAGGCCATGGGCGGCGACAGCGTGGCCTTGTAGTCACCCGCAATGCGCCAGATGTTCAAAAAAGCTTCCTGCAGCACGTCTTCCGCCCATTCGCGGTTCGTCACCACCCGCACCGCCACCCCGTAGAGCTTAGACGACGTCAGGTCGTACAGCTCCCGCAGGGCGACTTCGTCTGCAAGTGCAACACGGTCAAGCAGCGTGATCAATTGGAGGTCCAAGCTAGGTGGGCTTTCTGGGTTCATGAACAACATTGTCCGGTATTCCCACTGTTGTTCTGGATACGCCCTACTGCGGCAATCGGATTCACTGCGCTGTGCTTCGGGCGGGCAGCGGCGCAGCGGGCTTACCCTAAAATTGTGATTCCGCCCACTAAGTCACACCCCCGCGCCTGCGGCCGTTGTCCAAGTGCAGCCTCCCGCCACTTCACTTCATTCCACACCATGACCACTGTAAAAATCGACCACGTCAGCGTGACCACGCA
>JBJXEI010000211.1:0-7538 GCA_046154065.1 Polaromonas sp. | reverse complement strand
GCAAGCACGCCAGCGTCTCGTCGAATGTATTTTGTAGAAGGCAGGGCAAATGAAAAAAGGGAACGTGTTGAACACGTTCCCTTTTTACCCTCCTTCAGCTTCGTCAGGGCTTAACTGACTGGCATTGGCCTCCGGGCGGCTTTTTTCATGGTGCCGCCCTGGCTCACGCCGGGTAAATGCCACCCAGCACCCGGGGGCCCGCCGCGCCGGTCACGCTGGCCAGGTTGCCGGGCTGGCGGTGCGTCGTCTGGCGGGCCAGCCAGGCGAAGGCCGCTGCTTCGACTTGCAGGGGCGGCAGGCCGTGGGCGCTGGAGGTCGACACCACCAAGGACGGCGCGCCCGCTTGCAGGCGTGCCATGAGGTGCTGGTTGAAGGCACCGCCACCACAGACGATCAGCGCTTTCGCGTCATGCCGGTAAGGCTGAAGGGCGTCGGTGCAGGTGCGGGCGGTGAACTCGGTCAGGGTGTGCTGCACGTCGGCCGGGGCCGCATCAGCAAACGGCAACAGTTTGTGCGCCAGCCAGTCCAGACTGAAGAGGTCACGTCCGGTGCTTTTGGGCAGTGGTGCTGAAAAATAGGGCTCGTCCAGCAGCCGCGTCAGCAGGGCAGGCAGCAGCTGGCCACTGGCGGCCCAGGCACCGCCTGCGTCATAGGGCTGGCCGGTGTGCTTCAGGCACCACGCGTCCATCAGGGCGTTGCCCGGCCCGCAGTCAAAACCCAGCACTGGTGGCGCCGCTGCGTGGCCGCTGCGGGGCAGCACGCTCAGGTTGGCGATACCGCCCAGGTTCAGCACCAGCACGCCCGTGTCGGCCTGGCCAAAAATGTGCTGGTGAAACGCAGGCACCAGCGGCGCGCCCTGGCCGCCCGCAGCCACGTCGCGGCTGCGGAAGTCTGCCACCACGTCCATGCCGGTCAATTCGGCCAGCAGGGACGGGTTGTTGAGTTGCACGGTGTAGCCGGAATGCGGCATCCCGGCGGTGCCCTGGGGCTGGTGGCGCACGGTTTGCCCGTGGGCGCCGATCGCCTTCACAGGCGTTTCAAACGGGTTCAGGCCCGCCACCAGGGACTGCACCACCTGGGCATAAACGACGGCCAGCTGGTTGGCCGCCAAGGCTGCACGGTGGATTTCATGGTGACCCGGGGTGTTCAGTGCCAGCATTTCGGCCTTGAAGGCGGGGGAGAAGGGCGCAGAGGCAGCTGCAATGACGTTGACCGGTGCGCTGCCCGCAAATGTCACCAGTACGCCGTCCACGCCGTCCAGCGAGGTGCCGGACATCAGGCCAATGTAGTGCTCCTGCATTGCGGGCAGGGGCGTCTTATTCTGCGCGGGCTTGGGTGATGGTGGCAGCGGCTTGCAGCTGGTCCTTCACGCTGCTGGCCAGCTGCCTGAACAGCGGCATGGCGGCGGCCGGCACCGGGATGGTGTTGCTCTGCTGGGCGATTTTCATCGGGTCCTGCTGCTCGCCGTTGACGCGGAATTCAAAGTGCAGGTGGGGCCCCGTGGCCCAGCCAGTGGCACCAACCAGGCCAATGGTTTCGCCTTGGCTGACAGACTGGCCGCGCTGCACGTTGATCTTGCTCAGGTGGGCGTAAACCGTTTCATTGCCGTTGCGGTGTTTGATGAAGACCACGTTGCCATAGCCGTTTTGTACGCCAGCGAATTCCACGGTGCCGTCACCCACGGTGCGCGCGGGGGTGCCGGTGGTGGCGGCGAAGTCGGTCCCCAGGTGGGCACGCCACTTTTGCAGGATCGGGTGGAAACGCATCGAAAAGCCGCTGCTGATGCGTGAAAACTCCACCGGTGAACTCAGGAAGGCGCGACGCAGGCTCTGCCCATCCAGCGTGTAGTAGCCGCCTTTTTGCGGCTGACCCGCTGCGTCCCGGCCGGGGGGCTGGAACCACATGGCCTGGAAGGACTTGCCGTCATTGACGAACTCGGCCGACAGCACGCGGCCTGTGCGGACCGCTTCGCCGTCGGCTTCCAGGGTTTCATACACCACGTTGAAGCGGTCACCCTTGCGCAGGGCGCGGCGGAAGTCGATGTCGCCCGAAAAAATTTCGGCCATCTGCACGGCCACCGGGTCGGGGATGTGCGCCTCGTCGGTGGCGGCAAACAGCGACGATTGGATGGTGCCGCTGGACAGCCGCGCCGAGCTGACATAGGGCGCAGACTCCACGCGGGAGCTGAAACCCTGGCCGTTGGCGTTGCGTTCGATGACCAGGCGCTTGAACAGGGCTTCGTCTTCGGTTTGCAGGCGCATGCTGAGCTTGAGCAGGCGGTGGCTGTCGGTGGCCTCGGCCGTGATGCGTCGGCCAGCCCGCCCTGCCAAAATGGCTTGGGCATTGCTGTCCTTGCGCAGAAAACTCGCGGCCGCCGCATCATCGATGTTGAGCCTGCGCAGCACCGCATCCATGGTGTCGCTGCTGCGGGTGTTGTCGGTGCGAAAGAGTGAAAAGCGAAAGTCCGACAAGGCGTCGGCCTGCGGTTGAATCGGCAGCGTCTGCACCGACTCCAGCACCTGGGTGATGGGCAACTCGGCGGCATCAGGGGCCAGCGGGGCAACACCGAAGGCCGTCACGCCGGTGCCGAGCAGCAAAACGGCCAGACCTGCGGTGACTTTTTTGGGGTGGTGGCGAAGACGGTCGGCGAGTGCTTTCCAGAGATTGGCGGGGGCGTGAAGGCTCAAAACTAGAATTCCCAACGTGGCGGGCCTGAGGCAAAGGCACTCAGGGGGCCGAAAAACTGTGGCGGTGACCAGCATTCATGCCCCTGACCGCCATGGGGCGGGGCAGATTCTTTGTCACCGGACCTTAAAAACTGGCGGAGTCAACACCCCGCCCAGTGCAGCAGCAAATAACGCGCCAATTAAAATGGCCCGGCGCTGTCAGCGACGCGCAAGTATATCTGTCAGACGAAGCCGATACTCTGGAAAAACCCTTATGAATCAAGACCTTGTTACAAAATTTGCAGAGACGGATGAGGTCAGGGCTGCCCTGGCGGTGACGTTGCGTGGCTGCGACGAACTGATTCCAGAACACGAATGGACCCGCAAACTGGCCCGCAGCGCGGCCACCGGCGTGCCGCTGCGCATCAAATTGGGGCTGGACCCGACCGCACCGGACATCCATCTGGGCCACACCGTGGTGCTCAACAAAATGCGCCAGTTGCAGGACCTGGGCCACACAGTGATCTTTTTGATCGGCGACTTCACCAGCCTGATCGGTGACCCGTCCGGCCGCAACGCCACGCGCCCACCGCTCACGCGTGAGCAGATCGAGTTCAACGCGCAGACCTACTACCAGCAGGCCAGCCGCGTACTGGACCCGGCCAAGACCGAGATTCGCTACAACAGCGAGTGGTCTGACCCGCTGGGCGCGCGCGGCATGATCCAGCTGGCGGCCAAGTACAACGTGGCCCGCATGATGGAGCGCGACGACTTCAACAAACGTTTCAAGGCTGGCCAGTCGATCAGCGTGCATGAGTTTTTGTACCCGCTGATGCAGGGGTACGACTCGGTGGCATTGAAAAGTGACCTGGAGCTGGGCGGCACCGACCAGAAATTCAACCTGCTGGTGGGCCGGCATCTGCAGGCTGAGTACGGTCAGGAACCGCAGTGCATCCTGACCATGCCACTGCTCGAAGGGCTGGACGGCGTCGAGAAGATGTCGAAAAGCAAAAACAACTACATCGGCATTGGTGAAGACGCCAACACCATGTTTGCCAAAGTGCTGAGCATTTCCGACGTGCTGATGTGGAAGTGGTTCACGCTGCTGAGCTTTCAGAGCGAGGCCGAGATTGCCGCGCTGAAGGCCGAGGTGGCGGGCGGACGCAACCCCAAGGACGCCAAAGTGGCGCTGGCCAAGGAAATCACCGCGCGGTTTCACAATGCCGCAGCGGCCGACGCCGCCGAGCAGGACTTCATCAACCGCAGCAAGGGCGGTGTGCCCGATGAGATCCCCGAGGTGTCGGTGGCCGGCGCGCCCATGGGCATTGGCGCACTGCTCAAGGCGGCTGGCCTGGCTGCGTCAGGCGGGGACGCGACGCGGCTGATCGAAGGCGGCGGTGTGCGGGTGGACTCCAGCGTGGTCAGTGACAAGGCCTTGAAGCTGGAAGCAGGCACTTACACCCTGCAGGTCGGCAAACGCAAGTTTGCGCGGGTCACGTTGCAGCCCTGAGGCTGCAGGCTCCTTTCAGCCGCCCAGACCTGCCCTGCGTCAGCGCATGAAGCTGGCGTTGGGGCCGACGATCGTGATCTCGACAAAGCTTGAGCCGTGGTGGTTCTGGGGGCCATAGTTCAGGCTGTAGCCGCCCAGGTCCAGCTTGCCCAGGCTTTCCATTGCCAGCGCCAGGCTTTCCGGCGTGGGTTTTTTGCCCGCGCTGCGCAGGCCTTCGATCAGGATGCGGCCGTTGATGTAGCCCACGTAGTGGTCGTAGTCCAATTCCTTGCCGGCCTTGTCCATGAGCTGTTTGAAGTCCCGGGCCAGCGGCGTGGTGGCGCGCCAAGGGTAGGGGGTGGTGCGTGAGACTGCCAGGCCACGGGCGTCCTCCCCCAGGGCCTTCAGCACCGACGCCCCCACCGACAACGAGAACGTGTAGACCGGCACCCCCAGGTGGGCTCGGTTGGCGTTGACATACGTCACCACCGCCGGGCCCGACGCGATCATGATGACTGCTTGCGGACGTGCGCTGGCCAGGCTTTGCGCCACGCTGGCCGCGTCGCTGCCGGCCACGTCCAGCGCCCGCGTGGCGGCCACGGAGCCGCCTTCGGCCAGGATGGTTTTTTCACTCAGCGGCAGCAGCAGCTTGCCGAAGTCGTTGTTCTGGTAGACGACGGCAATGCGGGTGGCCTGAACCGACATCAGGTTGCGCACCATCTTGACCAGCTCGTCGGCGTAGCTGGCTTGCGTGGTGAAAAAGTAGGGGTTGGCCTGCGCGCGCAGGGCAGGGCTGCCGCTGTAGGCCGAGATCAGCGGGATGTGTTTGTCGGCGATGTAGGGCAGCACGGCCGCCGTCTGCGCGGTACCCACTGTGCCCATCAGGGCCAGCACCTCCTGCTGCTCGACCAGCGTGCGCACGTTGTCCAGGGTGCGTTTGGCGTCAAAACCGTCGTCCAGGACGGTGAGCCGCAGGGGCCGGCCACCGATGCCGCCGCGACGGTTCACCTCGTCAATCGCCAGCTGTTGGCCCGCCAGCACCCCCGTCATGGCCGGTGCCATCACACCCGTCAGGGGGGCACTTTGGCCGATGTGCAGCTCTTTTTTCTGCGCGAAGGCTGTGGGCGTGAGGGCCAGGCCCAGCGCGGTGGCTGCCAGTGCCGCCAGGCCATGCCGGCGGGACATCCCTGCGCCCCCGGGCACGCTGTGGTGGGGGCGGGGTGAGCTTGAATTTGGATGGGTTGAACAAGGTGCTGGCATGAAACGTCTCCTGAAAGGTGGGATGGATCATGGGTTTTCAGGGGCGCGTCGTCTGTTCCATTCTTGCGATGGACGGCCTGAATTCACGCGAAGTTGCTTTGTCGGGCCTATCGGAAACCCGCGAAGCCGCGCGCGCTGGGAGCCTGTCGGATTTAGGTCGTCGAAGCGAAAAATGGACCGCTGCGGTCAATTTGCAGCCGGCGAACCCTAAGTCCGACGGGCTCCTAACGGCTGCGTTGCCACTGAAGCGGTGTCTGGCCGGTGTGTTTTTTGAACTGGGCCGAGAAGTGGCTGGACGAGCCAAAACCGCAGGCCAGTGACACCTGCAGCATGCTCATGTCGGGGCAGGACCACAGCAGATGCCGGGCGTGCGCGACCCGGCGCATCAGCAGGTACTGGTAGGGCGTGCTGCCCGCATGCTCCCGGAACACACGGCAGAAGTGAAACACGCTCATGCCGGCCATGCCTGCCAGTTGCTCCAGCGTCATGGCGGTGGCAAATTGCTGGTCCATGTGGGCCTGCGCCCGGGCGGCCGGGCTGGCGGTGGCGATCAGCGGGCCACCGTGTTCGCGCATGAGCAGGCGGCCCACCAGCGCCATGGCCGTGCGTTCTGTGGCTTTTGGCCCGTCGGGGCTGTGGGCGTGCAGGTCGGCATACAAGGCCTGTGCCAGAGGTCGCAGCACCTCGTCCACGTCCACCACCCGATGCGACAGCCGGGCTTGGTGGGCGGGCAGGCTGATCTCCAGCGCCGCCAGGCCCACCAGCGCTGCGGACACCCGAAAGGTGGCCAGCCGGGCAGGCCGCAGGCGGTTGCCAGCCACGGGGCGCTGGCTGGACCGGTGCGTGAACCCGAGGTCTGGCGGGATCACCATCAGGCTGTGGTGCCTGAAATGCATGGCCGTGACCGGTTGCGGGCCTGCGACCTCAAAGCCGTACGACGGCCCCAGGTTGAAGCTGAAGCGGTAATAGGGCTGTGGCTCAATCGTGTGGACCGGCCCCGGCACATCGACCAGCGCCAGCGCCACATGGGCCGACGCGGCGGGCAGCAACTGGTGCACGAGGGGTGGCCCCTCGCCGTGGGTGTTATGGAGCTTTTGGCGGTGCATCGGGCCAGTGTTGCCGCAGACCGCTGCGCTTGGCCTACGGCTTTTCCCCTAGGGGCCGTTGCTGCGGGGCCGTCCCAGTCCCGTGCGTGACGCGTGGGGCTGTGGCGGGCCCGCCGTGCGCAAGCAGGCCGCCCCCGCTACGATCCACTCACATCGTTCACCAGGAGTTTTTTCATGCGCCTTTCCTCGTTGTTTCGACCTGCCCTGATCGGCGGGCTGCTGGCCAGCGCTGTGCTGGTCAGCGCCCAGGCTGATGAGATCCGAGTCCTCAGTGCCGGGGCGATCGAGCCCGGCCTGCGTGCGGCCGCTGCCGCGTTTGACCGGCAGACGGGCCACGTCACCACCTTGACCTTCAACACCGCGCCCGCGCTGCGCCGCCGCATGGGCCTGGGCCTGGGCCTGGGCCTGGAGGCGGGCACGCCGGTGCCCGAGGCCGCTTTTGACGTGGTGATTGCGCCGCCCGCCGTGCTGGGCGAGTTTGCGGACGCGGGCAAGCTGGCCGAGGGCCGGGCGAATGTGGGCCGCGTCGGCATGGGCGTGACGGTGCGTGACGGCGCCCCGGTGCCCGACATTTCAAGCCCCGAGGCCTTGCAGCAGGCCGTGCTGGCAGCCGATTCGCTGGTGTTCAACCGCGCGTCCACTGGCTTGTACTTCGAGGGACTGCTTAAAAAAATGGGCATTGATGCCCGCGTGGAGGCTAAAACCACCCGCTACCCGGACGGCGCGGCCGTGCTGGAGCATGTCATGACGGGCAAGGGCCGTGAAGTCGGCTTTGCCGCGATGACCGAGATCCTGCTCTACCAAGGCAAGGGCCTGCGCCTGGTGGGCCCGCTGCCCGCTGCGGTGCAGAACTACACCGCCTACCGCGCCGCCCCGCTGGTGAGCAGCCCCCGGGCCGCGCTGGCCCAGCAGTTTGTCGCCTTCCTGGCGGGCCCGGTGGCCAAGCCGCTGCTGGCGGCGGCGGGTGTGACGGAGTGACGACCGGCAGCAACCCCTTATGAAAGCCGTGCTGCAGCG
>JBJXEI010000210.1:0-18059 GCA_046154065.1 Polaromonas sp. | reverse complement strand
GTCATGCTGCACGGCTGCACCGTGGGCAACGGCAGCCTGATTGGCATTGGCGCGGTGGTGCTCAACGGTGCCCGGATCGGCCAGCACTGCCTGGTCGGCGCGGGCGCGCTGGTGACCGAGGGCAAAGAGTTCCCGGACGGCAGCATGATCATTGGCAGCCCCGCCAAAGCCGTGCGCCAGTTGTCGCCCGAGCAGATCGAGGGTTTAAAAATGAGCGCCCAGCACTATGTAAGCAATGCTGCCCGCTACAAAACCGGGCTGAAGAAACTGGCTTAAACCAATGCTCACCACAATGACCGCAATAAATCACCCCCACTCACACACCGTAGAGATCCCCACCAGCAGGGGCCGCAGAACCGGCTTTGCCGGGCTGCAGGCGCAGCGCCCCCTTGGGGGGCAGCGCATTACGCGAAGCGAAAAGCGTGGGGGCTGACATGTCTGAACTCCACAAGTTTATTTTCGACGGCTTGCCTGTGCGCGGCATGCTGGTGCGCTTGACCGACGCATGGCAGGAGATTTTGAAACGCCGTGAAGAGTCTGGCGGCTACCCGGCTGAAGTCACCCATCTGCTGGGCGAAATGGCGGCGGCCGGTGTGCTGATGCAGGGCAACATCAAGTTCAATGGGGCGTTGGTTCTGCAGATTTTTGGCGACGGCCCGGTCAAGCTGGCGGTGGCTGAAGTGCAGCCTGACCTGACGCTGCGTGCCACGGCCACCGTGACCGGCGAGATCGAGGCCGGTATGTCGTTGAGCCAACTGGTGAACGTCAACAACGAAGGGCGCTGCGCCATCACACTGGACCCGAAGGACAAATTCCCGGGCCAGCAGCCCTACCAGGGCGTGGTGCCGCTGTTTGGTGACAACCGCGAAAAGCTTGAAAACCTGGGCGAGGTGCTGGAGCACTACATGCTGCAGAGCGAGCAGTTGGACACCAAGCTGATTCTGGCGGCCGACGGCAACGTGGCTGCAGGCTTGTTGATCCAGCGTCTGCCGGTCAAGGGTCAGGGCAACCTGGAAGGCCAGATCGACCGCGACGCCAATGAAGACCAGATCGGCCTGAACGAGGACTACCAGCGCATCGCCATGCTGGCGGCCACGCTCAAGCGCGAGGAACTGTTGACCCTGGACGCCGACACCATTTTGCGGCGCCTGTTCTGGGAAGAACCCATCACGCGGTTTGAGGTGCTGGCCCCGAGTTTTGCGTGCAGCTGCTCACGCGAGCGTGTCAGCAGCATGCTGCGCGGACTGGGGGCCGATGAGGTTGAAAGTGTGATTGCCGAGCAGGGCAAGGTGGGGGTGACCTGCGAGTTCTGCGGCGCGCAATATGACTTTGACCCGGTGGATGCCGCGCAGATCTTCACCCACCCCACACAACAACTGCCGCCAGCGGCGACGGTTCAGTAAACCGGCGTTTTAATAACGTGAACACGTTCTAAGCGGCAGGCTTGCGTTGGGCAAGCAGGTCGGTCAGCAGTTTGTGTTCACAGGCGGGGTCGCTGCACTTGTCGCAGGCCCAGCGCCAGTTGGATGTGACCTTGGGCAAGGCAGCGGACGGGCTGGCCGGCTGGTGCACGTTCAGGATGCGCACGGCTTGCGCCAGTTGTTCACCCAGTGCGCCGTACAGCACCTGGTACGGCAGCTGGGCGTCATTCAATTGGCGGCGAAGGGATTGGTCTGCCAGGTGGGCAGCGCTGTCAGGCAAGGCGTCTGACCGGCTCAGGCCCAACAGCAACGTGACGTCACCACCCAGCTGGGCGGTGATATGGCAAGGCGGGTTGGCGTTTGCAGCGTGCAGCGCCAATGCGGCTGCCAAAGCATCGCGCCGTGCCTGCACGGCACCGAGCAGCGTGACAAGCCGCACCGCAGCGATCTCAAGGGGTGATTTGTACAAAAATCTCGTTGGGCTTGACCATGCCCAGCTCGCTTCTGGCCTTTTCCTCTACCATCTCCAGGCCCTCTTTCAAGTCACCCACCTCGGCCGCTAACTGGTCGTTGGCGGCTTTGGCGGCGGTGTTTTTGGTGAGCTGCTCATCCAGGCGCCGCTGCATCTCTTGCACGTTCGGCACGCTGCCCCGGCCTCGCCACAGCTGGACCTGAAACAGAACCAGTAGTCCAATCAAGATGGCTGGAACGATGCGGTTCACAACGGGCAGGCCGGTGGCGGAGGGTGGGATGGTCAGGGGTGAAACCGCTGGAAATACCCGCGCTTAACGCAGGTTGTAGAACGCGTCACGGCCTGGGTAGGTGGCGATGTCGCCCAGGTCCTCTTCGATGCGCAGCAGCTGGTTGTACTTGGCCGTGCGGTCAGAACGTGACAGGGAACCGGTTTTGATCTGGCCTGCATTGGTGCCCACAGCAATGTCGGCAATGGTCGAGTCTTCAGTTTCACCCGAGCGGTGGCTGATGACAGCTGTGTAGCCGGCGCGCTTGGCCATTTCGATGGCGGCAAACGTTTCGGTCAAGGTGCCGATCTGGTTGATCTTGATCAGGATCGAATTGGCCACACCGAGGTTGATGCCTTCTTTCAAAATCTTGGTGTTGGTGACAAACAGGTCGTCGCCGACCAGCTGCACGGTCTTGCCCAGACGCTCGGTCAGGATTTTCCAGCCTTCCCAGTCACCTTCAGCCATGCCGTCTTCGATGCTGATGATCGGGTACTTGCTCACCCAGGTCGCCAGGATGTTGGTCCACTCTTCGGCGTTCAGGCTCAGGCCTTCAGCACCCAGAACGTACTTGCCGTCTTTGTAAAACTCGCTGGCGGCGCAGTCCAGGCCCAGGGCAATTTGTTCGCCCGCCACAAAACCGGCCTTGTCGATGGCTTCCAGAATCATCTGGATCGCCGCTTCGTGGTTGGCCACGTTGGGGGCAAAGCCGCCTTCGTCACCGACTGCAACGCTCATGCCCTTGTCATGCAGGATGGTTTTGAGCGCGTGGAACACTTCAGCACCGTAACGCACCGCTTCACGAAAGCTGGGTGCGCCGACCGGGATGATCATCAATTCCTGCAAGTCCAGGTTGTTGTTGGCGTGAGCGCCGCCGTTGACGACGTTCATCATCGGAACCGGCATCTGCATGGCAGCGCTGCCGCCAAAGTAGCGGTACAGCGGCAGACCGGCTTCTTCAGCAGCGGCGCGGGCCACAGCCATGCTGACAGCCAGCATGGCGTTGGCGCCCAGACGGGATTTGTTTTCCGTGCCGTCCAGGTCGATCAGTGTGCGGTCCAGGAAAGCTTGCTCGCTGGCGTCCAGGCCCAGCACGGCTTCCGAGATTTCGGTGTTGATGTGCTCAACGGCCTTCAGAACGCCCTTGCCGAGGTAGCGGGACTTGTCACCGTCGCGCAGCTCAATGGCCTCACGCGAGCCGGTGGACGCACCGGACGGCACCGCTGCGCGGCCCATCACGCCAGATTCCAGCAACACATCGCACTCCACCGTCGGGTTGCCCCGGCTGTCCAGAATTTCGCGACCCACGATGTCAACAATAGCGCTCATTGATGTTCTTTCTAACTAAAAAATAACCAACCAAAAAATCAGACGCCTTCAACCACGACCATCCGCACGATGGCCGCACCCTGTCGGCTGGCGCGTGCCTTGCCATACTCGGGGGACGCGTTGAAGGCTTTCGCCGCTTCCACTGTCGGGAATTTCAGGACCACCAGCCGCTCGGGTGTCCAGTCGCCTTCAAGAACTTCGACCGGACCACCCCGGACACACACCTCGGCGCCATGCGCCTGCATTGCAGCGCTGGACCATTTTTTATAGTCCTCGTACTGGGTCGTATTGGTGACCGAAACGTTGGCGATGATGTAGGCAGAGGGCATGGTGGACTCAGGCGTTGAAATGGTTTTCAAGAAAACCATTTTTCTTCGTGATGCGGTCCAGCTCAAGCAGGGTTTCCAGCAGGGCTTTCATGTGTTTGAGAGGCACCGCGTTCGGACCGTCGCTCATGGCGTTGGCGGGGTCCGGGTGGGTTTCCATGAACAAACCGGCCACACCGACAGCAACGGCTGCGCGTGCCAGCACGGGCACCATCTCACGCTGACCACCGCTGCTGGTGCCATTGCCGCCAGGCAACTGCACCGAGTGCGTGGCGTCAAACACCACCGGGGCATGGGTTTCCCGCATGATGGCCAGGCTGCGCATGTCCGAGACCAGGTTGTTGTAGCCAAAGCTGGCACCACGTTCGCAGGCCATGAAGCGGTCTTCGTCCAGGCCGTGCTCCCGGGCGGCTGCGCGGGCCTTGGCGATCACGTTTTTCATGTCGCCCGGCGCCAGAAACTGGCCTTTTTTGATGTTCACCGGCCGGCCAGACTGCGCCACAGCGTTGATGAAATCGGTTTGGCGGCACAAAAAAGCAGGCGTTTGCAGCACGTCGACCACGGCGGCAACCGTTGCAATGTCGGCTTCGGCGTGGACGTCCGTCAACAAGGGAACGCCCAGCTCTTTTTTGACCTTCGCCAGAATTTCCAAGCCTTTGTGCATGCCCGGGCCACGAAAGGTGGTGCCGCTGGAGCGGTTGGCCTTGTCGTAGCTGGACTTGAAAATGAACGGAATGCCCAATGCGCTGGTGATTTCCTTCAGTGTGCCTGCTGTGTCCATCTGCAACTGCTCGGACTCGATCACACAAGGGCCTGCAATCAGGAAAAAAGGCTGCGTCAGCCCGATGTCAAAACCGCAAAGTTTCATGGTCAGGCCACTGCCTTTAAGGGGTTGGAGGTGCTTTGTTCCGTGCTTTGGTGGTCTAGCGTGGCGCGCACATAGGCATTGAACAGGGGGTGTCCGTCCCACGGCGTTGACTTGAACTCAGGGTGGAACTGCACCCCGACATACCAAGGGTGGACGTCCTGCGGCAATTCGACGATCTCGGTCAATTGCTCGCGCTGGGTCAGGGCGGAAATGATCAAGCCCGCTTCGCGCAACTGGGGCAGGTAGTTCACGTTGGCTTCGTAGCGGTGACGGTGGCGCTCGGTCACGACATTGCCGTAGATTTTGTGCGCCAGCGTCCCTGGGGTGACGTCCGAGCTTTGCGCGCCCAGGCGCATGGTGCCACCCAGATCTGATTTGGCATCGCGGGTCTTGATGGTGCCGTCCGCATCCTTCCACTCGGCAATCAGGGCGATCACCGGGTGGGGGCTCAGGGGCTCAAACTCGGTGCTGTTGGCACCGGTCAGGCCGGCCACATGCCGCGCAAATTCAATCGTGGCGACCTGCATGCCCAGGCAAATGCCGAGGTAGGGGATCTTGCTTTCACGCGCAAAACGGGCTGCGCAAATTTTGCCTTCGACCCCCCGAACACCAAAGCCGCCAGGCACCAGGATGCCGTCAAACTTCGCCAGCCGCGAGACGTTGTCCGTCGCTATGCTTTCGGAGTCGATGTACTCGATGACCACCTTGGCGTGGTTTTTCATGCCGGCGTGGCGCAGTGCTTCGTTGAGCGATTTGTAGCTGTCGCTCAGGTCCACGTATTTGCCCACCATGGCGATGCGGACCTGGTTTTTCGGGTGCTCGATTTCGTGCACCAGATCGTCCCAGCGCTTGAGGCTGGCGGGCTGCGTGTTCAGGCGCAGCTTGTCGCAGATCAGCCCGTCCAGGCCTTGCTCGTGCAGCATGCGCGGCACTTTGTAGATGGTGTCCACATCCCACATGGAGATCACTCCCCACTCGGGCACGTTGGAAAAGAGCGAGATTTTTTCGCGCTCTTCCTGGGGAATGCGGCGGTCGGCGCGGCACAGCAGCACGTCGGCCTGAATGCCGATTTCACGCAACTGTTTGGCGGTGTGCTGGGTTGGCTTGGTTTTCAACTCGCCAGCCGCCGCAATCCAGGGGACGTAGCTCAGGTGCACAAAGGCGCTGTTGTTGGGACCCAGGCGCAGGCTCATCTGGCGAACGGCCTCTAAGAACGGCAGGGACTCAATGTCACCGACCGTGCCGCCAATTTCGACAATCGCGACATCGACGGCGTCCGGGGTTTCAAAACCAGCGCCACGTTTGATGAAGTCCTGGATTTCGTTGGTGACGTGCGGAATGACCTGCACCGTTTTGCCGAGGTAGTCGCCGCGGCGCTCTTTTTCGAGCACGCTTTTGTAGATCTGGCCGGTGGTGAAGTTGTTGGCTTTCTTCATCCGTGTTTCGATGAAGCGCTCGTAGTGGCCCAGATCCAGATCGGTTTCTGCGCCGTCATCGGTCACGAAAACCTCACCGTGCTGGAAAGGTGACATGGTCCCTGGGTCTACGTTGAGGTAGGGGTCCAGCTTGATGAGGGTGACTTTGAGGCCGCGCGACTCGAGGATGGCAGCTAAGGAGGCTGAGGCGATTCCCTTGCCCAGGGAAGACACCACACCGCCGGTGACGAAGACGAATTTGGTCATGTCCGTGGCGAACGACAAGTTCGCTGTGGTGGTAAACGCGAATTATAAAGGGTCACCCAAGGCGCTTCTCAGGCCGTCTCAGCCCTGGCGCGCACCACGGTGTGAACTGCTACATTGCCAGCCATGACGACCCAAGCCGATTTTCAAGAACCCAACGCTTCAGCGACAACCCCTCCATCTGCGCTTGCGGAACTGGCAGGTAAACACATCGTGCTCGGTTTGTCGGGTGGTATTGCCTGCTATAAGGCGGCCGAGTTGTGCCGTGCGTTGATCAAGGCAGGGGCCACCGTGCAGGTGGTGATGACCGAGGCAGCCGCACAGTTCATCACGCCCGTCACCATGCAGGCCCTCAGTGGTCGGCCGGTCTACACCAGTCAATGGGATGCCCGAGAAGACAACAACATGGCGCACATCAATGTGTCGCGCGAGGCC
This sequence comes from Polaromonas sp., assembly GCA_046154065.1. Classification (GTDB taxonomy): domain Bacteria; phylum Pseudomonadota; class Gammaproteobacteria; order Burkholderiales; family Burkholderiaceae_C; genus Polaromonas. The sequence goes on along the minus strand of JBJXEI010000210.1, from coordinate 11,261 downwards.
GATGCGATCCTGATTGCGCCCTGCAGTGCGGATTTCATGGCCAAGTTGCTGCATGGTCGCGCTGATGACCTGCTCAGCCTGATGTGTCTGGCGAGGCCGACGGCGTCGGTGCCGCTTCTGCTGGCGCCCGCCATGAACCGCGAGATGTACGCCCACCCGGCGTCCCAGCGCAATCTGGTCCAGTTGCAGGCGGACGGGGCCACTGTGTTGGGGGTGGGAACCGGTTTTCAGGCCTGCGGCGAAACCGGTGATGGGCGGATGCTGGAGCCTGACCAGCTGTTGGATGATGTGATTGCCTTTTTCACGCCGAAGGTCCTGGCGGGCCAACAGGTGCTGGTGACGGCCGGGCCTACCTACGAAGCGATTGACCCGGTGCGGGGCATCACCAATCTGTCGAGCGGCAAGATGGGCTTTGCGATTGCCCGTGCAGCCCGTGAAGCCGGGGCAGAGGTCACTTTGGTGGCTGGCCCTGTGGGGCTACCCACACCGCGTGGCGTGACCCGATTGGATGTGAAATCAGCTTCAAATATGTTTGATGCCGTGATGAAGCAATCCTGTAGTGCTACTATTTTTATAGCAACTGCTGCAGTTGCCGACTGGCGACCCGCAGCGCCTGCGACGCAGAAAATCAAGAAAACCGGCCCGAACGAGACCCCTGCGCTGGCATTCGTTGAAAACGCCGACATTTTGGCCACAGTGGCCAGAAGCAGCCGTGCCGTCAGTGGCGCGTTGTTTTGCGTCGGGTTTGCCGCCGAGAGCGAACACCTTGAAATGCACGCCACAACGAAAAGGGAGCGCAAAGGGGTCCCCTTGCTGGTGGGTAATCTGGGGCCGGCGACGTTCGGACTCGATGAGAACGCCTTGCTGTTGGTGGACGCTGAGGGCGTGCAGCCTATGCCCAAGGCCTCCAAGCGGGTGCTGGCTCAACAACTGATCCAGGAAATCGCCCGCCGCCAACGCTGACTGGCGGGCGACCCTTTCAGTTCTTGCCAGGGGTGTCCATGTCACCGCGGTATTCGATTTTTCCGCGCATCCGTGCACGTGGGTGAATGTCCATGACTTCGTCGTAGCTCGCGTCGCCCAGAAGCGTGGCGGAGCCGGTGATTTCAAGCGCTTTGCGCGCGATCACGCTGCCCACCACCTTGCCCTCGATGAAGATGTAGTCGGCCTCCAGCCGGGTGTTCTCCACGACGCCTGTGGCGCCTACATGAATGGTGCCACCCACATCAAAGCTGATGTTGCCCTTGAGCGTTCCGTCGACCTTGATACCCAGGTCGCGTGAGGTCTGGAAGGACCCGTCAAACACGGCACCTTCAGCGATCAGGCTTGAAATGGCCGACAGGCGGTCCGTGGGCACGAGGCGGGTGGTTGACGGCTCGGAACGAATTTTCATGGTGATGACTCCTTGGGGTGCGTTTGAATTTCAGGGGTGAGCCGCAGGGGCTTGAACAGTGACTGCGTTGCTTGATCGACTGGGGCGGACGGCGGACCAGGGGTTTCGGTGCCGGTGTGAAGTGCCGTGGCGGGCACCAGGCGGATGCCGATGGGGGCGTCGGAAAGAGGTGTTTGGGGAGGGGTGGCTGTCGGCGTTCGTAGCACGGATGCAGGCATGTCTGGTAGCGCGATGGTCTGCACGGTGGTGGACCACGGTTTGATCATGCCAGGCCAAAACTGAAGCGCCAGGCACGCAGTGATGGCGATCGGCACCACCACAACACCTGCTTTGCGCCCGTACTTCCATGCCCAGAACATGACCCAACGCCACGCTTCGCGCCGCCGGGAAACGCGGTGGTCCCGGTGCCAACTGGCCCGAAGTGCGGCTTGGCGCAGTGAATCGCCGTCGATCACCGGTTGAGGGCTGTTCGGGCGCTCCGCAGCAGTGCCCTGTCGAGTTGAGAAAATTTTCAGACCCATCGCTTTGCACGTTGCTTTACCGGTTGCCTTGATGCAATGTCGTCGCGGCGTTGAGGGTGTCGGTCCTGGGCTGGGCTCACAGACCCGAGCCGAAGTTGCGCGGTGCGCCCGTGCCCGCTGAGCCTGCTGCTTTTTCCAGTGTGGCGTTCAGGTCCGCACCGTTGACCTGCAGGCGGTTGTAGCGGACATGCCCGGACACACGAGAGGCGTCGTGCAGCGTGACGGAGCCGCCCGTGGCGTCCAGCAGGCCATCCGTCTGGCCCATGATGGAGATGTTGCTGGCGACAATGTCACCCTTGACATAACCAGACTCGGTCACGATGACGGTGATGCTGTGCCCGGGGGATTGAACCAGGTTGCCCTCAACCTTGCCGCCCACACTGCACACGCCACTGAGTTGGGCGTTGCCCACAAAGTTCACGCCCTCGGCGATCAGGCTTTGCCTTTCACCCGACGCATCTGGAGGCACGGCGGTGGACGCTTCGGTTTTGAGGGTTGGCAGTTTCAGGGCTGCACTGCTGGGCAGGGCGGTGCCAACGGCCACATTCACGGCGTTAGGCATCGACGGGTTGGTGCTCATGCCGGATTCGGATGGCAGCGACGAGTCTGGCTGTTCCGCATCCTGCGACGAAGAGGGGTAGTGTTGGATGTAGGGGGTTTTGTTGGACATCTGGTTTCCTGACAGGGCTGAGATGGGTACGCTGGGCAGGCGCGCTGGTTGGGTTGGTTTTTAGGGGGCTTGGGAGCCTAGGTTGTTGCGAGGTCGTGAAGTTCTGGAAGCCCCATGTGGCCTTTGAGGGTCTTGAACGGTCCGTGCAACTGCGCCCCGTCGTACATGCGGATGCGGTGCGCGAAAAGCGCAGCACGCGAAACTCCGGTGTTGGCGATGTAAGCCGTGCCCATGCATTCGAGCGTGGTGGTCGATTCCGGTTGATCGTCCAGCCCCAGGTGGCCAAAAAGGTAGAGGTCGCCCCATACCTTGACGCGACCTGATACCCGTGCGCCTCCCCAGACAATCAGGCAGCCACGCACGTCCAGAGATCCCCCCAACTCGCCCTGCACCAGCAAGCCGCCTTTGTACAAATGCTCGCCGGTCAATTGCGAGCCTGCGCACACGCGGTTCACCACATTCATGGCAACAGGGTCAATGGTCAAAACGTCTTGTGGGGCCATTCAATCTCAATCGGTCAAGGGCTGGCGGGCATTCAGGTCAACAACGAGCGTGTGCATGACACTTCAAAGTTTAGGTCCGTTCGGCGAAACAGGCAGCAGCGGCAACCAAGTCAGAAAGTCTGGAAACCCAGATGAGGGCGACCAGCAAACCGGTGCCAGACAGCAGCGTGAGGACGCCAACTGCAGCCAAGACCAGTGCATGCCGTTCAAGCCAGCGCCTGAAACGACCTGGCCTGCGCCTTGGAAGTCCTGCATAAGGGTAGGCGCCTTGAATCAAGCACCAATCCGTCCAGACCTGCGGCAGTGATGCGCGACCGTCGACAAAACTGGCTTGCAGGCCTACCTGCTGGTCTGGCGCATGAAGATTTCTGCGGTCCAACGGACGTCCCATTTCAACTGACATGGCCTGACCGACGATGGTGTGTGTGAAAAAGATGTCCTCGTCCGTCATTACTCGATTTTAGGGGCGGCATGTAGCAAATTGTTTCTGCGGGGCTGTGCGTCGTGGCGTTGACAGGTCATACATCACAAAACCATCAACACTTGCACCACAACATGGCGGGCCCTGCCTGCATGCCGAACGGGATAATCAGCCAAAACACTATCAAGCTCAAGCTTTTCAAACGCCATCATGAACATTGACATCAAAATTTTAGACCCCCGTATGACCGATCAGTTGCCATGCTACGCCACGCCCGGAAGCGCCGGGTTGGACCTGAGGGCCTGTCTGGACGCTCCCCTGACACTGCAGGCCAATGCCTGTCAGTTGCTGCCAACCGGTATCTCCATGCATTTGAGCGACCCAGGCTTTGCCGCTGTGATTTTGCCGCGTTCCGGTCTGGGTCATAAGCACGGCATCGTGCTGGGCAACCTGGTCGGCCTGATCGACAGCGACTATCAGGGGCAGCTGATGGTCAGCGCCTGGAACCGCAGTGACACACCCTTCACCATCGAGCCGATGGAGCGCGTCGCGCAACTGGTGATCGTGCCGGTGGTTCAGGCTCACTTTCGAGTGGTCTCAGACTTCGCGCCCTCACTCAGGGGTGAAGGTGGTTACGGCTCCACAGGCAAAGCCTGACCTTCCTGCTGATTGCGCTGTGATGGATCAATGCCAACCATGATCGGCGCGGAGCAATGTAGATGTTGGCTTCTGCATTTATCCTGATTTACACCTGGCTGTTCTGGTGCGGTCATCAGCGATGGGGCCAGCCCAGATGTCTCATTCAGTGCAAGGTGTCACTGCCGTTGTGCGTGGTTTCGAGTTTGAAAAAGCCGGTGCCTAACGTTCCTTTTCCAATTTCCTGCACGCTTGCCTCGCGCACGGATTCAACTTTGACTGAGAGTCGAATGGCGATGCCGGCCAGTGGGTGGTTGCCGTCTAGCACCACGTGTTCGGGATAAATTTCTGTCACCGTGTAGATGAAGTCGGTGGGAATCGTCGCTGAACTTCCTGCTGGCAGCGCGGCACCGTCGAATGTCATGCCTTCTTCGATGTCTGCAGGAAACACGGCACGTGTTTCCAAAAAAACACGGGTTTCGTCGTAGTCGCCAAAAGCTTGTTCGGGCTCCAGCTGCATGTTGAGTTTGTCGCCTGTTTGATGCCCTTGGAGGTTTTCCTCGATGCTGGCCAGCAGGTCGTCCCCACCCATCAGGAACTCGATTGGCTCTTCGAGTTCGTCCAGTATTTCGCCCAAGGTGTCTTTCAGCGTCCAGGTCAGGGCAACAACGCATTGCGGAGTAATTTTCATCGGACAATTGTCCCATGGACATTGAACAACCTTCAGCCCTTTTGGGCGGATTATCCCCAGCGCAATTCATGCGCCGCCATTGGCAGAAAAAGCCCTTGGTCGTGCGCCAAGCCATCCCGGGCATGCAACCCATTCTGACCCGTACAGCCCTCTTTAAGTTAGCCGCACAGGCCGCCGTGGAATCCAGACTGGTTACGCAACAAACAGCGAGCAAACCGGGCGGCAAGAAGGGTCGCAACGCGGAAAGCCCCTGGCACATGCAGTCTGGCCCGTTTGCGACCCGTACGCTCCCCCCGTTGACGCAGCCAGGCTGGACCCTGCTGGTACAGGGTGTTGACGCCCATCACGCCGGTATTTATGACTTGCTTCAGCAGTTTCGTTTTATTCCCGATGCGCGTTTGGATGATGTGATGATCTCCTACGCCTCGCCTGGGGGCGGTGTGGGACCCCATTTCGACAGCTACGATGTGTTTTTACTTCAGGCCAGTGGACAACGGCGCTGGAGGATCAGTCATCAAAAAGACTTGACGCTTCAAAAAGGCGTACCGCTCAAAATCTTGCAGAACTTTGAGTCGCAGGAGGAGTTTGTGCTGGATGCCGGCGATATGCTTTACCTGCCGCCACGCTACGCCCATGACGGAGTCGCTGTGGTCTCTGACGACGACTCTGCCGCTGATTGCATGACCTATTCCATCGGTTTTCGTGCGCCTGCCCGCAGCGAGCTGTCCTCGGAGTTGTTGCATCGCCTGGCCGACTTCAATGTCAATGAGGTGGGCGACGGTAGGGAAGAGGGCGAAGATGAGGGCTGTATTGATGACCCCGCAAAGCCTGCCCCCATTCTGTACAAGGATGCGCGGCAGTCAGCTACCGCGCACCCTGGTCAGGTCCCAGAGGCGTTGCTTGCGTTTGCGCAGAAGGCCGTGGAGGATGCTTTGAGAGATCCGTTGGCACTGGCCTGCACCTTGGGCGAATACCTGACCGAGCCCAAAGGCTCTGTTTGGTTTGATGAGGCCCCCGCAGAGGGCTGGACGGCTGCCAGCGGCTGCCAGCTGGATGCGCGCACGCGCATGATGTATGACGCACAGCATCTTTTCATCAATGGAGAGAGCCATCGCGCCAAAGGGGCTGATGCGGCCCTCATGCACAAGCTGGCCGATCAGCGCCGTCTGACAGTCACCCAGTTGCGCAGGGCCAGCCCGGCTGCTTTGGGTGTGCTGCAAGAGTGGGCTGACGCCGGCTGGTTGCATGCCTTGCCCACGGTTGCCGACGAGCGCACCAAGCCGCACGCCTGAGTATTGCTTTTGATCAAACTGGCAAGAGAACTGTATGGACACACCATCGGACGCCCTTGGCTTTCAGCCCAATTTGCTGGAAGGACGTTTCAGCGGTCCGAGCGAATTTTCTGCCTTGGTGCGACATGCTTTGGCTACGGCGGCTGCTCAGGGCTGGCGTGAACTGCTGCTGTGTGATGCTGACTTCAGTGACTGGCCGCTGGGTGAGCGTGCAGTGGCGCAGTCGTTGAACGAATGGTCTGCTGCAGGGCGTAAATTCACGATGCTGGCCGTGAGCTTCAACGAGGTGAACCGTCGGCATGCCCGGTTCGTGACCTGGCGCAAGACTTGGTCGCACCTGATTGAGTGCAGGGTTTGCGGGGCAGGATTGAAAAATGATCTTCCCAGTGCGTTGTTGTCCCCTGTCTGGGTCTTTCACCGGCAGGATCCGCAGCGGTCTGTGGGCATGGCGGGAAGTGATCCAGGTCGGCGGACCTTGCTGAAAGAGCAACTGGGCGAGGCGCTGCTCAAAAGTTCATCCGGGTTTCCTGCCACCACTTTGGGCCTGTAAAACCCGCGTGTTCGTCTATCGGGTCTGGTCATTGCCTGCTTGTGTGGTTTTTTCGGTGCTCATGCGTGCCCGGTGCCATGCAGGCGCAGGTCAAGGGTATTCATTGTTGCATCAGGCAACATATAATTTGCGTCGGGGGTGAAAGTGCTTTAGCCCTTTTCCCCGTCAATTTTTAATCCGAGACCTGGTTTTCACCTTGACATCGGTTTTTTTTGACAGTTCCCGGAAATTGTTTTCTTCATAATCATCCAAGGATCGTACAAATGAACAAGTCACTCGTTTTGGCCGCTATTGTTGCTTCCGTTGCCCTCGTCGCTTGCGGCAAGAAAGAAGAAGCTGCAGTGCCAGCACCTGCGCCAATGGCTGCTCCAGCCGTTGTTGAAGCCGCGTCTGCTGCATCTGGCGCTGCTTCTGCTGCTGCTGGCGCCGCCATGGACGCAGCTTCTGCTGCTTCTGCAGCTGCTGTGTCAACGGGTGCTGCCGCCAGCGCTGCTGTTGGTGCCGCTGCTGACGCTGCCAAAAGCGCCGGTGATGCAGCCCTGAAAGCCGCTGAAGCTGCCAAAGATGCCATGAAGAAGTAATTCTTCGGGTCTTCAAAAAAACCGCCTTCGGGCGGTTTTTTTATGGATGAAATGACTTGCCGGGGTGTGAGACCATGAGCCACGGCGACCCGTGAAGTGCGTCTGCAACACCGATATTTTCGTCATCACACGCCGCAGCACTGGCCAATGCGAGCCTGGCAAGGTCAGGCCGGTTGTTCTGGGTGCTGAGGTGTGCGGCCACCAGAGTATGCAGTCCAGCATGTTTCACCGACTTCACAATGTCAGCAGCCGCCTGGTTGGACAGATGGCCATGTTGGCCACCCACCCGCCGCTTGAGAAACGGGGGGTAGGCCGATTGCGCCAACAGGTCTAGGTCGTGATTGCATTCAATCAGCAAGGCATGGCAATTCGCCAGGTGAGTCACAACATGCTGCGTGCAATGCCCCAGATCCGTGAGGATGCCTAGTTTTGAGACACCGTCAGAACAGGTCAACTGCAAAGGCTCCCTGGCATCATGTGGCACCGTGAACGGCATGAGTTGCAAGTCTGCCAGGTCGATACTTTGGCCGTCGCGGGCGGTGTTGAGGAGACCGTTCCATTCGCAAGGCCCGATGGCCATTTGGGTTCCATGGCTCATCCATACAGGTATTTTGAAGCGCCGCGCAAAAGTCGATGCGCAGCCGATGTGGTCTCCGTGTTCATGGGTGATGAACACTGCATCAATGTCTGACGGCTGTACGCCAGCTTCGGCCAGTCGGCGTTCAAGATGTTTCAAGCCGAAACCACAATCGACCAACACGCGGGTGGTGCTGGCCCCTGACCCTGTCGACTCGATCAGAGTGCCGTTGCCAGTGCTGCCGCTTCCCAGGCTTTTGAACCTCAAAAATTTACCCGCACGTCGGTCCGTGATGCTGTCTGTCTGTCAGTCGGTGATACCGCTGCCAGTGCTGTTTTTGACTAAAGCTTATTTGAGGTCGTCTGCAATGACCTGGACGATGCGCTGAGCATTGGCTGATGACTCGGGTGTGCCCTGGCTGTTCAAGACAGACACCACAGTCGTTTCACTCTGACTCTTGACTGCAATTCTGTACTTCAGAGGTGCTGCGGTCGGGGTTGAGCCGCTGAACATCTTGCTGAAAAAGCCGGGCTCTCCCTTGTTGGTGACGGGCTCGACGTAACGCACAAAGTAGGTGCCTTGGCTGCGGTCGCGGTCTTCCACGGTAAAGCCCGTGCGGTCCAGGGCCAGGCCGACCCGGCGCCAGGCGCGGTCAAAACCTTCGTCCATCTGCACCACCGGCACATTGTTGACGGTTGCTACACGCGAAGTCTGGCGAGTGTCACCAGCGGCAACCAGTGCTTTGGACTGTTCTTGCGTGACCCCCAGCTTGAGCATCATGCGGCGCAGGAATTCGGCTTCCAGTTCCGGGTCCGCCGGACGTGGCTGCCAGACGGTGCCATCACCGCCGCTGGGCTTGCCGGCTGTGTCGCCGGTCACTACCTCTGCCAACCCGCGGTGACTCACGTAAATCTCGGTACCACCGTCTGCACGCCGTTCCAGGCGGGTTCTGAACTTGTCGCGCTCACCCGTGGAATACAGGCTGTCGAAAATTTTGCCAATGGTGTTGCGGATGAAGTCTTGTGGCACCTTGGCGCGGTTCTCCGCGTAGTCGGTTTCCATGATGCCCAGGTTCTCCTGGTCTTGCGCCAGCAGAAAACCGCTTTCCAGCCAGAAGTCACGCACGGGGTTCCAAAGCTTGTCGGCAGGGCGGTTCACCACCAGCCAGCGCTGCGTGCCGGCGCGTTCGATCCGAACATCGCCTACATCCAGTGCTGCTGTGGCCACCACGGTGCTGGCTTGCGTCTGGCCAACCTGATAGCTGTTGGCCGATACCGCAGTGCCGGGCACGAGGTAGCGAGTTTCCCGCGTCAACTGGGTCAGGTCCGGCGGAATGTCCAGCGAAGGTGCCTTGGCTTTGCCGCTGGACTTGTAATCCACTTTTTCGCCTTGCATCACGTCGCCGATACTGGCGCAACCACCCAGCAGGGTTGCAGCAACCACGGTCAGAATGGTCAAGGAGACGGCAGATGCGCGCGGAGATGGAGCGGGTTGACGAAGGGCGTGTTGTGGCTGGCTTGGCGTTGTCTTCACAGGAAAGTCCTTAAAAATCAGATCAGCTTGCAAGTGCGCAAAGTGTTTTCCAGCGCGGCTTCGTTGGCAGTTTCGAGTGGGGTCATGGGCAGGCGCAGGGTAGGCCCGCACAGGCCCATTTTGGCCATGGCCCACTTGACTGGAATCGGGTTGGCCTCAAGAAACAGGTTTTTATGCAGCGGCATCAGCTCGAACTGAAGTGCCATGGCGCGTTGGGTGTCGCCCGCCAAGGCCGCCATGCACAGCTCATGCATGCGGCGTGGAGCGACGTTGGCTGTCACGCTGATGTTGCCCTGCCCACCGCAAAGCATGAGCGCCACGGCCGTCGGGTCGTCGCCCGAGTAAACGGAAAAACCAGCAGGCACATCCCGAATCAGCCACTGCGCGCGTTCAATGTTGCCCGTGGCCTCCTTGATGCCGACGATGCCGGGAATTTGCGACAGCCGAAGCACCGTGGCGTGGAGCATGTCTGCCACGCTTCGGCCGGGCACGTTGTACAGCACGCACGGCAAGTCGCCGACGGCTTCGGCGATCGCCCTGAAGTGGCGGTACTGGCCTTCTTGCGTGGGCTTGTTGTAGTAGGGCACGACCTGCAACTGGCAGTCCGCACCCACTTGCTGGGCAAATTTAGCCAGCTCAATCGCCTCAGCCGTTGAGTTGGCGCCGCAACCGGCCATGATGGGGATGCGTCGGCCATTGACGACGTTATGGGCCGCTTTGGCCTGTTCGACCGAGACCCGAATGATTTCGCAGTGCTCTTCTACATTGACGGTGGGTGACTCGCCCGTGGTGCCCACCACGCCGATGCAGTCAGTGCCCTCGGCGATGTGCCAGTCGACCAATTTTCGCAGCGCCGGGTAGTCGACACTGCCGTCTTCGTGCATGGGCGTAACCAATGCAACGATGCTGCCTGTAATAGGGTTCATGTGTGGATGCTTGCCTTGAAGTCTGCCGCGCTGGGGGCCTGTGGGAACCACCGGCCAGTCGGCGGTGATTGCATTCTACCTAGCTGGAAATGGCTGGCTAGGCGGTTTGCGGGGTGTTTTCCCGGTGACTGTTGGTGAGCGCATAGCGCACGGGCTCTGTACTGGGCACAGGGTTGACCGCCGCGATGCGCTGTACAAAACGTTGCATGGTTTGGCTGGGCTGAGGTGCAGGCCGGGACTCAAAACCGTCTTCGAATGCCACCACCCGCAACGCAGCAAATGCCGCCAGCAATTCCCCGGTGCGAAGCAAAAAATCAGGTCTGGAGGGTTTGCCCACGGTCCCGTTGCCTTCTGTAAAAGTCTCGTAAATCAGCACGCCGCCCGGGGCCAGGCTGGTGATCAGCGTCGGCATCAAGGCACGCCACAGGTAGTTGGTCACCACCACCGCGTCAAACTGGCGATGCGGCAGGGGCCAGGGCGCGTTTTCAAGATCTGCGGTTATTTTTTCGCAACACGATGCAGGCAGATCAATGCTGTTCAGTGCCGTCTGAGAGATATCCACGGCGGTCACCAGGTGCTGGCGCTTGGCCAGCCAGTGCGTGTGGCGACCCCTGCCGCAGGCCAGGTCCAGCACATGACCGTTGGGTTTGATCAGGTGCGCCCAGCGTTGTACCCAGGCTGATGGCGGCTCTGTGCCATGAAGGTGGGTGTCGGCGTCTGTCGGGGAGGTGTCGGTCAAGGTGAGGTCTGACTTCATGCGCTTTGCTATTAAAGTTATAGCTGCCTGGGCAATTAACACCTAGGCAGCGGGCGAAATTCATTCAAAAAACACGTCGCAATGGCTCAGAAACAGCCCCAGACCTGGTTGGCCAGCCCCACCATGAAGTCGGCGCGTGTGTACAGCATGAACACGGCGGCTGATACACCGATGCTCACCAGCCAGGCCGAAACTTTGAGGGCCATGTCA
>JBJXEI010000209.1:0-3103 GCA_046154065.1 Polaromonas sp. | reverse complement strand
TTTGATGCTGGTGGTCGTCAACCTGGTGGCCGGGTTTCAAACCCTGGGCACGCTGATGGCCGTGGGCCTGATGATGCTGCCCGCCGTGTCCAGCCGGCTGTGGCACGACACCCTGCCCGCCCAGCTCGTCAACAGCGCGGTGCAGGCCATGCTGGCCGCCTGCGCCGGGCTGCTGCTGTCCTACCACTTCGACACCCCGTCCGGCCCGACCATCATTGCCTGCGCAGGCGGCCTGTACGGCGCTTCGCTGCTGCTGGCCCCCGGCGGCTGGCTGCCCCGTGCGCTGCGCGGGCTGAACCCCGCGCACCGCGTGGCCTGATTTTTTCAACTCCAGGGCCCTCCCCCATGCACTCTGTCAACGCCAGGCGTCAAGCCTTCAAAATCAGCCTTGCCACCGGGCTGCTGTGCACCAGCGTCGCCAGCCTGGCAGCCGACCCATTGCCCGTGATGGCCAGCTTCAGCATTCTGGGCGACCTGGTGCGGGTCGTCGGCGGCGAACGTGTCACGGTCAGCACGCTGGTCGGGCCGGACGAAGACGCGCATGTTTTTCAGCCCAAGCCCAGCGACGCCAAAAACCTGTTGCAAGCCCGCCTGCTGGTGGTCAATGGCCTGGGGTTTGAACCATGGGCGCAAAAACTGAGCCGCGCGGCCGGCTACAAAGGCACTACGGTGATCGCCTCGCAAGGCGTGGCAGTGCGATCCATGCCAGCAAACAGCAGCCATGCCCACGCCGACCCCCATGCCTGGCAAAACCCCACCCTGGTCGTGCTGTACGTGCGTAACATCGCCGCCGCCTTGGGCCAGCTGGACCCCGCAGGTGCCGCCACCTACCAGAGCCGCAGCGAAGCCTATGCGGCGGATCTGCAGGCGCTGGACGCGTTTGCCACCGCGCAATTCGCGCCGCTCACCGCCAGCCAGCGCCAGGTCATCACGTCCCACGATGCGTTTGGCTACTTCGGAGCGCGTTACGGCATTCGGTTCCTGGCGCCGCAGGGTTTGTCCACCGACACCGAGCCCAGCGCCCAACAGGTGGCGCAGCTGGTCCGCCAGATCCGGCGCGAAAAAATCCGCGCCGTGTTCATTGAAAACATGAGCAACCCCAAGCTGCTGGCCCAGCTCAGCCGGGACGCTGGCGCCACCGTGGGCCCGGCGCTGTATGTCGACGCGCTGTCTGCGCCCAGTGGCCCGGCCGGCAGCTACCTGCAGCTGATGCGCCACAACATCACCACGCTGGCGCGCGGCATGGCGAACAACCAGCGCCCCTGACCCCATCGACTCCCCCGCGAATTGTTTGACTGCACCTTTTTATGAAAACCACCCAAAAACCAAGCGCCTTTCAACGCATCCCGGCAGCCGTGGCCGCCTCTGCCCTGCTGGCCGGGCCTGCCCTGGCCCAAACCGCCAGCCTGCCCACCGTCGAAGTGGTGGGCCGCACCGAGTCTGGCGCGTATGTCAGCACCGAAGCCGCAGGCGCCAAAACCAGCCTGCCGCTGCGTGAGCTGCCCCAGTCGGTGCGGGTGATGACACGCCAGGCCATGGACGGCCTGGGGGCGACCCGGCTGGACGACCTGCTGGACTACGTGGGTGGCGTGTCGCGCCAGAACAACTTTGGCGGCCTGTGGGACAACGTGGCCGTTCGCGGCCTGCCCGGCAATGAAAACACCGGCATGGCGACGCTGCTCAACGGCTTTTCAGCCAACCGGGGCTTCAACGCGCCGCGTGACCTGGCTGCGGTGGAGCGGGTGGAGTTTTTGAAAGGCCCCGCCGCCGCTCTGTACGGCAGCAGCGAGCCGGGCGGCACACTGAACATCGTCAGCAAAAAACCGCAGTTCAAACCAGCCCATGCGGCAGAAGGTTACGTGGGCAGCCAAGGTTTAAAGCGCGGCGCGCTGGACAGCACCGGCCCCCTGGGGGCAAATGTGGCCTACCGGCTGAACCTGGCGGTGGAAGACAAAAACAGCTTTCGCGACCAGGTCAGCACCGAACGGCGCGTGCTGGCACCGGCCTTCACCTGGAAGCTGGGGCGGGACACGGTGCTGGACTACACCGGCGAGTTTTTGCGCCAGTCCACGCCGCTGGACCGGGGTGTGGTGGCCGTGAACAACCAGCTGGGCGCGGTGGCGCGGGCGCGCTTTCTGGGTGAGCCTGCTGACGGAAACATCACCATCCACAACAACAGCCACCAGTTGGTGCTGACGCATGAATGGAGCGATCAGTGGAGCAGCCGCGTTGGGCTGTCTTACCGTGAAACCACGCTGCAGGGCTTTTCAACCGAAGCCACCGCGCTGCGCCCGGACAACGCCACACTGACGCGCCAGCGCCGCTTTCGCGACTACAGCACCGACGACCTGGCGCTGCAGGCGGAGCTGCAAGGCACGCTGAAAACAGCCGGTTTTGAGCACGAACTGCTGCTGGGGCTGGAGACCTTTCGCTTCAACTTTGACACGCTCATGCTGCGCGCCAACCCCAGCACCGCCGCGCCCTACGCCATCAATGTCTACAACCCGGTCTACGGCCAGCCGCAGCCCACCCCGCTGCCCAACACCAGCACGCTGGAGCAGCAGCGCAACACCGCGCTGTATGTGCAGGACACGCTCAAGCTGTCGGCCCACTGGCGGCTGCTGGCCGGGCTGCGGATGGACCACTACCGCCAGTCGCTGGACAACCGCCGCACGCTGGTCACGACCGAACAAAGCCCATCGGCCACCACACCCCGGGTTGGGCTGAGCTGGCTGCCCACGGCGCAGTGGACGGTGTATGCCAACGCGGGCAAGTCGTTTCGGCCCAACACCGGTTCTGACGCGCTGGCGCGCGCCTTTGCGCCAGAGTCCGGCCGCGCCCTGGAAGCGGGCAGCAAATGGGAAAGCGCGGACCAGCGCATGGGGGCCACCGCTGCGCTGTTCGACATCCGCAAACGCAACGTGCTGACCGCCGACCCGATCAGCACCAGCAACTCGGTGGCGGCCGGGGAAATCAGCAGCCGCGGGCTGGAGTTTGACTTTGCCGGGCAGCTCAGCCGCCACTGGCGCGTCAATGCCAGCATGGTGCTGAACGACGTGACCATCACCAAAGACAACACGCTGGAAGTGGGCGGGCGGCTGCT
>JBJXEI010000208.1:0-8136 GCA_046154065.1 Polaromonas sp. | reverse complement strand
GCCACCAGGTTTTGTGCCAGTAACTGGGTGTCCCAGAAATCGAGCGTCCACGCCATGCCCGCGCCCGTCAGGACCAGCGCCAGCGCCATGTTCATGCCAATACCCATGAGCAGCAGCATGCCGCCCGCAAAGACGATGAATGCCAAGCCTTCGTTTGTCATGTTCTTATTCCACTTCTGCGCCGTGACCGAGGTCCAGCGGCGTGCGTTTGATCAATTCCAGCAGTGCCATCACCCCGATGGCCACCGCACACAGGAAGGCGGGCAGCGGCAACAGCGCCACCGGGTAGCCCAGCACCACCGAGTAGCTGGTCAAGCCCACCAGCACCTGTTGCCAGGCGCCCCAGGCAATCAAGCCGCAGCCCAGCAGCACCAGCAGGCGGATGAGCAAGGTCATCACCAGCATGACCCGGGGTTTGTGGCTCAGCGCCCCCACCAGGGAGGTGAAGGCCATGTGTTCGCCCGCCGGGTAGGCACCCGTGGCACCGATGAAAACCATCCAGACAAACAGCAGGCGGCTCAGCTCTTCGCTGGCGGCAATGCCGCTGCCAAAGCCGTAACGCATCACGACATTGACAAACACGGCCACCGCCATGACGCCCAGGCAAGCCGCCATGGCGGTGTTGATCCAGCGCTGAAAAGGGCTGGACGGGGAAGAGGGGTTGGAAGCTTCGGCGCTCATGCGTTGTCCTTGTCGGTCATCCAGGCGGCGACCTGGGTTTGCAGCTGGGCCAGCGGTGCCGTGGCGTCCACGCCCAGCACACCGGGTTCACCCAACGGCGACTCCAGCGTGGCGAACTGGCTGTCGACCAGGCTGGTGGAGAAAAAATGCTGGGCAGCGCGCGCTTCCACACGTGCCAGGGCTTCTTCGCGGCTGATTTCGAGGTACACAAAACGCAGGCCTGGCGCCGCATTGCGAAGCCGGTCGCGGTAGCTTTTTTTCAGGGCTGAACAGGTCAGCACCAGCCCGCCCGCATGGGCGCGCAACTCGCCGGCCAGCAGGCCCAGCCAGCCCTCACGGTCGGCGTCGAGCAGGGCTACGCCCTGGCTCATTTTGGCCTTGCTTTGGGGACTGTGGTAGTCGTCGCCTTCCAGCAGGCGCTGGCCAGTGACCGCCGCAACAGCAACCCCCAGGCTGGATTTGCCGCAACCGGCCACACCCATGATGACAATCGATGGAATCATTTTTTGGCTTGAGTGGAAAGCGCCGAAGGATAGCGCTGTCCAAAAATAATAAAGAAAAGACGCTGGAGCACTGACATACCTCAACAAGCAGAATCCCAAATTCTGTCTGCGAAACAATTCATTGCCCATGTCTCTGGATAGCGCTATTCTATGACAACATGACGGCACAACAAGTTAGTAGTTACCCTGAACTGAAACCCACCTTGCACGCCCCACCATGAGCGACCACCCCGCCCCTTTCCCGACACGCACCCCGTCCGTGGCCCGTGCCCGTGCCACGGGCCGCGTGACGCTGGCCGACGTGGCCCACGCGGCGGGGGTCAGCCCCATCACCGTGTCGCGTGCGCTGCGCGGTGAACGGGCGGTGGACGCACAGCTGGTGGCCCGGGTGCAGGCGGCGGCGAACAAGCTGGGTTACGTGCCCGACCCAGCGGCGCGCGCGCTGGCGTCGCGCCACAGCTCCCACGTGGCGGTGCTGATCCCGATGCTGTCCAACGCGCTGTTCGTGGACCTGCTGGAAGCCGTGCAGCGCACCCTGCGCCCGGCCGGCTACCAAACCCTGATGAGCGTGACGCACTACGACACCGGAGAAGAAGAACACCTGCTGCGGGAGCAACTGCTTCACCGCCCCGCCGGCTTGCTGGTGACCGGGTTTGACCGCAGCGACGCCACCCGCGCCCTGATTGCGCAAAGTCGCGTGCCCTGTGTGCATTTGATGGAGTCCGCCGGGGTGCCCGGCAGCTACTGCGTGGGCTTGTCTCAGGCCGATGCCGGGGCCGAGATGACCCGCTACTTGCTGCAACAGGGCCGCCAGCGCATTGCCTTTGCCGCCGCCCAGCTGGACCCGCGCACCCTGCAGCGGCTGGAAGGCTGGCGGCGTGAGCTGCGCGCTGCCGGGCGCTACGACACCAAACTGGAGTGGCTCAACCCCGCGCCATCGTCAATTGCCCTGGGCGCACAGATGTTCGAGCAGATCATGGCGCAGCACCCGCCCGTTGACGCCGTGTTTTTTTGCAATGACGACCTGGCGCAAGGCGCGTTGCTGGCGGCGCTGCGCCTGAAGATCGACGTGCCGCAGCGTGTGGCGATTGCCGGGTTCAACGACCTGACTGGCAGCGACCAGATGCTGCCCCCCCTGACCACCGTGCGCACCCCACGGGCCGACATTGGCACGTCGGCCGCGCAGATGCTGCTGGCGCTGATGAGCGGCAAAACCGTGGCCCAGCCCCAGATCGACCTGGGGTATGAGCTGGTGGTGCGCGGCAGCACGTAAAAAAACGCAGCCAAAAAAAGGGCCGCCAAAGCGACCCTTGTGCCCCATGGATGGGTGGGTTTACTGAACGCTGACTTCCACCCGGCGCGCTTCGGCGTTGCTGCCAGCCAGCGTTTCTTCCGGCTTTTTCAGCTCGACCTGGGACTCGGCCACACCAGCGGCCTTGAGTGCGTCGCGCACGGCGATAGCGCGCTGTTTGGCCAGCTCGGCATTCTTGGCGGCGTCGCCCGTGGCGTCATGAAAACCCGACACCAGCAGCTTGCGGCCTGACGATGCGCCTTCTTTGGCCTGCTTGACCACATCGGCCAGCGCCTCGCCCGCGCCCGGTGCCAGGTCAGCCTTGCCGGAGGCAAAGTAGAACTTGACCACGCCGTTTTCAATCTTGATGCTGGCGGCGTCCGACGCGGCCAGGGCAACGGCAGACGCATCGCCCGCAGGAGCGGCCGCCACCATCGCGGTGGCAGTGGCCAGCACGGTCGACGGAGCCGTGGCTGGCTTGCGGTGCATGGCGCCGAACGCCACGACACCGACGACCACGGCGGCAACAACACCGAACACCACGATCAGGGCAGCGCGCTTGGGGGTATCTTCATCTTCAGAATACATGGCAGGGTCCTTTTTAAAAACTGGCCGCATTGTAAAGTGTGGCTGTGACCACCCCACCCTCACCACCCCGGTCGGCCCGCCCCGCCGACCACATGTTCGACACCGTGCTGAACCAATGGGGCGGCGCGTCTGACCTGTGGATTTTTGGCTACGCCTCCCTGATCTGGCGGCCGGAGTTCGAGTTTGCCGAGCAGCGCCCGGCCCGCGTGCACGGCTACCACCGGGCGTTGAAAATGTGGAGCCGTGTGAACCGGGGCAGCCCCGACTGCCCGGGGCTGGTGTTTGCGCTGCTCAGTGGTGGCAGCTGCAAAGGTGTGGCGTTTCGGCTGCCGCAGGCCGAGGTGGCGGCCACCCTGCCCGCGTTGTGGGCACGTGAAATGCCCAACGGCGTGTACGACCCGAAATGGCTGCATTGCCGCACGCCCGGCGGCCCGGTGCGGGCGCTGGCCTTCACCCTGTCACGGCAAAGCCCGAACTACACCGGGCCCCTGCCCGATGCGGTTTACGCCCAGATTTTTGCCGAGGCCAAGGGCCGCTACGGCTTCACGCGGGACTACGCCCGGCTGACACACGACACCCTGGCGCAGCTGGGCATGCCTGACGCTGCGCTCGCGCGCCTGCTGCAGCTGGCCCCGCCCTGAACAGCCGGTCAGCGTGCAGCCAACAAGGCGTGCGCTCGCTGCAGGTCGTCCAGCGTGTCGATGTCGGTGACGATGCCAACGTCGTCCACCGACAAAAACGCTACAAAATTCATAGCAGCATAGGCAATCAACACCTTGGCAGCCCCCTTCTCACCCTTTAAATCCATCAATTCCGGGCCACATCCGGCCGCAAAACGCACTGGGTGGCCACGCTGGCCTTGGTAAACGGGCACCAGCACCGGGCTGGGCGCTGCGTTGGCGATGCGCCGCAGCGTGTCGGGCTGCACCAAAGGCAAGTCCCCCGGCAGGATGAGCCAGCCCGCCGCGCCCGCTGTGGCCGATGTTGCGCGAACGGCTGCGGCGATCGAGTCGCCCATACCAGCGTGGCCCACGTCTTCCAGGTGCCAGGGCAGGCCGCTGGTGCGCACCGCGTCCAGGGTGTGCTGCAACACGGGTTTGCCGGCCAGGTCGGCCTGCAGCTTGTGTACCGTACCGCCGGACGCCGCAAACCGCGCCCCCCGGCCCGAGGCCAGCACCAGCACAGTCGGCAGCGCCGTCATGGCATCGCCCGCTTCAACAGACTCACGCCAGCTTGAACGGCAGCTCGCGCAGGGGCTTGCCCGTCAGCTGGGCCAGTGCGTTGGCAAAGGCCGGTGCCAGCGGCGGCAGGCCAGGCTCGCCGATGCCGGTGGGCGCCTCAGCGCTGGGCACGATGTGCACCGCCACACCGGGCATGTCGGTGATGCGCGGCACGGCAAAGTCCCCGAAGTTGCTTTGCTCGACCACGCCGTCTTTCAACGTGATGGCGGCACCCGGCAGGCACATCGACAAGCCCATCAGCGCCCCGCCCTGGATTTGCGCCTCGATGCTGGTGGGGTTGATGGCCAGGTTGCAATGCACCCCCGCCGTGACCTGGTGCAGCACCGGCGCGCCGTCCTTGACAGACGCCTCGACCACATAGGCCACCACGGTGTTGAAGGACTCGTGCACCGCCACGCCCCAGGCCCGGCCGGCGGCCAGTGGGCGCTTGCCGTAACCGGACTTGTCCACCGCCAGCTGCAGCGCGCTGCTGTGGCGCGGGTGCTGGGTGCCGAAGTGTTTCATGCGGTAGGCGACCGGGTCCTGGCTGGTGGCGCGGGCGATCTCGTCGATCAGCGTTTCCATCACGTAGCCGGTGTGGGTCGAGCCCACGCTGCGCCACCACAACACCGGCACATTCACCTTGGGGTGGTGCACCGACAGCTGCATCGGCAGGTCGTACGGGGCTTTCATGCCTTCGACCATGGTGTCGTCCACGCCGTCCTTGACCATGAAGGCCTCAAACGGTGAGCCCGTGATGATGGACTGGCCGACGATGACGTGGTCCCAGGCCAGCACCTTGCCCTGGGCGTCAAACCCGATCTCGGCGCGGTGCACGTGCATCGGGCGGTAGTAGCCACCCTTGATGTCGTCCTCACGGCTCCAGAGGGTGCGCACCGGCTCGCTCAGGCCCGCAGCACGGGCCGCCTTGGCCACGCCGCAGGCTTCGACCACGTAATCACTGGACGGGATGGCGCGGCGGCCAAAACCACCGCCAGCCATCTGCACGTTCATCTTGATGTTCTGCGGGGCCACGCCCAGCACGGTGGCAGCCGCCATGGTGTCGATGCCCGGCATCTGGGTGCCCAGCCACAGCTCGGCCTTGGCGTCAGCGCCCTGCCCGCTCAGCTGCACGGTGCAGTTCAGCGGCTCCATGGGCGCGTGGGCCAGGTAAGGAAAGACAAACTCGGCGCTGATTTTTTTCGGCGCGGCGGCCAGCGGAGCCATGTCGGCCTTGTACTTCAGCGCGCCTATTTTTTGCGCCAGCTGGCGGTAGCTGGCCAGCTGGGTAGTGCTGTCCACCTTCTCGACGGCGCTGGTGTTCCAGTCCACTTTCAGCGCGTCACGCCCCTGCTTGGCAGCCCAGTAGCCGTCGGCCAGCACGGCAACCCCTTCACCGCCCCGGTCCAGCGGCACGCGCAGCACGGCCTTCACGCCGGGCACGGCACGGGCGGCCGCGTCGTCCAGCGTGCCCACCTTGCCGCCAAACACCGGCGGGTGCGCGACCACGGCCGTCAGCATGCCCGGCAAGCGGACGTCGATGCCGTAGGACTGCTGGCCGGTGGACTTGTCCCGCGCGTCCAGCCGCCGTGTGGGCTGGCCAATGATGCGGAAGTCTTTCGGGCTTTTCAGCGTGACCGTCTCGGGCACCGGCAACTTCATGGCTGCGTCTGCCAGCACACCGTAGCCGAGCTTTTTGCCACCGGGGCCGACCACAAAGCCTTTTTCGGTGCGCAGGCTGCTGGCGCTGACACCCCACTGCTGGGCCGCAGCAGCCACCAGCATGGCGCGGGTACGGGCACCCAGCTCGCGGTACTGGGTGTAGGAGTTTTTGATCGAGCCTGAGCCCCCGGTGATGTGCATGCCAAAGGCCGGGTCCACGTAGGCCGGGTCGGCATTGCCGTGGCGGCTTTTCACACGGGTCCAGTCGGCGTCCAGCTCCTCGGCCAGGATCATTGGCAGACCGGTTTGCACACCCTGGCCAAAGTCCAGGCGGTTGATGGTCACGGTGACGGTGCCGTCCCGGGCGATTTGCACAAAGGCGGACGGCTGCTGGGTCGGCTTCAGGCCGGTGGCAGCGGGCGAAGCGGGCGCGGTGGTTTGGGCCAGCGCCGCCAGGGGAAAGGCTCCCATCGCAAAACCGCTGGCGGTGGCGACTTTCAGAAAACGGCGGCGGTCCAGGGCAGCCGTTGCTTCGTTTTCAAGAGCGCCGTGCGAAGCGTTCATCATGGCCTGCAGGCCTTTGGGCAGGTGATGGGATAAATCGGCTTGGGTGGTGTTGTACATGGTGGTGTCCTTCAAGCCAGCGTGGCGGCAGCGTCTTTGATGGCAGCGCGAATGCGCACGTAGGTGCCGCAGCGGCAGACATTGCCCGCCATGGCCGCGTCGATGTCGGCGTCACTGGGCTTTTTGTTGTTGCGCAGCAAGGCGGTGGCGCTCATGACCTGGCCGCTTTGGCAGTAGCCGCACTGGGCCACGTCGTGTTTGACCCAGGCCGCCTGCACCGCCTGGCCCACGCGCTGGCTGCCCACCGCCTCGATGGTGGTGATTTTTTGGCCGACTGCTGCAGAAATCGGCGTGATGCAGGAGCGGATCGCCGCGCCGTTCAGGTGCACGGTGCACGCGCCGCACAACGCCGCACCGCAGCCAAACTTGGTGCCGGTCATGCCCAGCGTGTCACGCAGGGCCCAGAGGATGGGGGTGGTGTCCGGCACATTGACCGCCTGGTCTTTGCCGTTGATGTTCAGGGTGGGCATCGTGGTTTCCTTGTGGGTGTTTGGGGCTCAGCCGTCGTGTCGCGGCCGTCAGGCGGGTGAATCTACCTCAGGCGCTGATTTGGCGCTTGCGGGGCACTCAAAAGGCTTAAAAATTAACATCAGGGTTAATTTTTAAGGTAGCAACAGCCCGTTTAGCGATGAAAAGTGCCTCCGGCCATGGTTTTACATGCCTGATTAGCTATCAAATGCATAGCAAATGACACGGCGCAGGTTTGCCCCCTCAACCGCGACGCGCCACCACCACCGTGCACAATTGGCCCTATGACCTCCCCCACCCCCATGGCCGACCTTCGCCAAAGTTATGAACGCGCCCAGCTCAGCGAGCAGGACGCCAGCACCAACCCCCAGCAGTTGTTTCAGCAGTGGCTGGACGAGGCCATTGCCGAGAAAATCCCCGAGCCCAACGCCATGACCCTGGCCACGGTGGGGGGTGATTTGCGCCCGTCCACCCGCATCGTGCTCATCAAGGGGCTGGACGCCCGGGGGCCGGTCTGGTTCACCAACTACGACAGCCGCAAAGGCCACGAACTGGCGGGCAACCCGTGTGCCGCGCTGCAGTTCCACTGGGTGGAGATGGAGCGGGTGGTGCGCATTGAAGGCGTGGTCGAGAAAATCTCCGACGTCGAAAGCGACGCCTACTTCCACAGCCGCCCGCTGGGCTCCCGCATCGGTGCCTGGGCCAGCCCGCAAAGCGAGGTGGTGGCCAACCGGAACGTGCTGGAAGCCAGCGAAAAAACCTTTGCCGAGCAGTTCGGCGAGCACCCGCCCCGCCCGCCGCACTGGGGCGGCTACCGCCTCAAACCCGACCACTGGCAGTTCTGGCAGGGCCGCCGCAGCCGCCTGCATGACCGCCTGCGTTACCTGCTGCAGGCCGACGGCAGCTGGCTGATGGAGCGGCTGGCCCCGTGACGGCTGGGGCTTGAAGCCGATTCAAGCCAACGAAACGCCCGTTTTTTCAATCCCCTGGTGCGCCACCGATGCCAGCTGCGCGGCGCTGACCAAGCCCGGCGCAAGGTCGGCCAGCGGCACCAGCACAAAGGCGCGCTGCGCCATGCGCGGGTGCGGCACGCTCAGGC
>JBJXEI010000207.1:0-27171 GCA_046154065.1 Polaromonas sp. | reverse complement strand
GTCCAGGAGCCGGTCCAGCTGAAGTCAAACACATAACGCGCCAGCGCCCAGCCAACAGCCAGCGCCACGATGGAGGCTAAAAAGCCCGCCAACAGGCCCACGCCGGCCAGCTCGGCGCGCTGCACCTGCCGCAGCAGGGACGCCCGGGCGCCCACGGCCCGCATGATGGCGAACTCCTTGGCGCGCTCTTCCCGGGTGGCGGTGATCGCCGCGAACAGCACGACAAGCCCGGCCGCCAGCGTGAAGCCGAACAAAAACTCAACCGCCCGAATCACCTGGTCCAGCACACGCTGCACCTGGCTGAGCGTGCTGGTCATGTCCACGTTGGTGATGTTGGGGAATTGCCGCACCAGCTGGTTGTCAAAACTCGGGGGACGCGGCTGGCCGGGCACCACGGCTGCGGCGTCAGGCGCACGAAAGGCGCTGATGAAGGACACCGGCACATCGGGCACGGTGGCCACCGGGTACATGACAAAAAAGTTGACCCGTAGCGAACCCCAGTCCACCTTGCGCAGGCTGGTGATTTTGGCGGTGCTGAGCTGGCCGCCCATGTCAAACGTGAGCGCGTCACCCAGCTTCAGGCCCAGGGTGTCGGCCAGGCCTTGTTCCACGCTGATGGCGTCTTTTTCACCTTCCGTCCAGCGGCCGGCCACCACGGTGCTGGAGTCGGGTTGGACGAGGCTGTTGGACAGGTTGAACTCCCGGTCCACCAGGCGTTTGGCGCGGTCGTCGGTGAAGTTGTCCGGTGTGATGGGCTGGCCGTTGACCTCCACCAGCCGGCCACGAATCATTGGGTACCAGTCGAACTTTTTCACGCCGCCGCTGCGCAGGGCCTGCTGAAACGCGTCGCCCTGCTCGGGCTGCACGTTGATGACAAAGCGGTTGGGCGCGTCTGCCGGGGTGGCTTGCCGCCAGCTGCTGATCAAATCGGTGCGCAGCAGCACCAGCAGCATCAGCGCCAGCAGGCCAACGGCCAGGGCGCTGGTTTGCACCACGGCGTACACCGGCCGGGCCGACAGCTGGCGAGTGGCCAGCACCAGCCAGCGCGGGGCGCGGGTTTCATTGACGCTGGCGCGCAAGATCTTCACCACGGCAAAGCTGGCGGCGGCAAACACCAGCACCGCGCCGGCAAAACCACCCACGGCGATCAGCCCCAGCTTCAAGTCACTGCTGGCCGCCACCAGCAGCGCAGCAAAGCCCAGCATGCCCACACCCAGCACCGCCACCGAGGCGGGCCGCAGGCTGCCCACGTCACGGCGAATCACGCGCAGCGGCGGCACCTGAGCCAGCTGCAGCACCGGTGGCAGGCCAAACGACAACAGCAGCGTCAGCCCCATGCCCATGCCGAAGGCCACGGGCCACAGCGTGGCGGCGGGCAGCGCGGTTTCGACCAGCCCGGCCAGCAGCAGCACAAAGGCGTAGTGCACGGCAAAACCCAGCGCCACGCCCAGCGCACTGGCGAACAGCCCGGCCAGCACAAACTCGAACGCGTACGCCAGCGCAATGGTGCGCTGCGGCTGGCCCAGCACACGCAGCATGGCGCAGTCGTCCAGGTGTTTGGCGGCAAAACCGCGCGCCACAATGGCCACGGCCACAGCGCTGAGCAGGGCGGCCAGCAGCGCAACCAGGTTCAAGAACTTCTCGGCCCGGTTCAGGGTCTGGGTCATCTCGGGGCTGCCGGACTCCAGGGATTCGAGCCGCACGCCGCGTGCGCCCGATTGCTCGAACGGCTTTTTGATCTCTTCGCGTGCCCAGGCGGTGAACTCGGCCACGGTTTTGTCAGTCCCGGCCACGGCAAAACGGTAGCTGGTGCGGCTGGCCGGCTGGATCAGCCCAGTGGCGGCCACGTCAGCCTGGTTGATCATCACGCGCGGGGCAAAGCTCACAAAACCGCCGCCGCGGTCGGGCTCCTGCACGATGACGCGGGTCAGCTTGAAGGGCGCGTCGCCCATCAGCAGCGTCTGGCCGAGTTTGAGGCCCAGGGCGTCGATCAGCGACGCGTCGGCCCAGGCGGTGCCGGGGGCGGGAATCTCGCGGGTGGATTGGCCGGCGTCGACTGTCAGGTCGGTGTCGTTGGCAATTTTCAGGTTGCCGCGCAGCGGGTAGCCCGTGGGCACCGCCTTGAACGACACCAGCTTGCTGGCCCCGCCGTCGGCGTCGGTGGCGCGGCCCATGGTCGGAAAACTGACAGTGGACACCGCCTGCAGCCCCAGCGCCTGGGCCTTGGCGATGTAGGCAGCGGGGGTCAGGCCGTCGCTGCGGATCACCGCATCACCGCCCAGCAGCTGGCGTGCGTCACGTTGCAGGCCGCCCTTGAGCCGGTCGGCAAAAAAGCCCACGGCCGTCAGCGCCGCCACGGCCAGCGTCACCGCGACGATCAGCAGGCGCAACTCGCCAGCGCGCAGATCGCGCCACAGCGTGCGCCAGCCCAGTCGAATAAAAAGTGTGTTCATGCGCTGAACCTTAACGCAAACCGGCCGGCCAGCGCAGGCGAACGGGCAATTCGGCCCGCCAGCCTTGCGTACCAGAGCGCTCCTTAATTCATAGCACTGCAGGATTTAAATCCGTAGGCCGGACGGTGATTGGGCGCTAATTTGATGGTTTGGAGGGTGTTTCAAGCCGTGGCAGGGCCGTCTCGGGCGCGTCCAGCCGCGCCGCCAGCGCCTGCAGCACCGGGGCGATGGCGGCGCCCATGCGGATCTGCGGGTTGGAAAACCCGTCGGGCTTGCCCGCGTCGATTTCACGCTGGCGGATGACCGGCACGGCGGCGGCAAAAGCCTGTTCGAACGAATGGCTGCGGCGCAGTTGCTCGTCGAACAGGGCGCGGCCAAAAAACGTCAGCTCGGACAAGCGCCCGCAGCCGTAAGACGTGTGGGTGGCGTCGGCGGCGGTCATCACCAGCGTGTGCGGGTCGGCCAGCACATCGACCCAGCCACCAGAAAAGCAGGCCGACACCGCCACCACGCGGTGCTGAATGCCCGCCGCGTCAAGTGCGGCGCGCAGCACGGCGGGGGTCAGCGGCTCGACCTCCAGCGGCCAGTGGGACGCGGCCAGCTGGAAGTTTTGCGCGCCATGCGACGTGAGGTAGACCACCAGCACATCGCGCTGGGGGTTCATGCGCTGGGCCAGGCCGTGCAGGCTGCGCTGCAGATTCAGCGGCGTGGCCCACGGGTGGGTTTGCGCGGTGGCGGTGTGGTTGAGCAGTTGCACCACCCGGCCCTGGGCACCGAAGCGCTGGGCCAGCACGTCGGCGACCAGCGCGCTTTCGCGTTTGAACACGTCTTCGGCCGCATAGGGGGCGAAGACCAGGCCATAGACCTGGGGCTGGTCCCCGGCGGTGGCGTCTGGCGGCGCGATGGCGTTCAGTTGCTGCGCCAGCAGCGCTTGCTGGTCTTCAAACAGCTGCTGACTCAGGTGCAAGCGCGGGGCTTCGACGCTGCCGTCCAGGGACTCGTCCGCCAGCCACGGCCGGGCCGTGAACTGCCACACCGTGAGCGCGGCGCTGCTCGCCAGCACCAGAGCCAGCACGGCCACCCGCCACGTCCAGCCCGCCAGGCGGCCTGCCAGCACGGCGGACACGGCCAGCGACCAAAGCGTGGCCACGCCAAAA
This sequence comes from Polaromonas sp., assembly GCA_046154065.1. Taxonomy (GTDB): domain Bacteria; phylum Pseudomonadota; class Gammaproteobacteria; order Burkholderiales; family Burkholderiaceae_C; genus Polaromonas. Next base: position 23,561 of record JBJXEI010000207.1, on the reverse strand, counting down.
ATCACCCATGCCCCCACGGGCGAAAACAACACGTTGGCTGTCACCCATCCGTGGGCCACGGCCGCCATCAGCGCGCCGTACAGCACCGTGTTGGGTATCGATGCCGCCAGCCACACGGCCATGCAGGCCCCCAGGCTGCGGCCAGTCGCACGGGACGCCAGCAGCCAGCCCATCAGCGCAACAAACACCAGCACGCTGTGCAGACCAGACAGCCAAGCCTGCAGGTCAAACCGCGCCGGGCCCACCACCGACAGTCGCTGCAAGGCCAGGTCCAGCCCGAACAAGCCCAGGGAAATGACCAGCAGTTGCCACGGCGCGGGGCTGCGCGCGCCGATGCGGGGTGGCAAAAAGACGGCGGCGCGCAGGCCAGCCCGCAGCCAGGCGGTCAGCGGCCAGCCGGTGGGCAGGTCGGTACGGGTGGTTTCAAGATCAGCGGTGGCGGTGGCAGTGACGTCATTCATGCCCGAAGTGTCTCAGGTCGGCATATCGCCCCTGTGGCGTCACGACGTGGTACGCGGCGCGGGGGTGGGCCGGGGCCCAGCCAGCTCGGGTTGCAACGCCAGCCGCTGCGGGTTGGCGTAGACCAAAAACCGTTTATGGGTGGCGCGGCCAATCGCACACAAACCCACGGCCTGCGCCACCTGGTGGCCCATCTGCGTGATGCCGCTGCGTGAAACGACGATGGGCACATTCATCTGCGCGGACTTGATGACCATTTCACTGGTCAGCCGGCCGGTGGTGTAGAAAACAAAACCCGTGGAAGCTGCAGCCACCTGCGGGTTGATGGCCATCCAGCCAGCGATGGTGTCAATCGCGTTGTGGCGGCCCACGTCTTCAACAAAAAGCAGCATCTCGGGGTCGCTCAACGCGTCGGCCACGCTGAACAACGCGCAGGCATGCACCGAGCCGGCCGACTTATAAGTGGTTTCCTTGAGGCGGATGGTGTTGACCAGCGCATAAAGCTGGTGCTGGCTCAGCCGGGCATCCGGCGGCAGCCTGATCTGGTCGACGTCGTCCATCAGCGCCCCGAACACACTGCCCTGCCCGCAGCCGGTGGTGACCACCTTTTTAGCGGTTTTCTCTTCGATGTTGGTGATGCCGTGGCGGGTTTTGACGGCTGCGGCGCTGACAGCCCAGTCGACGGTGATGGACTCGACCTCGTGCGCCGAGGCCACCAGCCGCTGATTGCGCAGGTAGCCCAGCACCAACAGCTCGGGGTGGGCACCCAGCGTCATCAGCGTGACCAGTTCACGCTTGTCCACGTACACCGTCAGTGCCCGCTCGGCGGGAATGGACACCGCCACCTGCTCGCCGTATTCGTTGACGGTAGCGATCTCACAGGTCAGCGGGGCCACGGCCTGCGTGAGGCGTGGCAGCAGAAGTTGAGGCGTCGGATCAGGGGTCAGGTCAGAGGGCATGGGTGCAGGCTACAACAAAAAAGGCCGACACCCGGTGGGGTCGGCCTTGGGGGACTGTCCAGCCAGGGTCAGGGCTTTTTGGCAGGGTTGACCACGGCGTCGGTCTGCGGGCCACTGGGGGGCGCGGCGGCCGTGGCCGTGGGGGAATGTGCACCCGCGGCCTCGATGGATTTGGCCACCACGGGCGCTGCCGCCGTGTAGACAAACGCGCCAGGGTCCGCGCAGGGCGGTGTGGTGGTTGCCGGTTTAGTCGGTTTGCCGCTGGCAGTGGCTACTTTGTAGTACCTGGCGGCCACCTGGTCCTGCGACTTGCAGAGCTGGTAGCTGTCAACCTTGCCCGCCCAGGCGGCTTTGGCTGCCGTCTCGGCTGCCTTGGCCTTGGCTTCATCGCTGAGGGCCGGAAGCTTGGCAAACGCCGCACCCGACAAACCCGCCAGCAACAGCAAAGGCACAACTTTTTTCATCACGTTCATATCAACCTCTTGGTTCAGCTTGGGGTTCAGTGAGCCGCCTGAGCGGTGGGTGCTGGTGGGGTGGTGCTTGCATCTGGCAAGGGGGTGCGCTGGGCCGGGATCTTGCCGGCCTTGACATCGTCGTACCACCACTCGTGGTGTTCCTTGGCCCAGGTTTCGTCCACGTAGCCGGTTTTCATGCCCTGGTATGCGCCCTGCATGCCGATGGTGCCGAGGTAGATGTGGGCGATGAACATGACCATCATCAGCACCGTGGCGGCGGCATGGACCATGTGGGCCAGCTGCATGGTGCCGCGTTCATAGACCAGGCCGGGGACGATCTTGTCGAGCACAAAACCCGACGACACGACCAGCAAACCGAGTGAAAAAACGCCGCCCCAGAAGACGATCTTTTCGCCTGCATTGAAGCGATTGGACGCAGGTTCGGCGCCGCCGATCAAACCGCCGCCTTTGAGCAACCAGTTGATGTCACCCTTCTGCGGAAAGTTGTCCTTCACAAATGTCACGAACACCACCACCAACGACACCGCAAACAGCGGGCCGGCAAAGTTGTGCGCGTTTTTGAGCAGGTAGGTCAACCAGCCAAACAAGGTACCGCCGATGAGCGGCAGCAGGAAGAACTTGCCGAAAGCCATCACCACACCGGAGACCCCCAAGACCACAAATGCAATCGCGTTGGCCCAGTGGGCGGCCCGCTCAAACGGCGTGAAGCGCTCGATTTTTCGGCCTGTGTCGGGGGCATGGGTTTTGATTTCACCCCTGGTTTTGTAAAAAATCCCCAAGGCAAGCACCATCAACACCAGCAGCGAGCCGCCGTAAGGAATCAGCCACTGGTTGCGCACCTGCCGCCAGGCCTCCCCCGCATTGGTGACGCGGGAGCCGGGGTACTGCACAAACGGCTGAATCAGGTTGCCCGCCTCGGGCGCTTCGGATTTGGGCAGGCTGCTGTAACCCGTCACGCCCGCCCCCACCTGCCGCCACATGGGCGCGTTGTTGCCAGGCTGAACCTTGGCGCGCTCGCCATTGGTCTCCTTGGCGTAGTTGGGGTCCTGGCTGGCCTCGGACCGCACTTCAAAAATGCTTTGACCCTGAATGCCTCCGGCAGCCGGCGCCACCACGGCAGGTGCGGCCTGCGGCGCAGCGGTCTGGGCTTGCACCAGACCGGCAGACACCATCAAACCCAACCCGACCAGCAGCGCTGCACAGCGTATGTCTAAACGATGTTTCATAAGACCTCCCGTGCGCGTTACTTGGGCCCGTTGGGCGCGCCCATCTTGCTGTACTCGTTCTGGGTGTTCTGGCCACGGGCTTTCAGGCCCTGCTCCCAGCTGGTCTTGTCGCCGGGCTTCCAGCCAGGGGCGACGAACTTGTTGTCAGCGCCCTGGAACGCTGCCACGTCGCTCTTCACACCGCCACCGGTTTGCGGCTTTTCGCTGCAGGCCGCCAGCCCGGTCAGGGCCAGCACGCTGATGAGTAGAACGGACCGCATCATGACTTGGCTCCGGCAGGTGCCTGGCCGGCTTGCTTGGAGCCGTAGGCCGTGCCCCAGCCCCAGACTTCAGCGCCCTTGCCGCGCTGCACCACGCGGTTGCGGAAGATGTCCGCCACCACATCACCGTCACCGGCCAGCAGCGCCTTGGTCGAGCACATCTCGGCGCAGGCGGGCAGCTTGCCTTCGGCCAGGCGGTTGCGTCCGTATTTTTCAAACTCGGCCTGGCTGCCGTTGACTTCCGGGCCACCGGCGCAGAAGGTGCACTTGTCCATCTTGCCGCGCACGCCGAAGGTGCCCGACGCGGGGAACTGCGGCGCGCCAAATGGGCAGGCGTAAGAGCAGTACCCGCAGCCAATGCAGATGTCCTTGTCATGCAACACCACACCTTCATCGGTGCGATAAAAGCAGTTGACAGGGCACACTGCCATGCAGGGTGCGTCGCTGCAGTGCATGCAGGCCACTGAAATCGACTTTTCACCGGGCACGCCGTCGTTGAGCGTGACCACCCGGCGGCGGTTCACGCCCCAAGGTACTTCGTTTTCGTTCTTGCAGGCTGTCACGCAGCCGTTGCATTCGATGCAGCGCTCTGCATCACAAACAAATTTCATCCGTGCCATGGTGAGTCCTGGAAAGTTTTCATACAAAAGGTGAGTCGCGCGGAGACGGTGGCTTCACACCAGCCGGGGCCGCGGAACCGGCTTCGCCGGGCCGCAGGCGCAACGGCCCCCTCGGGGGGCAGAGAACCACACGCAGTGGGGAACGTGGGGGCCATATTCAGGCACGTTCAACATTACAAACTGTTGTTTTGGTCTCTTGCATCATCGTGACGCTGTCGTAGCCGTACGTGGTTCCGGTGTTGATGGCTTCGCCGCGCACCACCGGTGCCGCACCGGTGGGGTAGTACGCCAGCATGTCCGCGCCCTGCCAGCGGCCTGAGAAGTGGAACGGCATGAAAACGGTGTCCGGGCCGACCCGCTCCGTGACCATGGCCTGCACATTCAGGCGCGCGCCGGTCGGTGTGCTGACCCAGGCCCGTTCGCCATTGCGAATGCCCTTTTCAGCCGCCACCTTGGGGTTGATCTCGATGAACATTTCCTGCTGCAACTCGGCCAACCAGGGGTTGGAGCGGGTTTCTTCGCCGCCGCCTTCGTACTCCACCAGCCGGCCGGACGTCATCACCAGCGGGAATTTTTCGTGGACTTTGTCCGCGATGTTTTTCTGCTGGATGGTCTTGTACAGCGTGGGCAGACGCCAGAAGGCTTTTTTGTCGTCGTGCGTGGGGTATTTGACCTGCAGGTCGGCCCGGTTGCCGTACAGCGGCTCCCGGTGCTGCGGAATCGCGTCTGGGAAGTTCCACACCACGGCTCTGGCCTTGGCGTTGCCAAACGGGTGGCAGCCATGGTTTTGCATGGCGACACGGATGATGCCGCCGGACGAGTCGGTCTTCCAGTTTTTGCCCTCGGCCGCTGTTTTTTCAGCGTCCGTCAGCTCGTCCCACCAACCCAGTTTTTTCACCAGCAGGTGGTCGAACTCAGGGTAGCCGGTGGTGATGTCCGCGCCCTTGGAGTGGGAGCCGTCTTCGGCCAGCAGGTTCTTGCCGTCCTTTTCAACACCGAAGTTGGCGCGGAAATTTCCGCCGCCTTCCATCACGTGCTTGGAGGTGTCATACAGGTTGGGCGAGCCAGGGTGTTTCATCTCGGGCGTGCCGTAGCAAGGCCATGGCAAACCGAAATAATCACCCGTGGTGTCATAGCCGGTTTCCTTGTCCTTGCCGCCTTTGGACTTGAGCGTCTTGACGTCAAACAGGTGCATGTTGCGCATGTGCGCCTTCAGGCGCTCAGGGCTCTGGCCGGTGTAGCCAATGGTCCAGCAGGTTTTATTAATCTCGCGCAGGATGTCCTCGGGCACAGGCTCGTCCATGCCCTTGACCTTTTGCATCTTGAAGTTCTTGGACAGCTCTTTCCCAAAGCCCAGCTTGTCGGCGAACTGCTGCATGATCATGTGGTCGCTGCGGCTTTCCCACAGCGGCTCAATGACTTTTTCACGCCACTGGATGGACCGGTTCGACGCTGTGACGGAGCCACTGGTTTCAAACTGGGTGGCGGCGGGCAGCAGGTACACGGCACGGTTGGGGTTGTTGTCTTCGGCCTTGCCCGGCATGGCAGCCATGGCGGCCGTTGCGGACGGGTATGGGTCAATGACGACCAGCAGGTCCAGCTTGTCCATGGCGCGTTTCATCTCCAGGCCACGGGTCTGGGAGTTGGGTGAATGGCCCCAGAACACCACACCGCGCAGATTGGAGTCCTGGTCGATCAGCTCGTTTTTCTCCAGCACACCGTCGATCCAGCGGGACACGGTGATCCCGGGCTTGCCCATCATGGCAGGTGAGGCGTAGCGGCCCTTGATCCAGTCGAAGTCCACCCCCCAGGTTTTGGCAAAGTGCTTCCAGGAGCCTTCGGCCAGGCCGTAGTAGCCGGGCAAAGAGTCCGGGTTCGGGCCCACGTCGGTGGCGCCCTGCACGTTGTCGTGGCCGCGGAAGATGTTGGTGCCGCCGCCCGATACGCCCACGTTGCCCAGAGCCAGTTGCAAAATACAGGAGGCACGAACGATGGCGTTGCCGGTCGTGTGCTGGGTCTGGCCCATGCACCAGACGATGGTCGACGGCCGGTTCTTGGCCATCATTTCAGCGGCCATGTAAACCCGGGCTTCGGGCACGCCGCAGGCCTCTTCCACCTTGTCAGGTGTCCACTTCGCCATGATGTCTTCTTTGACCTTGTCCATGCCGTAGACCCGGTCGTTGATGTACTTGGTGTCTTCCCAGCCGTTCTTGAAGATGTGATACAGCATGCCGAAGATGAACGGGATGTCCGAGCCGGAACGGATGCGGATGTGGTCATCCGCCTTGGCGGCGGTGCGGGTGAAGCGCGGGTCCACCACCAGCATCTTGCAGCCGGTTTCCTTGGCGTGCAGCATGTGCAGCATGCTGACAGGGTGCGCTTCAGCGGCGTTCGAGCCGATGTACAGCGCCGCCTTGCTGTTTTGCATGTCGTTGTAGGAGTTGGTCATGGCGCCGTAGCCCCATGTATTGGCCACACCGGCCACGGTGGTGGAGTGGCAGATGCGGGCCTGGTGGTCGCAGTTGTTGCTGCCCCAGAAGCTCATCCATTTGCGCAGCAGATAGGCTTGCTCGTTGTTGTGTTTGGACGAGCCCACCACATAGACCGAGTCCGGGCCGCTGGCTTTGCGCAGCTCCAGCATGCGGGCGGAAATCTCATTCAGGGCGGTGTCCCAGCTGATGCGCTCATACTTGCCGTTGACCAATTTCATGGGGTAGCGCAGACGGAACTCGCCGTGACCGTGTTCCCGCAGTGCCGCACCTTTGGCGCAATGCGCGCCCAGGTTGATGGGTGAGTCAAACACGGCTTCCTGGCGAACCCACACACCGTTTTCGACCACGGCGTCCACCGCGCAACCGACCGAGCAGTGGGTGCAGACCGTGCGTTTGACTTCGATTTTTCCGGAGCCGTCACCAGTCGCTGGCGTGGCCGCCTTGGCCTTCTGGACCAGGGTCAACTGGGTCGCTGCCAGACCTACCCCCACCCCCAGCCCGGAGCGGCGCAAAAAGGCGCGGCGGTCCATGGTTGGCAGGGCGTTAGACAACCCACGCGAGAGACTTTGCACGAATCGGGATGACGAGCCGCGCCGCGCCGGGTCGCTGTGAATGCTGTGGGATTTTTTGGTAAGAATCATGGCGTTTTCCATGGAAAGTAAAGAGGGACCGTCGCCCCGAATCCGGGCTGAAGATCAAAGAGACAACCGGTCCGACAGGTGTCAGAGGCGCGTGGTTTTGTAGTAGTGCTTGACGTGCTCTGACAAGCTGTAGCCACCACCTCTTTCGGGTGCTGGTTTCGAAGGCTCGGCCGGCAGGTCGAGCAGGGGTGCGCCTGGCAGCGCGACCAAAGTGGCGGCTGCGGCACCGGTGGCGGCAGCGCCGAAAAAGAAACCCCGACGCGAGGGTTTTGGCTGGTTTTCCTGCATGTTGCTCTCCTGAAAACTGGCTGACGAAAAATGCGTATGCAAAGCTCTGCATACTGTACGCCGTGGAAGGTTTCACGTCACTGACGCAAACAAAGTCCCACGGGCTTGCTAGGGAAAACGATAGCAAAAATGGAGGCTTTCAGGCCTCGGAAACCACAGCCTGCGGGGTTGTGGCTTCGATGGGTGGCGCACCGTCATTCCAGCATGTCAAACCCCTGCGATTCGACGCTGATGAACGCCTCGGTGAACACCGCCACAGCCCGGTAAAAAACAGCCTTCGGGTGCTGCGCCAGCGCGCTGCACATGGCGGGCAACCAGGGCTGCACATGGCGCACAAAAAACGCGCGTTGGCGGGTCAGGTTGGAAATGCTCACATCGTCCCCGGCGATCAGGTAACGCATGACCTCCAACACATAGGCCACGTGGTCTTCGGTTTCCAGCTGGGTCTCGTCGCGCGCCAGCCCCAGCTCGGCAATGTCGGTGCGCAGCACGACCAGCGGCTTTTCATTGAGAAACCCGCTCAGGTAGTGCGAGCCGAACACGGTGACTTCAGGCTTGCCGACACCGCCAAACAGTGCGTCGTACTCGCGGGAAATATCGGCGCAGCTCATCGCCCGTGCAGCGGCCACCAGCTCGGCCCAGGACGACTCCAGCAGCGCACCCGGTGCCGGTGCTTCGGTCACGGCCACCCGAAGGTTGGCATGCAGCTCGGCCGAAGGCGCAGCGTGCAGCAAAGTGGCCAGCAGGCCGTAAACCTCGGCGCGGGCAGTTTCTTCGTCCAGGGCGGACGAGGTGGAGAGTTGAACTTGCGTCATGCGTGAAAAATGTCTTTCGGGGCTATCGGATGTCTGTGATCTTCAGCTCGTTGTCAGCGGAATAAATGTCAATGACACGGCAGTCGCCGCACATCTTCAAGCGGTCAGCCGCCGCGCCCTGGAACATCGCATGCCCGGCCAGCTTGCCCAGCATGGACTCAATTCCCTTGAGCGTGCCAAACGGCTTGCTGCAGCGGATGCACTGGTAAGGCTGGGCCTCGTTCAGCACGCGGGACTCCCTGCGCTGCGGCGTCAACAACAAGCGGGGCTCCAGGGTGATGGCGTTTTCCGGGCAGGTGGTGGCGCACAGGCCGCACTGCACGCAGTTTTTTTCAATGAACTTGAGCTGCGGTTTGTCCGGGTTGTCCTGCAGGGCGCTGGCCGGGCAGGCGCTGACACAACTCAGGCACAAGGTGCAGGTGTCCACATTGACACGCAAGCTGCCAAACGGCGAGCCCTTGACGGGCAGCGCAATCGCTTCGGACAAGGCCACCGGTGCCTGCGTGATCAGGTGGTCCAGCGCCATGTCGAGGGTGCTGCGTTTTTCCTGCGCCACCGCAAACCGGGCCGGGGTGGCGGGCACCACCGGTCGGGCACGTGACAGCAGCGCCAGGCTGGCGTCCAGCGCGGCGGTGCCCTGCACCGTGGCAGTCGATGCGGCGCGCAGCAACTGGAAATGCACCCCCGGGTAGCCCAATCCGTTCATCACGGTTTGCGCCACCCGCATCTGCTCGGCCAGGCCATCCAGGTAAGCGGGCGCTTCTTCGTCGGTGACCAGCACCGCCACCTGCGACGCACCGAACGCCACCGCACTCAGCCACAGGTCCATGCCCACGCTGGCCGTGTGCCACAAGGCCAGCGGCATCACATTGGCAGGCACGCCCTGGATGTTTTTTTGCAACCGGGCCGCACGCCCCAGCGCTTCAATGCTTTGCTGGCCACTGCCCTGGCTGTGCAGCAGCAGCACCGGGTGCCGGCCACCGGCCTTGAGGTAAGTGGACAGCAGGGTTTTGAGCCGCACGCCCTGCTCGCTCGCACGCGGGTAGGCATAAGTCAGCGCGCCCGTGGGGCACACCGTGGTGCAGGCCCCGCAGCCCACACACAGGTTGGGGTTGACGACGATTTGCTGGCGGCTTTTTTCACTGCGAACCGCCCCGGCTGAACAAATGTCCACGCAGGCGTTACAGCCCACGGTTTCATTGCGGCTGTGGGCGCACAGTTTCTGTTTGTAGGCAAAAAACTTGGGTTTTTCAAACTCGCCCACCATGTCACGCAGCTTGACGATCGTGGCCACCAACCCGGGGGAGGCCAGACCGTTCGAGGCGTTGATGGCAAAGTAGCCTTGCGGCGGTGCGTGCAGGCTGACCAGCGGCTGCTGGCCCAGGTCCAGCACCAGGTCAAACGCCTCGCTCAGGGCCTGCGGGTCGCGGGTGAAGTCAATGGCCCCGGCCACCTTGCACACCGCCACACAGTCGCGGTGCGAGGTGCACAGCTGGCTGTTGATCTGGTAGCTGAGGTCGATGGCCCCTTCCGGGCACACAGCCACACAGGCATTGCAGCGCGTACACAAATCGAGGTCAATCGGGTTGCTTTTGGTCCAGCTGGCGGTGAAGGCGCCCAACCAGCCTGTCAGGCTGAGTGCGCTGCCGCTGAGCACGGGGTACTGGCGCTCCTGGGCCGGAAAGCCCGGCTGCGCAGGGCTGGAAACGCCCTGCGCAAAAATCGTGACGTCCAGCGTGTCGGCCACCAGCGCGGCGACTTGCTCGGCCTGGTCCAGCGGGCCGACGATCAACAGCCGCCCCGCGCTTTTGTAGGTCACGGTGGCCACGGGTTCGGCTTCGGGCAGGTGCGCGGCGGCCAGCAGCGCTGCAATTTTGGGGCTGGCCGCCTGGGCGTCCTGGCTCCAACCGCCGGTTTCACGGATGTTGACAAAACGGATCACCGATGTCGCGCCCGGTGTCTGTTCACCCACTTCGGCAAACAGCCGTTTTTCCTGGGTGCAGGCCACCACCACATCATCACCGGACTGGATGGCTTTCTGGAAAGCGCCTGCTTCCCGGCGGCACAGTGCGGAATGGAGGGTCAGGTTTTCGTTAAGGACCTCGCCCAGCTTCTGGGGCTGAAGGGGCATGGTCTGGTTGCAGTCGCAAATAAGGGTTGGCATGGTTTTCTTGGCTGGCCACTGGGGTGCTGTGCACCTCGGGTTGGCTGGAAGGGTCAATGCCCGCTGCCGCGCTGTCGGGCGCTGGCGGTGCGGACTCTTTCATCGGGGACTGTGACACGCTTTGGTCGGCGCTGGCAGCGGGTTGATCTTTTTGTTTGTCGCCGTCCGGCTCGTCTTCATCTTCTTCAAACAGGTTCAAGAACTTGGCGCTGGCCATCTGGCGCAGCATGGACTCGGGGATGGGCTCGGAGATCGAGTAGTCGTCGATGTAGATGTCCAAGCCATCCATGACGTTGAAATGGGGGTCTTCGAACAGCTTTTTCATCGCTGCGTTGCGCACCTCGGGCCCCACGTTCTGGGCCATGAAAGGTTTGAAGTCCGAATCCTTGGTCAGCAGCTTCACGTCGTCCAGCGACAAAACGGGCAGCGGCTCGGCCTCTTGCGGCGGGGCCTCGACCTCGGTCGGCACGACCACCGGCGGCGGCGCCACCAACGCTGGCTCGCTCAGGGGCTTGCCCAGCAGCGCGTCGTTCTTGCGCCGGGCCCAACGGCCCAGAAACCCATCGGCAGCTTCAGCCATGGCCCGGACCTTTCATTTTCTTCTCCGTGCTGACTCGTGCGGGATTGCCGAAGCGGTCCTGCAGGTTCTTAAAGCTCTGCGGCCGCTGGCGGCGCTTCACCTCGGGCACGTGGTGGTCGTCCACGAAGGCCTGCAGCCACCGCACCACCTGGGCCGGTGCGGGCACCTGGTCCACGTTTTCCTGCGCGTCCAGCCAGCGCCCGGCATCGTGGTAGCTCAGGGTGACGATGGTCGGCACCGCCATGACCTCATCGGCCAGGGCGGGTTCTTCTTCCATGCGCCACACCACCCAAAAGCACGGCTGCTCGGTGGTGACGTTGAGGTAGTAGCCTTCCGCGTCCGTCACCAGCAGCTCCACCCGAAAGCCCGGGTGCAGCCAGCGCTCTTCATCGTCCGTGCGGAGCAGCAGGCGTGGCGTGTTGCCAAAGCCTGGTTGCTGCGGCACCACATCGGCCAGCACCCAGCGCCACGGTTGCCAACGGTTGTCGATGCGCTCACGGCGCATGATCACGGCAACCTCCATGGCGGGCCGTTGGAGGGCGGGTAGGGCGTCAGGCGACACGTTCAATCGGTCAAGCATGGGCGCAGTGTAGGCGGCAGTTTGTCCGCTGATGCGCACAGGGCATTCTGATGAACATCAAGCGTTCACGGGCAGCTGCGTGCCATAGCCGGGCACAGCCGCAGGCTGGCCGCCGCGTCGGATCGCCACCGCGCAGTACTTGAACTCCGGGATTTTCCCGAACGGGTCCAATGCCGCGTTGGTCATCAGGTTGGCAGCGGCCTCGTAGTACGCGAATGGAATGAACACCGCGCCCTGGGGCGTGCCGTCGTCGCGCCGCACATGGATGGCGACTTGCCCACGGCGTGACTGCACGGTGATCACATCCCCGGCTGACAAGCCAAGCTCCATCAGGTCCGCGCCACACATCGACGCGGTGGCCATGGGCTCGATCGCGTCCAGCACGCTGGCGCGGCGCGTCATGCTGCCGGTGTGCCAGTGTTCCAGCTGGCGGCCGGTGATCAGCACAAACGGATAGTCGGCGTCGGGCCGCTCGTTGGCCGGAATGATGTCCGCCGGCACCAGCTTGACGCGGCCTGTCGGTGTCGGAAACTTGTCGAGGAACACCGTGGGCTGGCCCGGGTCTTCCGCACTCAGGCACGGGTAGGTCACGCTGGACTCACGTTCCAGCCGCTCCCAGGTGATGCCAGAGATGACCGCGTGCATGGCCTGGCGCATTTCCTCGTACACAGCCGCCACGCCATCGTGGTCACCAGGGTAGTTCCACGTCAGGCCCAAGCGATTGGCCAGCTGCTGAAGAATCCACAGATCAGGTTTGGCCTGGCCGGGCGGGGTTACCGCCTGCTTGCCCATCTGCACCATGCGGTCGGTGTTGCTGACGGTGCCGGTTTTTTCCGGCCAGGCGTTCGCAGGCAACACCACGTCTGCGAGCCAGGCGGTTTCGGTCATGAAAATGTCCTGCACCACCAGGTGGCTCAGGCTGGCCAGGGCGTGCCGGGCGTGGTTCAGGTCCGGGTCGCTCATGGCGGGGTTTTCGCCCATCACATACATACCGCGGATCTTGTGCGGGTCGCTGTCATCGGCCAGCGCCTTGTGCATGATCTCGACCACGGTGTAGCCTGGTTTGTCGTCCAGCTTGGTGTTCCAGAAGTTTTCAAACCAGGCGTGGTTAGCTGCGTTGTCCACCCGCTGGTAGTTGGGGAACATCATGGGGATCAGGCCCGCGTCGCTGGCACCCTGCACATTGTTCTGGCCACGCAGCGGGTGCAGGCCGGAGCCCGGTTTGCCGATCTGGCCGGTCACCGTGCTAAGTGCGATCAGGCAACGGGCGTTGTCGGTGCCGTGCACATGCTGGCTGATGCCCATGCCCCACAAAATCATCGCGCCCTTGGCCTTGGCGAATTCACGCGCCACTTCCCGCAGCGTGTGGGCCGGAATGCCGCAGATCGGGGCCATGGCCTCGGGGCTGTAGGCCTTGACGTTGTCACGCAGGGCTTCGTAGTTGCTGGCGCGGGTGGTGATGAAATCGTGGTCCACCAGCCCCTCGTCAATCACGGTGTGGATCAGCGCGTTGAGCATGGCCACGTCGGTGTCGGGTTTGAACTGCAGGGTGCGCCAGGCGTGTTTGCCGATGTCGGTCACGCGGGGGTCGGCCAGCACAATTTTGGCGCCGCGTTTTGCGGCGTTTTTCATCCACGTTGCCGCCACGGGGTGGTTAGCGGTGGGGTTGGAGCCAATCACCAGAATCAGCCCGGCATGCTCCACGTCATTGACCTGGTTGCTCACCGCACCGGACCCTACGCCCTCCAGCAAAGCTGCCACGCTGGAGGCGTGGCACAAGCGGGTGCAGTGGTCCACGTTGTTGCTGCCAAAGCCGGTGCGTACCAGCTTCTGGAACAAATACGCTTCTTCGTTGCTGCCCTTGGCCGAACCAAAACCCGCCAGGGATTTTTTGCCAAAGGTGTCGCGCAGGCCCGAGAGCGCGCGGCCGCTCAGGTCCAGCGCTTCTTCCCAGGTTGCTTCTCGGAACACGTCCGACCAGTCGGCGGTGTTGCGGTTGAGCTGGTCCAGCAGGGCCGGGTCCTTGGACACCCCGGCCTTGCGAATCAACGGCATGGTCAGGCGCTGAGGGCTGTTCGCGTAGTCAAACCCAAAACGCCCTTTGACGCACAGGCGGCTGTGGTTGGCCGGGCCGTCGCGGCCGTCCACACTGACGATCACGTTGTCCTTGACGTTGTAGGTCAGCTGGCAACCCACACCGCAGAACGGGCAAACGGAGTCGACTTTTTTATCGACCACCTGGGTGCCGATTTGGGTTTTGGGCATCAGCGCACCCGTCGGGCAGGCCTGCACACACTCACCGCAGGCCACGCAGGTGCTGTCGCCCATGGGGTCGTTCAGGTCAAACACGATGGCGCTGTGGGCGCCGCGCATGGCGTAGCCAATCACGTCGTTGACCTGCTCTTCCCGACAGGCGCGCACGCACCGGTTGCACTGGATGCAGGCGTCCAGGTTCACCGCCATCGCCGGGTGGGAGATGTCAGCGGTGGGTTGTTCGCGGCGCAGGGCCTTCAATTCGGGACGTACCGTCACGTCCAGGCGCTGGGCCCAGTCGCTGAGTTCGCCGTGCTGGCCGACATCGGCGCTGGCAGGGGGTGCCTCTGTGCCCGCGTCGTTCCACTTGTAGCCCTGGTCGGGCATGTCCGACAGCAGCATCTCCAGCACCATTTTCTGGCTCTTCACAGCGCGCTCGCTGTGGGCCTGCACCTCCATGCCAGCTACGGCGTTGCGGCAGCAGCTGGGGGCCAGCGTGCGTTCGCCTTTGACTTCGACCACACAGGCGCGGCAGTTGCCGTCGGGGCGCAGGCCGTCCTTGTAGCAAAGGTGCGGGATGTCGATGCCGTGGCGCTGGGCGGCCTTCAGAATCGTTTCGCCTTCAAAGGCGTGGACCGTGTTGCCGTCCAGCTTGAATTCGATGGTTTGCGGCAAAACTTCAACGAGCTTGGTGGGGGCGTTCATGCAGCGGCTCCGATCTCTTGCGGGAAGTATTTCTGGATGCACAGCATCGGGTTGGGCGCGGCCTGCCCCAGCCCGCAAATGGAGGCATCCACCATCACCTGGCTCAGGTCGCTCAGCGTGGCGTTGTCCCATCGGTCGGCCGCCATGAGTTTGACGGCCTTGGCCGTGCCCACGCGGCACGGGGTGCACTGGCCACAGCTTTCGTGTTCAAAAAACTTCATCATGTTCAGCGCGGCATCACGCGCCTTGTCCTGGTGGCCCAGGATGATGACGGCGGCCGATCCGATGAAACAGCCGTAGGGCTGCAGCGTGTCAAAGTCCAGCGGGATGGTGTTCAGGCTGGCCGGCAAAATCCCGCCCGAAGCACCGCCCGGCAGGTAGGCGTAGAAGTCATGGCCGTCCGCCATGCCGCCACAGTAGTCGTCGACCAGTTGCTGCACGGTGATGCCGGCAGGAGCGAGTTTGACGCCCGGGTTTTTCACCCGGCCGCTGACGCTGAAGGAGCGCAGCCCCTTGCGGCCGTTCAGGCCAAAACCGGCGAACCAGCCTGCGCCCTTTTCCACGATGTCGCGCACCCAATACAGGGTTTCAAAGTTGTGCTCCAGCGTGGGGCGGCCAAACAGGCCGACCTCGGCAATGTAGGGCGGACGCATGCGCGGCTCACCACGTTTACCCTCGATGCTTTCAATCATGGCGGACTCTTCACCGCAGATGTAGGCCCCCGCGCCACGGCGCAATTCAATCAGCGGCAAATGGCACGGCGGGTTGGCCTGCAGCTTGGCGATCTCGCGCTGCAGCATCTCCCGGGCACCGTGGTATTCGTCCCTCAGGTAGATGTAGCAGGCCTCAATGCCGACCACCTGGGCGGCCACCAGCAGGCCTTCGAGGAAGCGGTGCGGGTCACGCTCCAGGTAAGTGCGGTCCTTGAAGGTGCCGGGCTCGCCTTCGTCAATGTTCACGGCCATCAGGCGCGAAGCGGCCTGGGCGCGCACGATGCGCCACTTGCGCCCGGCTGGAAACCCAGCACCGCCCAAGCCGCGCAGGCCGGAGTCTTCCATGGCCTTGATGACGGGCTCGGCGTCTTCTTCGCCGTTGACCAGGCTGGCCGCGAGCGCATAACCGCCATTGGCGCGGTAGGTGTCGTAGTCGGTGAACGCGGGCGACAGCAGGTTGTCACTCGCGGGAATGCTTTGCTCCGCAAAATCAGATGCTATGAAATTAATAGCTAAACCAGCATGATTCACCTTGGCCGTCGTGTGTTTTGACGCATCAACGGCCCATAAAACGGCTTCAGGCGTGGCAAAAGGCACCGGGCGCTGGTGCACCACGGCAGCGGGGGCCTGCTCACAGCGGCCAATGCATGGGGCTGCGATGACCCGCACGTCTTGCGTGCCCAGCAGCGCAGGCAGCCGCGCCATCAAGTCACGGGCACCGGCCAGCTCGCAGGACAAGCCATCGCACACACGCACCGTCAACCCGGCTGCCTGATCGTCCCCCTTGAGCACCTCGAAGTGGTGGTAGAAGGTCGCCACCTCGTAGACCTCGGCCATCGGGATGTTCATCTCTTTGGCCAATGCCACCAGATGCCGGTCGTGCAGGCAGCGGTAGGCATCGTTGAGCATATGTAAGTGCTCAATTAAAAGGTCCCGGCGGTGACCCACCAACGGCCTCGGGCCAATCAGGGCACGAACTTCTTCGATTGAAGCGTCATCAGCCTGGCGGCCTTTGAGCTTGCTTTTGCGCTTGATGCGTTCACGCAACTCGTCCACTGTGGCAATGGCCACCGCTTTGATTTCGTTGAGTTCGCTGGCTTTGGCAGGGTGGTTCATGGTGGCTTGACCTCAAGGCCCTGCAGCGTGCTGCAGGGCCGGGTTGGCTGGATCAGCTGATCAGCTGATCAGCTGATCAATTCATCAGCAATTAACAATCGGGAAGCGGGTTTTCAGGCAAAGAATTTCGCAACACTTTGCAAGGTGCGGTACACGCCCCAGGCCAGTGGCAGGCCCACGGCGGCCCAGGCAAACGCCACCAGCACAGGGCTGACGCTGTCGGCACCGCTGCCGCTGCGCGTCACTTCTGAAGCCGCTGCCCGCTCATGGGCCAGTTTTTTCTCGGCGGCCAGCTCAGCGTCGGTCATGAACCATTTGGCGTCCAGCGGTTTGACCAGCAAGTTGCAGAGCAAACCCACCACCAGCATGCCCACCAGGATGTACATGGTCTGGTTGTAGACCTGCTCACGCGGCAGGCCCAGGCTCAGCTGGTACTCGCGCATGTAGTTCACCACCACCGGGCCCAGCACACCGGCCGTGGCCCAGGCCGTCAGCAGGCGGCCGTGGATCGCACCCACCATCTGCGTGCCGAACAAGTCAGCCAAATAAGCCGGCACCGTGGCAAAACCACCGCCGTACATGCTCAAAATCACGCAGAACGCACCCACGAACAGCACGATGCTGCCAGCGGCCGCGCTGCCAGGCACACTGAAATACATCAGGCCACCCAGCACAAAAAAGATGATGTACGTCAGCTTGCGGCCCAGTTTGTCAGACAGGCTGGCCCAAAAGAAGCGGCCACCGATGTTGAACAGGCTCAGCAATGCCGTGAAACCAGCGGCTACCGTGGCGATGGCCGCAAGCTGCGTTTTGTCCAGCGCGCCAAACTTCTGGCTGACACCGATGAGCGAGCCGCCGAACACTTCCTGCAGCATCGGTGAGGCCATGCCGATCACGCCGATGCCCGCGCTCACGTTCATGCACAGCACCATCCAGATCAGCCAAAACTGGGGAATGCCCCAGACCTTTTTCACGTGCACGTGGCGCTGCGTGATCATGGTGTTGCTGACCTGCGCCAGGGGTGGCGTCCAGCCGGCGGGTTTCCAGCCGGTTTCAGGCACGCGGTAGCCAAAGGCACCCGCCATCATGAAGACAAAATAAATCAGCGCCATCACGATGAAAGTCTGCATCACACCCACATTGGTCGGTGTAGCGAAGTACTTCATCAGGTCAGCCGCCAGGGGCGAGCCGATCATCGCGCCACCGCCAAAACCCATGATGGCCATGCCGGTGGCCATGCCGCGGCGGTCCGGGAACCACTTGATCAGCGTGGACACCGGGGAGATGTACCCCAGCCCCAACCCAATCCCACCGATCACGCCGGAGCCCAAAATCATCAACCAGAACTGGTGCAGGTAAATGCCCAGCGCCGAGATCAACATGCCGCCGCACCAGCACACGGCAGACACCACACCCGCTTTGCGCGGGCCAGCCCGCTCCAGCCAGCCGCCCCAGATCGCAGCGGACGAGCCCAGCAACACAAAGAACAGCGTGTACATCCAGCCCAGGGTGGAGATTTTCCAGTCGCAGGTGGCGCTGAAAATTTCAGCGAAGAAGCCAACCTCAGGGCCGCACTTGATGGCGTCCTTGATGCCCAGCGCCTTGGACAGCGGCAACCAGAACACTGAAAACCCATACGCCATGCCAATGCACAAATGGATGGCCAGCGCAGCGGGGGGCACCAGCCAGCGGTTAAACCCCGGACCCGCAATGATGCGTTCCTTATCAAGAATTCCTGACATGCATTTCTCCGTTTTTATGACGTACGCCGACGTCTGATTTGTAGTGCGAGCTCCATCGCGAGCCGCAGTGTTGAACACCAACCCAGGTTGGTCAAATTGATTCTGAAAATGGGGTGATTTAAATAATGAATAGACGGCGGGGTGTTGGCCTCCTGTTGGTTCAGCAGTTGCCCGCTGCATAAAGCACGCCACGCGGTGCGCGGCACAAGCCCCACAGGCGCAGCCCGGTGACTTCAGCGACCCGAACGCCCATGCTGGTGGGCGCGGACACGGTGGCCAGCGCCGCCACGCCCACCTTGGCGCATTTGCGCACCAGTTCGTGGCTGGCCCGGCTGGACATCACCACCAACCCGGGCTCGTTCAGGCGACCAGCAGCCGCCAGCCTGCCCAGCAGTTTGTCCAGTGCGTTGTGGCGTCCCACGTCTTCCATGACGTGGATCAGCCGCCCACTCAGGTCCGCCCAGCCAGCCGCATGCACCGCACCACTTTGCGCGTGCAGGGGCTGCTGCCCCGGCAGCGCCGTGATGGCGGTCAGCACGGTGGGCAGCCCCACCTGGCCCAGCCACGCCCGGGTGGGCACCGGCGCGCACTGCAGGTCCAGCGCCGCCAGGCTTTCAATACCGCAGACCCCGCAACCGGTGCGCCCCGCCAGTTGACGGCGCTGGTGTTTGAGCCGCTCAAAGCTGCGGGTGGAAATGGCCATGTGGACCTCCACCGCGTCCAGCGTGGCCAGCCCTGCTGGCCAGCCCGCCACCGCGCCTGACACCACGCGCACGTCCACACCGCGTGACTCGCTGGCGTCGTCGATGATGCCTTCGCTCAGCGCAAAACCCATTGCAAACGCCGCCAAGTCCTGAGGCGTGGCCATCATCACCGCATGCGACACGCCGTTGAACACCAGCGCCACGGGCACCTCAGCGGCCAGCGTGTCGGCGCGCAGCATCCCCATCAGCGGCATGCCCGCCTCGCCAGCGACCCGAACCTGGTGCTGCTGCAGCGCGGGCAGGCTGTCGCGGTCGCAGTCCAGCGCGGGGAATTCAGGGCTGGCCAGCATCCACCTGCCCCGCTCCATCGCCACCCACGCTCTGCGCCAGCGCCTGCTGGCCGGCAGCGGTCAGCGTCACCGTCCAGCGGCCACGCAACTCCTGCAGCCGGGTCCAGCCCGGTCCGGGCACACCGCCCACCGGCTGGTCGCCCAGGGCGCTCAGGCAGCGCATCGCCGCGCTGGCCCCCACCCCCAGCTGTTTGCACAGCCTGGGCAAAGACATGCCCTGCGGTGCAACCTGCCCCAACGCCTGCAGGATGCGGTCACCCAGCGCATCCCCCTCTGGGTGGGAACCGATCACGCGGCGGCAGGCATGGTGGCGGCACCCGCCGCGCCATGCGGCACCAGCACCACCGGGATCGATTTGGACGTAGGGGTGCCCGCATTCAATGACACCGCCGACAGCGGCACCAGCGGGTTGGTTTCGGGGTAATAGGCCGCCAGGTTGCCACGCGGGATGTTGTAGGCCACCAGTTTGAAGCGGTCGGCGCGGCGCTCCCGGGCATCTGGGCCGTCAGCGTCCCACACCGTTTTTAGGTCCACCCAGTCGCCGTCTTTCAGGCCCAGTGCGGCGATGTCCAGCGCGTTGATGAAGACCACGCGGCGCTGGCCAAACACGCCGCGGTAACGGTCGTCCTGGCCATAAATGGTGGTGTTGTACTGGTCATGGGAGCGGGTGGTCAGCAGTGTGAACACCAGCGTGTCGCGCTGGCCCGCGTGCGCCCGGCGTGCGCAGTGTGACGGGGTGTTTTGCGGCACCGCGTGCGTCATGAACTTGGCCTTGCTCGCGTCTGTCACCCAGATGCGTTGCCCAGCGGTGTTGGGCAACCTGAAGCCGCCGGGCACGGCCACCCGGGCGTTGAAGTTCTCAAACCCGGGCAGCACGGCCTCGATCTTGTCGCGGATGCGGCGGTAGTCCTCCACCAGCCAGAGCCAGGGGGTGCGGCTGCGCTGGCCCAGCGTGGCCTGCGCCAGCCGCGCAACGATGGCCGGTTCAGACAACAGCAGCGGCGACGCCGGCGCATTGATGCCTGCGGACAGGTGCACCATGCTCATGGAGTCTTCCACCGTCACGCCTTGCGGCCCACCGGCCTGAATGTCGATTTCAGTGCGGCCCAGGCAGGGCAATATCAACGCGGCCCGGCCATGCACCACATGGCTGCGGTTGAGCTTGGTGGTGACATGCACCGTCAGGTCGCAACGGCGCAGCGCCTTCCAGGTTTCGTACGTGTCAGGCGTGGCCGCCGCAAAGTTGCCGCCGAGTGCAAAAAACACCTTGCCGCCGCCGTCCAGCATCAGCTGAATCGCCCCCACCGTGTCCACGCCGTCGGCACGGGGCGGCTCAAACCCAAACACGTCACGCAGCTTGTCCAGCAGGCTGGCGGGCGGCTTTTCCCAGATGCCCATGGTCCGGTCACCCTGCACATTGCTGTGGCCACGCACCGGGCATGCCCCGGCACCGGGCTTGCCTAGGTTGCCGCGCAGCATCAGCAAATTGACCAGCATCTGGATGGTGGCCACAGAGTCCGCATGCTGCGTGATGCCCATGCCCCAGCAAAAAATCGCGCTGCCCGCGCGGCGGTACACCTCGCCAGCGGCCCGGATGTCGGCCTCGCTCAGGCCGGACTCCTGCACCAGCAGCGGCCAGGGCTCGTCCATCACATTGGCCCGCAGCGCGTCAAACCCCACCGTGTGCTCGGCGATGAAGGCGTGGTCCAGCGACGGCTCACCCGCGGCTTCCCGCTCGAACAGGTGTTTCATCATGCCCTTGAGCAGTGCCAGGTCCCCACCAATGCGCAGCTGAAAGTAGTGCGTGCTGATGGGGGTGGCGCCCAGCGTGGCCATCTCCAGCTTGTCCTGCGGGTCGGCAAAACGCTCCAGCCCCCGCTCACGCAGCGGGTTGAAGGACACGATCTTCGCCCCGCGCTTGGACGCTGCCCGCAGCTCGCCCAGCATGCGTGGGTGGTTGGTGCCCGGGTTCTGGCCAAAGATAAAAATCGCCTCGGCTTTTTCAAAGTCGTCCAGCGTCACCGTGCCCTTGCCAACGCCGATCTGGGCGCGCATCCCCACGCCGGTGGGCTCATGGCACATGTTGGAGCAGTCAGGAAAATTGTTGGTGCCGTACTCCCGCACCAGCAGCTGGTACAAAAAGGCTGCCTCGTTGCTGGCCCGGCCCGACGTGTAGAAGATCGCCTGGTTCGGGTCCGGCAGCGCGTTGAGGTGTTGGGCGATCAGTTCAAACGCGGCGTCCCATTCAATGGGCACGTAATGGTCGCTGGCCGCGTCGTACACCATCGGGTGGGTCAGCCGCCCCTGGTCTTCCAGCCAGAAGTCGCTTTGCAGGGCCAGATCGGCCACGGAGTGCGCTGCAAACAGCGCCGGGCCAGCGCGGCGCGCAGTGGCTTCGGCTGCCACAGCTTTGACCCCGTTTTCACAAAACTCAAAGGTCGACGCGTGGTTTCGGTCCGGCCAGGCGCAGCCCGGGCAGTCAAAGCCATCAGGCTGGTTGGCCGACAGCAGCGTCTTGGCCCCCTTGAAGGCAATGTCTTGTTTCAACAGCGCACTGGACACGCTGCGCAGCGCGCCCCAGCCGCCCGCCGGGCCGTTGTAGAACTCGATTTTTTGCTCGCTCATGATGGCCCTCCGGGCAGGTCGTCATGACCCGCTCCCTCTTTCTTGGCCGGGAGTATCAGAGAAGCTCAAAAACCCGTCAAATTTAATCGGGAAATGACCTTATTCAGAAAATAAACGTATGAAATCAATGACATAGACGAATTTTGAGTTTGCACCACAGGCCGCCGCGCAGGCCTGCCCAGCGCGCGTTTTCACGGCCTCAGACGATCAGCAAACCGCTGTGCGCCGCAGCGTGGCGCAACCAGGCCGCGTCCTGCGCCAGGGTCATGGCGGCGTCCAGGGTGCGGGAGGTGCGGTCACCGCCCTGGATCATGAAGCCGATGGCGGTGCGCAGCTCGGGGCTGACCAGCGGCAGCGCCTGCAAGTCACGAAACCCCCGGAAGGCCCCGATCAACGCGCCCGGCACGATGCTGCACACCTCGCCCGCCGACACACTGAGCGCCAGCGTCAGGATGGAATTGGTCTCAATGGCCGGCTTGACCACCGCCCCCGCCTCGGCAAACGCCTGGTCGATCAGCGTGCGGTTGTGCATTTCCCGGCTGAGCAGGCACAGGGGCAGCTTCGACGCATCCAGCCAGCTGATTTTGGGGCCCAGCTGCAAGCCGTCGGTGTAGGGCTCGGCGGCTTTGCGCACCAGAAAATAATGCTCGGTGTATTGCGCCACGTGGCGCAGGCGCGGGCTGTAGCGCGCCAGCCGGTCGGTGTAGCCCAGCCCCATGTCCAGCGCCAGCGTGGCCAGCCCGTTTTCAAGTTCTGCCGAACTCATGGACCGCACCACCGGTGAAATGCCGGTATGGCGCGCCTGCAGCATGGCGGCAAACCGCGCGGCAATCGGCACCGCCGTGGGCACCGCCCCAATCGTCAGCGTGCCATGCGGGCGCCCCGCCACACTGTTGAGGTCTTGCTGCAGCAGCTCGCGCTCATGCAGCATGCGCTGCGCGCTGGCCAGCACCCGCGCCCCTTCCGGCGTGAACCCGCCAAACGCGCGCCCCCGGATGACGATGGCGCAACCAAACTCTTCTTCCAGCGCCCGCAGCGCGTTGGACAAGGCCGGCTGCGTGATGTGGCAGGCCAGCGCGGCCCGGCCAAAGTGTTTGTGCTCGTCCAGCGCCGCCAGGTAGCGCAAGGAAGCCAGCAGGTTCATGCGCTCACCTCACAACATCAGGTGTTTTTGCTGATCGTGATGGTCGGGAACTTGGCTGAAAAGTCCTTGGACTTGGCCGCCACGGTGATGGCCACCTTGCGGGCCACGGCCTTGTACAGCGCGGCCACGTCGCCGTCCGGGTCGGACACCACGGTGGGGCGGCCGTTGTCGGCCTGCAGGCGGATCTGCATGTCCAGCGGCAGCGCGCCCAGGTAGTCCATCTTGTACTCGGCGGCCATTTTTTTGCCACCGTCGGCGCCAAAGATGTGCTCGCTGTGGCCGCACTGGCTGCAGATGTGCACCGCCATGTTCTCCACAATGCCCAGAATCGGCACGCCGACCTTTTCAAACATCTTGATGCCTTTTTTGGCGTCCAGCAGCGCGATGTCCTGCGGCGTGGTGACGATCACCGCGCCCGTCATGGGCACCCGCTGGCTCAGCGTCAGCTGGATGTCGCCGGTGCCAGGCGGCATGTCCACGATCAGGTAGTCCAGGTCGCGCCAGTTGGTCTGGCGCAGCAGCTGCTCCAGCGCCTGGGTGGCCATCGGGCCGCGCCAGATCATGGCCTCGTCCTGCGCCACCAGAAAACCGATCGACATCACCTGAATGCCGTAGTTCTCCATCGGCTCCATGTTTTTGCCGTCCACGC
>JBJXEI010000206.1:0-9676 GCA_046154065.1 Polaromonas sp. | reverse complement strand
AGCCAGAAGTGGACCATGCCGATACGGGATTGGAAGGCAGCCCTGAATCGTTTTACTATTCAGTTTGACGAGCGCATGCCGCGCGTCTAACTCAACCGCCGTTTACACAAAATTCGGGACACCCTCGGTGGCTCTCATTTACTTGAGCGACTTCACCGACTGTGGCATTCCTAGAAAAAATCAGATCTCCTGCCAACGGTTGGCGGCCACCTTCTATAAGCAACTCATAAAAATGTTCAGTGGTGCACTTTGCATTTTCAAGCGTCACCCACCTGCTTTGAACTTCGCGAATGCTGGCTAGAGGAATTCCATCCTCTACGAATTCGGCCGTAATGTGTTTGCAGTCGGTCACGCTCCAATAGCGCTTTAAGGGACCAACCTCCCAATGCGCCGGAACTTCCCCCAGCCATTCAACGCCAGACGGCTTCATGCGCGCGTGGGGGTTCAGGCCCCGGGTGACGGCGTGGGAGATGACGGCTTGGCGTTTTTCTTTCAGCAGCGCCATCAGCCGCCGCTGCTCGGCCACCAGCCCATCAATCTTCGCGGTTTCGCGGTCTAGGAAGACTGCGATCTGGGTTTGTTCGGAGCGAGGCGGGAAAGCGAGTGCAACATTGTCCAAAGCGTATTGCCCTAGACCGACACGAGTCAGCCCATTTGCGAGAACTGCAAAACAGGACTTTGCATAGAGTGAATCAAAAAATCGTTTAATGAACGCGCCATCGGCTTTAGGCAGTGGGCGAACCATCGACAAGTGGTAGCCGCAAATAACGCCGGGCAAGTCTTCTGGAACATACGCAGCGATAGCAATGTCATCGGCCGTCTCAGAATCTTTAGTAATGATCGTGTCACCGCCACGAAGGGTGAATTTGGCAATCTGGTCGGTCGATGCAGTCGCCGCCATGAACTCCATTCCAGCGGTGATCGTCTCGTTGTAATACACGTCTGTGTAGTTGCAGAGCAGAACGGGCGTTTCACCATCGTAAGACTTCTTGTCCACGTTGCTTGGGAAGACATGACAGACTTGTTTGAGCCGCTTCACCTCCCAATGCCCAGGCACCTCCCCCAACCACTCCACGCCGCTGTCTTTGTAAATTGGGTAACGCGGGAAGCTCATGCGTCGACCTCGGCGGTGTTGGCATCGCCCGCGTCCTGCAGATAAAACTCATGCAGCTTGCTTTGCAGCAGGGCTTTGTCGGGCAGGCCGAGGAATTCGACCATGTAGGTGTCTTTGAACACTTCCAAGGCCTGCGGGTGGGTTGGTCTCACCACTGGTGAGACTTTTGCGGGGCTCAGTACCACGCGCTCGAAAAGCGCTGCTTTGAGCTGGCGCTCCAGTTCGCGTTTGCTCCAGATGTGCTCGCCGATTTGCCAGTACAGGTCGATCAGCGTGGTGTTGACGGCACGGTAGGCGCGCCCCCGGGCGGCCTGAATGAGCGCGATGACCTGGGCGAAGCCGTCTGCCGGTGGTGGCGTGTGTAGTGCGCTCATGCCGTCAACCCGCCAATCATGCGCAAGATGTTGTCGGTCACGCCCTTCAGCTCCGCGTCAATCTCGGCCAGTGGGCGGGGTGGTTTGAACACGTAGAAGTGGCGGTTGAAGGGGATTTCGTAGCCGACTTTGGTTTTGTCGGTGTCTATCCACGCGTCGGGCGCGTGGGGCAGTACTTCGCGCTGGAAGTAGGCGGCAATGTCGTCGCTCAGCGGCACGTTTTCGGTGTCGCGCAATCGGCTGTCGGCCACGGGCTTGCCCTTGCCTTTGCCCTTGCTGCCCAGCACGACCTGGTCTGCGGCGTCGCGTTCAGGGCGCTCCACGGTGATGGTGTGGTAGCCAAAAGCATCATTGGGGAAGATGCGGCTGATGGGCACGCCCTGACCGTCGATGTCACGGGTTGATTCTTCAAACTGGCCAAACAGGCGGGTGATGTCGTCGATGTGGGCGGGGCTCATTTCCTTGCGTTTGGAGCCCAGGCTTTTGCGCATTTTTTGCCAGAAGCTGCTGGCGTCAATCAGCTGCACCTTGCCGCGCCTGGCCGCTGGTTTGCGGTTGCTGACCACCCACACGTAGGTGGCAATGCCGGTGTTGTAGAACATGTCGGTGGGCAGGGCGATGATGGCTTCAACCAGGTCGTTTTCCAGCACGTAGCGGCGGATTTCACTCTCGCCGCTGCCCGCGCCGCCGGTGAACAGGGGCGAGCCATTGAGCACAATGCCAAAGCGGCTGCCGCCATCGACAGCGGGGCGCATCTTGGCAATCAGGTGCAGCAAAAAGAGCAGTGAGCCGTCACTGACGCGGGGCAGGCCGGGGCCAAAGCGGCCGTCAAAGCCCATCTGTTCGGCTTCTTGCCGAATTTCCTTTTCAATCTTTTTCCACTCGACCCCAAACGGCGGGTTGGACAGGCTGTAGTCGAAGTGTTTGCCGCGCAGGCCGTCGTCAGACAAGGTGTTGCCCTGGATGATGTTGGCAATGTCCTGGCCTTTGATGAGCATGTCGGCCTTGCAAATCGCATAGGACTCGGGGTTCAGCTCCTGGCCGAACATGACCAGGCGGGCGTCAGGGTTCAAGCTGCTGAGGTGTTCGTCGGCCACGCTGAGCATGCCGCCGGTGCCGGCCGTGGGGTCGTACAGGGAGCGCACCACGCCGGGCTTGGTCAGGGCTTCGTCGTCTTCAATGAACAGCAGGTTGACCATCAGGCGAATCACTTCGCGCGGGGTGAAGTGCTCTCCGGCGGTCTCATTGGACAGCTCGGCAAACTTGCGGATCAGCTCTTCAAACACCGCGCCCATTTCGGCGTTGCTCACCGCGTGCGGGTGCAGGTCAATGGTGGTGAACTTTTCGACCACCATGTAGAGCAGGCCAGATTTGGCGAGCTTGTCGATCTGGGTGTGGAACTCGAAACTTTCAAAAATGTCCCGCACGGCGGGTGAAAACGCCTGAACGTAGGCGCGCAGGTTTTCGCCAATGTGGTCGGCGTCACCCATCAGCTTTTTCAGGTCCAGCGGTGAAGTGTTGTAGCAAAAGGCTTGGGTCAGCCGCAGCAAAAACGGCTCGGGGTTGAGGCCTGCGGCTTCGCGCTTGGCTTTTTCAGCCAGCACGGCGGCTTTGGTGGGGGCCAGTACACAGTCCAGCCGGCGCAGCACGGTCAGCGGCAAGATGACCTTGCCGTAGTCCGCTTGTTTGAAGTCACCGCGCAGCAGGTCTGCCACGGACCAGATGAAGGATGAAAGATTGGGATTTGAGGGCGGTGCGGGATTCGGGGGATTCGAGGGGGTTGGGTGTGCTTGGGCCATGCGGGGGAGTGTATCGGCCGCAGGGGGTGTTGCCTGGGTGGGATTTTTGGCCTAATCATCGGCTAGCCCAAGCGTTCATTGCCTGTTGTGCTATGAATTCAGGACTGGTGGTGTGGCTGCTTGGGGCGATCTGTGGCTTGACTTGGCCAAGCCGTCGATTCCTTTCCTCGGAATCGAACCAAGTCGCAAGAACTCAATGGACCCCTCTGCACACGTTCAGAACTTACCGATCGGTAAGTTTTGGCGGTTCAAACCAGGTTTAGGCAGTCCAAAAGCGGGTTTGAAAGGCAAAAAGACCCAAATTTGCCATTTTTCAAGCATCAAATCGGCCGCTAGCCCAATCAATCATTGCGGAGCCAGCTATCAAAAAAAGGAGTGAAATTTGGTACCACCAACAGGAATCGAACCTGTATCTAG
Source organism: Polaromonas sp. (assembly GCA_046154065.1). Lineage (GTDB taxonomy): Bacteria > Pseudomonadota > Gammaproteobacteria > Burkholderiales > Burkholderiaceae_C > Polaromonas. The sequence goes on along the minus strand of JBJXEI010000206.1, from coordinate 5,972 downwards.
CGCTTAGGAGGCACTCGTTCTATCCATTGAACTATGGCGGCGTTTTGGGTGTGGCTGTGGGGGCAGTGACCCGTTGGAAGACGCGAATTGTATGCGGTGCGTGGGCGCTGGCTGGGTGGTTTCAGTCGTAGGGCACGGTGTAGATGAGGTCCACGGCGCTTTGCTGGCCGGCCTGGGCGCGCACGGTGAAGCGCTGGGACAGGTCGTAAAAAATGTACAGGGTGCCCAGGGCGCCGGACACGCTGCGTTCGTAGGCGGCGTAGAAGTTGCGCGAAAAGCGTTTGCCCAGGGTAACGGCTGCCTGGGACGTGGTGCCGTCGGCGTTGCTGGAGCCGCTTTTGAACGACAGCTCGTCCAGCCCGAGCGAGGACACCAACCCGCCGGAAGACCCGCCGGTTTTGCTGCCGATCAGCGCCAGCGCGGCCTGCTGGAGCAGGGCGGCTTCTGCGCCGCCGCTGGCGGTGGCTTTGCCGGTGATGAGCCATGCCAGTTTTTCCGCGTCGGGCAGCTCGGGCTGGGCGTACAGACGGATGCGGGGAATCAGCGCGGTGCCGGTGATTTGCACGCCGACGCGCTGGTTGGTCTGGAAGGCGTCGGAGCGGATCGCCAGGATGTCCAGGGACGGGTTGTCGAGCGGGCCGGTGAAACGCAGCACGCCTTGCTCCACGTCCAGCCGCTGGCCGTAGGCGCGGTACTGGCCACCCACTGTGTTGACCGCGCCGACCAGCCGGGGGCCGTTGGCCGCGTCGCCAGACACGGTCAGCGCGCCACCCACGCGGGTGTCGATACCCTTGCCCTGCACCCGGAAGTCGGGGCCGAGGTCGAGTTTGACGGCCAGCTTGACGGCGCGGGTGGCGGTGGCGTTGCTGGGGGTTTCCGGTGCTTTGGGCGTGGCGTCGGGGGTGGCGCGTACGCGGGCGGGGCCGCTGGCACGGCGCACCACCACGTCGCTGCCGAGTTGTGGCGTGCCTTCGTCGGGCAGGGCGATGCGGGCTTGGTCCACCACCAGCGCGCCGGTCACGTCGGCGGCGTTGCCTTGCAGCCGGGCCTGGATGTCGCCGGACACGGTCAGTTGCCGGTCGGTGCGGATGCTGGCGCGCAGGCGGGTCAGTTTGGCGGTGAGCGCTACCTGCGGCTGGCCGTTGGTGAAGGCCGCGTCGCCCTGCGCGGTGAGCACGCCGCCGCCGTTGGGGCCGCCCGCGCCGTACAGCGTGAACTCGTTGATGCGCAGGCGGGTGCCGTCGAGCCGGGCGCGCAGCTTGCCGCTGCCAAACTCGAAGCCATCGACCACCGAACGCAGCGCCATGTCGTCGGCCAGCAAATCGCCGCTGAGCTGCGGCGCGGCGCGGGTGCCGCTGATGGCGATGTTGGCCCCGAGTGAGCCGCGCAAACGCCAGCCGGGCGGGGCCAGCACGGACCACACCCCGACCTGCGGCAGCTGCGCCTTGAGCTGGCCGCGCAGCGGGGCGGACTCGGGCCAGGTCCAGCCGCCCAGGCCGGGCGCTGCCGGTGTGCCGGCGGCGGGTGCGCTGCGGCTGAGCCGGGTGGTGAGCTGGCCGTCGGCCGTGCCGGCACGGGCGCTGTCCCAGCGCAGGGCCAGGTTCAGCGCGTCGCCGTCATTGGCCACCGTCAGCTGCGCCTGGCGGATGCCTGCATTGAGCCGGGTGGACGTGCCTTCGGGCGAGGTGGCCTGCACCGTCAAGTCGCCGCTGCTGCGACTCAAGCTGGCTTTGAGGCGCAGTGTGTCCGTCAGCAGCGCGTCCCAGTCGGCGTTGAACACCAAGTCACCCGACAAGTCGTTGCTGGCCAGCTGCGGGCCCATCAGCACCTCGGCCCAGGCCAGCGGCAGGCCGGTGATGGTGCCGGTGGTGGCCAGGGTGTTGGGCCGCCAGCGCACCGGCTGCCAGGCGATGACGGCGGGTGCCACGGTGACCAAGGGGGTGGGCGTGGCGGCACCGGCTGCGGCGCGGGTGACGGCCGGTGCGCTCAGGCTGGCCTGCCCGGCGCTGGTGGCCAGCCCGCCAGTGCTGCCGTTGGCCGACAGGGGTTGCCAGTTCAACGTAAGCGGGCTGCGCAGGGCCAGCGCCCAGGCGTTGGTGGGGTTGAAGGCGGTGGTGGTGGCTGCCGCCTGGCTTGGGCCACCTTGGCGTTTGGCGCTGCCCAGGGCCGGGTCTTCCAGCGCCACATTGAGCTGCTGAATCGCCCCTTGCCAGTTGGACGCGGCCAGCGTGGCCCCGGCCGTGCTGCGGCCACCGGTGGCGGCCAGCTGCAGGTTGATGCGGCGCTGGTCCAGCGTGGCGCGGCCTTGCGCCGTCAGCTGGGCCTGGCTCAGGCGGCCGGACAGCGCGAGTTGCAGGGCCTGCAGCTGGACGGTGGCGGGTGGTGTGACCGGCGTTGCAGCGGCAGGATCTTGCGTTTGGTTCGCCGTGGTTGCGGTGGCTGCAGGCAGGCGCAGGTCCAGCTTGGGCACGTTCAGCCGCAGGGTGATGGCCGGGTCGCGCCAGCCGCCGGTCCATTGGCCGTTCAGTTCGCCGTTGCCGGTGGCCCGGGCCGTCTGCAGGCTGGGCGGCAGGCCGGGGAGCGTGCGCAGCCAGTCCAGCGCGGCGGTGGCGTTGGTGCCGCGCACCTGCAGGTCGCCCTTGCCGCTGGTGGCGCTCAATGCACCCTGCAGCTGGGCAGTCAGGCCGGGGGCCGTGAAGGCCAGTTGGCCCTGGCCGCTGCGTTCAAAAGGTTGGGCCACCAGCTTGCCGGTCAGGGCCGCGTCGTTGGTGCGCAGCTGCAGGGCTGACAGCGTGAGGGTGCCGCCGGCCAGCGCGGGGTTCCAGCTGCCGTTGGCGGTGCCTTCGCGCAAGTACAGCGCGCGATTTGTCTTGCTGGGCGTGCCGGTGGACTTGAGTTTGACGTCAAACCCGATGGCGTCGCCCACACTTTGAACGGCGGCCGCGCCGCTCAGCGGGCTGGGGGCCAGCGTGGTGTGCAGGCGGGCCGGGTCCATACCTTGCAGCGTGGCTTGCAGCGACCAACTGGACGTGGATGCAGGTGCCGGTGAAGGAGCGGGTGCAGCCGCAGGGGTTGACCAGCGGCCCGTGGCCACCACCTCGCCGCCGCCCAGCTGCGCCTTGAAGGCTTGCAGCAGGCCCACGCCGTTTTGCCACTGCCCGGCCGCGTCCAGGCTGTCCAGCGGCAGGCGCTGCTGGTCCCATGGGCCGCTCAGGCGGTTGGTGAGCTGCACGCGGGCGGCCCAGAACTGGCCGGCCACCGCCCCGGTAGCAGGTGCGGCCAGGGGCTGCACGCTGGCACTGCCGGTCAGCTGCGTGCGCGGGGTGTTGGGCACCAGGGCGGCCAGGTCCAGGTCCCGGAAGGTGGCGTCAGCCTGCGGCAGCGGCTGCGCAGCCCAGGGGGTGACGCGGGCTTTCAGCGTGGCTTGCGGTTGAAGCGGTGGGGGTGATTTGTCTTTGCTTGTGGCGGTTGTCGCGGGCGGGGCCACCACTTGCAGGTTGGCGTCAATGCCCAGGTCCGTCAGCGGACCACGGGCGGTGAGCTGGGCGACCAGCGGCAGGGTGGGCGGCAAGGCGGGCGGTTGGGTGGCTTTGGCGGGCAGGCGGGCCTGCACGGCGGCGTCCAGACGGGCGTCCAGCCGCATCGGGGCATCGGCCTGCAGCGTGGCCGTGCCTTTGTACAGGCCGTCGGCCACCCGGGTGCTGGTGATGGCCACGCTGTGAGTCAGCCCGTCAAAACCATAGCGCCCGGCGATGTCGCTGGCTGAAAAAACCGTGCCGCTGGCGGTGGCGGTGTTGGGGCCGGTGTAGTTCACCTGGCCAATCGCTACATCGCCCACCGACAGCTGCAGCGGCAGGCGCAGCGAGGTAGGCGCGCCTGCGGGTGGGGTGGTGGACGGGGCGCGCTGGTCGTTGACCGTCACACGGGCGGCTGTCAGCTGGCGGATGGACAGCTCCCCCTGCAGCAGCGCCCAGGGTTGCCAGGCCAGGCGCACGTCGTCCGCCCGGACGGACAAACCGCCCTGTTCCCAGGTCAGGGTGGTGACTTGCCCACCAGCACGCAGCGCCCCAGTGGTGCCCGTGGCCACCAGCGGCTGGGTGCGGGCGGCCCAGCCGAGCACGGTGGCCAGTGAGCCGTCAGTGCCAGCCCACCACCACAGCCCGCTGACGGCCAGTACCAGCACGGCGGCCAGGCTGAACATTGTCCAGATCAGGGCCGCGAACCAGCGGCTGGCGAAGTGGCGGCGCGGGGGAACGGGTTGGGGTGCGCTAGCGTGCGGCGTGGTGACCATCAGAAAACAAAGCCCACGCTGACATGCAGGCGCACCTGCCTGACCTTCACGCCGTAGGCCAGGTCCATCTGCAGCGGGCCAATCGGGCTGCGCCAGCGCAAACCGGTGCCCACGCCGACAGAAGGGCGCAGGTCTTTGGCCGCGTCGCCCACCGCCCCGGCGTCGACAAAAAAGGTGTTTTCAAACTCGCTGGGCAGGCCGTTGCGGATCAGCGGGCGCTGCCATTCCACGCTGCCCACGGCCACGTAGCGCCCCGGCCCGGTCACGCCTCCCCCTGGGCTATTTGGCAGCTTGACGCCAATGTCCCGAAAGCCGTAGCCGCGCACGGTGCTGTCGCCGCCGGTGCGGAACAGCTGGGTACCCGGAATGCCGTCTGCATTCTTGGCCAGCACCGCCCCGGCTTCGGCCCGCATGGCGATGCGCCCCCGCGTGAGCGGCGCAATGCCCAGCCAGCGGCCCACCAGCCGGGCATACGGCTGGCGTTGGCTGTTGCTGGTGCTGGCCAGGGTGGTGCCGCCGCCCAGCTCAAAGCCCAGGCCATAGCCTTTGCTGGGGAAGGGCAGGCCATCGAAGTAGCGGCCGGTCCAGACGTAGTTGGCGCTCAGCGCCGAGCCATCCCCCGCCTGTGCCGCTGCGTTGGCCTGCGTGCCTGCGCCCTGCACCTGGGCCCGGTCGTACTGCAGGTAGATGGCGCGGTCAATGCGGTCGCCTGACTGGGTGCGGCCAAAACGCAGCTTGGTGGCCTGGGTGGTCAGGTCGTCGTCGTTCAGGCGTTCGGCCCGGGCCAGCGCGGACCAGCGCCAGTTGCTGGTGTCAGGGATGGCGGTCCATTCGGTTTGCGCAAACGGGGCTTTTTTCTCGGCCTGGATTTTGGTCACCGCGCGCCAGCCAATGCCGGGCACGCGGTGGTGGGTGTGCTCGACCGAGGCGCGCGGGCCGCTGTCGGTGGTCAGCCCCACGCCGAGGATGATTTTTTGCAGCTGCGCTTCCCGCACCTGCACCTCCACCGGGGCGGCCTCTGGGTCGCCGTCCGGGTCTAAAAACACATAAGCCGCATCAAAGTAACCGCTGGCGGCCAAGCGCTGCTGGGCGTCGGTCAGAGCTTTCTGGTCGTACACCTCGCCGGGGTTCAATCGCGCCAGGCGCGGCACCAGCACCGGGTCGTAGCGTTCCACGCCGGTGATTTTGAGCAGACCCAGGCGGTACAGCGGGCCGGAGTCCAGGCGCAGGGACAGGTTGGCGGCGGCGTTGGGCGCGTCAATGTCGGCCAGGCTGTCGGCCAGTTTGCCCGCCGGGTAGCGGCGCACGGTCAGGGAGCGCAGGGCCTGGGTTTTGGCGCTGTCCCAGGCGTTTTGGGTGAAGGGCTGGCCTGCGGGCAACTGCCAGCTGCGCCGGATGTCGTCCTGCTGGGCTTTGGCGTCTGCGTCCGATGAGGTGGCAATGTCGCCTGAAAAATCAATCGCCACGGCGTTGGCCCGCGTCGGGGTGCCAGGGGTGATGGCCACCACCAGGGTGCGGCGGCCAGCGGTGGTTTCCTGGGTGATCGCCACTTGTGGCTCGAAGTAGCCCAGCGTGCCCAGCAGCTCCCGCACATTGCGGTCGGCCAGCACCAGCAGGCGGGCCAGCTCGTTGTCGTCCAGGTCGGTGACGGCGCGGTAACGCTGCAGCTCGATGTGTTTTT
>JBJXEI010000205.1:0-3701 GCA_046154065.1 Polaromonas sp. | reverse complement strand
TCTGGGACCGCTGCATCAACACCAGCGAACGCACCAAAACCGAACTGGACTTTGACCAGCGTTACCCCATGCCGTTTCGGGACGCGGTGGTCAAACGCGCCCAGGGCATCAGCCTGGACCCGGCCTATGTCTACGGGCTGATTCGCCAGGAAAGCCGCTTCATCATGGACGCCCGCTCAGGCGTGGGCGCGTCAGGCCTGATGCAGGTGATGCCCGCCACCGCCAAGTGGACGGCCAACAAGATCGGCCTGACGGGTTTTACCGCCGAGCAGATCAACGACCGGGACACCAACATCACGATTGGCACGGCCTACCTGAAGCTGGCGCTCGACGACCTGGGTGGCTCCATGCCCATGGCCGCTGCCGCCTACAACGCCGGGCCCGGCCGGCCGCGCACCTGGCGCAACGGTCCGGTGCTCGACGCCGCCATCTGGGCCGAGAACGTCCCCTTCAGCGAAACCCGGGACTACGTGAAAAAAGTGCTGTCCAACACCACCAACTACGCCGCCATCCTGACCGGCCAGCCGCAGTCGTTGAAGGCTCGCATGGGCCAGATCGGCCCGCGCGACACGGCCCTGCCGGAAGTCAACAAGGACCTGCCCTGAACCGAGGCCCCGGCCCAGGCAAGTTCACGCGGCCGAATCAGGCACCGGGTCAGGGTTGGCCGCACTGAATTGCGCTGGCACCGCGCCGGCCACCGAATACAGCGCATTCGGCGCATTGCGGGTCTGCTGAAACTCGGCCAGCGTTTGCCCGCGCATGGCGGCGTAAATGTGCAGGTTGCTCAGCCCCAGCACCGCGCCCAGCTTTTCGAGCACAAAAAAGATCACGCCGTAGTGGATGAGCCCGCGCCAGTCGCGGTCGCGGATCAGCGTGGACTCCTCGTCGCTCAGCCCCGCTGCGGTAAAGGCGGCTTCAGGGTCCTGCAAGAACGCTGCGCGGTGGGTGGGCACCGTCATGGCGTGCAAAAAGCGGTTCACGCGCAGCGCCTTGACGCTGCGGGCCAGCGTGTAGGGGTAGGTGCCTTCCAGCCGCTCGGCGCCTTGCAGCTGCAGGGCGCAGCGCTGGCGGTGGCGCTCCACCTCCCCGGCCACCGGGGGGTGGCTGCAGTTTTCGTACACCACGGTGGCAATGCCGGTCATGGACGGCAGGTAGTAGGTCTGGTGTACCTTGCGCACCACCGACGACAGCGCCCCGCGCATCACCAGCCACATGATGACTTCGGCACCCTCGGCACCGCCCAGCTCGACCAGCTCGGCCTGCGTCAGCTCGGCCAGGCGCTCGGGGTCTTTTTCGATCAGGTCCAAAAATTGTTCGTCCCACGCCGGGTTGTTGAAGCCGCAGCGCTCACCATGCACCTGGTGGGACAAGCCCCCGGTGCCCAGAATCACCACCCGCAGCGGCTCGGGGTAGCTTTCAATGGCCCGGCGCAGCGCCTTGCCCAGGTCAAAACAGCGCCGCGCCGTGGGGCTGGGGAACTGCAGCACGCCGACCTGCAGCGGAATGATGGGCACGGGCCAGCCGGTGTCGTGCGGGAACAGCACGGACAGCGGTGAAAAACAGCCGTGGTCCAGCGCCTTGTCCTGAAAGAAGGACAAATCAAACGAGTCGGCCATGACCGACTGGCCGATGTGCGCAGCCAACCCCGGGTGCCCGGCAATTGGCGGCAGCTGGCGGGGGCCACCGCCTTCGTCGGCCGGGCGGTACTCGGTGCCCACCCCGAGTGAAAACGCGGAGTAGTGGTCCAGAAAAAACGAGCTGATGTGGTCGTTGTAGACCACCACCACCGCATCCGACTGTTGCGCTTCCAGCCAACGGCGCGGCGGCTCGAAGGCCTCAAAAATCGGGGCCCAGACCGGGTCGTTCTGCTTGTGGCTGTCCAGCGCAAAACCAATGGTGGGGGTGTGGGAAGCGGCAATTGCGCCAATGATGGTGGCCATGGAGGTGCTTTCAGTTCAATCTGAAGCATTGTCAAAACCTGGTGGCTCACTGAAAAGGGCGGGCTGGCACTAGCAGCTATAACCAATCAAGATAGCTGGGGGAGCGTTATCTCGAAAGCAGCCGGGCTTTCAAATTGAATAGCCCAGTACCCACCATGCCGATTGGTTATAGCTGCTAGCGCGGCAAGCGGCTTGGCCGGGGCCGGGGCCATGCGCAAAATCGGGCCATGTTCACGTACCGTATTGACCCATGACCGCCCACCTCACGGGCATTTCGTCCATGGCCACCCGCGACCTGTTGGCCGAGCTCGCCGCCGCGTGGCAGGCGCAGTCGGGCGGCACACTCAGCCTGACGTCGGTGGGCGGGGTGGACGCCGCCCGGCGCGTTCAGGCCGGCGAGGTGTTTGACGTGGTGGTGCTGGCCGCCAACGCCTTGGCCGCACTGGAAGCCACAGGCCATGTCGTGCCGGGCCGCACCATGGCTTTGGCCCACTCTGGCGTGGCCGCTTGTGTGCGGGCCGGCACCGCGCCACCCGACATCCGCACCGAGGCCGCCCTGCGCCAGGCCGTGCTGGACGCGCCCCAGATCGGCTACTCCACCGGGCCCAGCGGCGTGGCGCTGATGGCGCTGTTTGCGCGCTGGGGCCTGGCCGACACGGTTGGGCCGCGCTGTGTGCAGGCGCCGCCAGGTGTGCCCGTGGCGGCGCTGGTGGCGAGCGGGGAGGTAGCGTTGGGGTTCCAGCAGCTCAGTGAACTGGTGCACGCCTCGGGCATCACCGTCATCGGCCCGCTGCCCGAGGCGGTGCAGATCACCACCACGTTTTCAGCCGGTTGGTGTGCCGTGTCACCCAACGCCGAAGCCGCTGGCCAGTTGTTGGCGTTTCTGGCGTCTTCGGAGGCGGCCGCCGCCAAACACCGCCACGGCATGCAACCAGCCTGACCCTTCCCCCTTTCGCCACTCAAGGACCCCATGAGCCTCATCATCGACTGCCACGGCCACTACACCACCGCACCCAAAGCGCTGGAAACCTGGCGCAACCGCCAGATTGCCAGCCTGCAAAACCCCGCCGCCCAGCCCAAGGCGTCCGAGCTGATCATCAGCGACGACGAACTGCGTGAATCCATCGAAACCAACCAGCTGCGCCTGATGAGGGAGCGCGGCAGCGACGTCACGCTGTTTTCACCGCGCGCCAGTTTCATGGCCCACCACATCGGCGACTTCCAGGTGTCCGCCACCTGGGCCGCGATTTGCAACGAGCTGTGCTACCGCGTCAGCACGCTGTTCCCCGAGCACTTTGTGCCGGTGGCCATGCTGCCGCAGTCCCCCGGGGTGGACCCGCGCAGCTGCATTGCCGAGCTGGAGCGCTGTGTGCTGCAGTGGGGCAACGTGGGCATCAACCTGAACCCGGACCCGTCCGGCGGGCACTGGACGTCCCCACCGCTCTCAGACCGCCACTGGTACCCGATCTACGAAAAAATGGTGGAGTACGACATCCCCGCCATGATCCACGTCAGCACCAGCTGCAACAGCTGTTTTCACACCACCGGCGCGCACTACCTGAACGCCGACACCACGGCCTTCATGCAATGCCTGACGAGCGATCTGTTCAAGGACTTCCCGACCCTGCGCTTCCTCATCCCGCACGGTGGTGGCGCGGTGCCCTACCACTGGGGGCGTTTCCGCGGCCTGGCGCAGGAGCTGAAGAAGCCGCTGCTGAAGGACCACCTGCTGAACAACATCTACTTCGACACCTGCGTCTA
>JBJXEI010000204.1:0-9209 GCA_046154065.1 Polaromonas sp. | reverse complement strand
ACCTGCGCGATTCGTTGCTGTTCATCTTTCAGCGAAGGATCAAGTGCCCCCTCGTCGAGCAGACCGGCTGCATCACCTGTCCACGGCTTTGGGATGAGGTGGTCTCAATACCTATTTAGCAATCCCTCAAATAGCCTTCTAGCCTTAGTCTTTATTGCGGGGGCCGCTCCTAAAAAAGGAGTCGCTTTATTCAAATATTTGCGCAACAAGGTGAATTTACGTATGATATTCGTCATGCCAAAAGCACCCTCCAACCTTCGGACTTCGGCCAAAGAAGCTTCACACGAACGCATCGTCTGCGCCGCCGCGCGCGCCATCCGGCGCAGCGGCTATGACGGCACGGGCGTGGCCGACATCATGAAGGAGGCGGGCTTGACGCATGGCGCGTTCTACGCCCACTTCGCCTCCCGCGAAGCCATGTTGGCCGAGGCCGCCGACCGTGCCGGTGCCGAGTCCAACGCCCTTGCCACCCAAGCCATCGCTGCGGCACCGCCGAACCAGGCCCTGCGCACGCTGATGCAGCTTTACCTCTCGAAAGCGCATGTCGAAGGCATCGAAACCGGTTGCCCGGTGTCCGCGCTCGGCTCTGAAATGCCACGCCAGTCGGCCGAGGTGCGCCACGCGGCCACGCGCCGTATCCAGGAAATGATTGACCTGGTGGCCCGCCAGTTGCCCGAGGCAGGACAAGCCGACGCCCAGGAACGTGCCCTGGTGACGGTGGCTACGATGGTGGGCACCTTGATGCTGGCCCGCGCCGTGGATGACCCGGCCCTGTCGGACGCGCTGTGCAGCGCCACCCTGAAGCACCTGGCCCCCGCCAGTGCGTGAACTCATCCATCGTGGTGCTTTTTTTCAGCCGAATATATGACGATCATCATGCCAAATCACAAAATGGCCCGCTGGGCCAGCCCATTGAGTTCAAACCGAGCATTTTTAGAAAGACAAACCCCATGAAAGCATTCATCGTTGATCGCTACGGAAAAAAACAAGTTTTGCGGGCTGGCGACCTGCCAGAGCCCCGGCTGCGCGAGGACGAGGTCCTGGTCCAGGTGCACGCCGCAGGGGTGAACTTGCTGGACGCCAAGATCCGCAACGGCGAGTTCAAACTCATCCTGCCTTACCGCACGCCGTTCGTGCTGGGGCACGACGTGGCGGGGGTTGTGGTCCGTGTCGGGCCCCGTGTGCGGCAATTCAAGCCAGGCGACGAGGTCTATGCCCGGCCCGATGACTTCCGCATCGGCACCTTCGCAGAGTACGTGGCGGTCAGAGAAGACTCGCTGGCCCTGAAACCGCTCAACATCACCATGGAAGAAGCGGCCTCGTTGCCCCTGGTGGGCTTGACGGCGTGGCAAGCACTGGTTGAAAAGGCGCAGCTCCAGCCCGGGCAGAAGGTCTTTATCCAGGCAGGCTCCGGCGGTGTGGGCACCTTCGCCATTCAACTGGCCAAACACCTGGGGGCCACCGTGGCGACCACGACCAGCGCAGGCAATGCGGCTCTGGTCAAACGCCTCGGTGCAGATGTCGTCGTCGACTACCGACAGGACGATTTTGAAGATGTTCTAAGCGGCTACGACGTGGTGCTCAACAGCCAGGATGGCCCAACACTGCAAAAGTCCTTGCAGGTGCTGCAGCCCGGCGGACAACTGATTTCCATCTCCGGACCGCCCGACCCGGCGTTTGCCCAACAAATCCAGCCGCCCTGGTTGGTGAGCCAGGTCATGCGGGCGCTGAGCTTTGGCATTCGGCGCAAAGCAAAACAACACCAGGTCAGGTATTCGTTTTTGTTCATGACCGCCAGCGGCCACCAGCTGCGGCAGATCACACTGCTCATCGAGTCGGGGGCCATACGCCCGGTGGTCGACAAGGTGTTTCCCTTCGCATCGACCAACGACGCCCTGGCCTACGTGGAAAGCGGGCGTGCCAAAGGAAAGGTGGTCATCAAGGTCCGATGAACCATGCCCTAGAACGCCACGGCACGCCATTTGGCATGACGATTGTCATATGTGTAGCCATCTTTGCATCCCCAACCTCGAAATTGACATCGAAAGCTTCCCATGAAAATCGAAAATTCTGTTGTTCTTGTCACTGGTGCCAACCGCGGAATTGGCCTGGCCTTTGCGCGCGAGTTGCTCGCGCGCGGAGCCCGCAAGGTCTACGCCGCCGCGCGACATCCGTCCACCATCACCCTCCCAGGGGTCCAGGCCTTGCAGCTCGACGTGACCAACGCCAAAGAAGTTGCCGCTGCGGCCGCGCTGGCCACGGACGTGACGCTGCTCATCAACAACGCGGGCATTGCCCAGCCCGGCGGGTTTCTCACCGAAGGCAGCGATGACGTGGCCCGCCGCATCTTTGAGACCAACTTCTTTGGCATGCTGAACATGAGCAAGGCCTTCGCGCCAGTGCTCAAAGCCAACGGCGGCGGCGCATTGCTCAACGTGTTGTCGGTCGCCTCGTGGGTGAACGACGGCGGACTAGCCGCCTACTCGGCCAGCAAGTCGGCCGCGTGGTCACTGACTAATGCCCTGCGCCACGAACTGGCCAGTCAAAGGACCCAGGTGCTGGGCCTGCACATGGCCTACGTGGACACCGACCTCACGCAGGGCTTTGACGTGCCGAAAAGCAGCGCTCAAGAGATCGTCCAGCGCGCGCTGGACGGGCTTGAGCTGGGTGCCGATGAAGTGCTGGCCGATGTGTTGACCCAGCAGGTCCGGCAAGGACTGACGGCCCCGCGCCCGGTTTACCTGCCGCAGGCGGGCTGAGCCTGGAGGGAGCAACGCGTCCCTGCAGCGACAAGTGGACGCTGGACGGCCGGAGGGCCGCAAAACGGGTTTGCAATCACTCCCACTCAATTGTATTTGAGGTGATATTTTCATTTAAAAACAATGTCTTGCGAAAACACAAGCAGGCGATGCCATGAAAAATACCATACCCAATCAAAGCAACTTCACTTCGCTCGATACATTGCATCGGTTAGAGCCAGACGCAACGGCTCCAGCAGATGTTCAATCGTGTCCTCAGAACTAAGCGCCGCAGACCCACCTGACGATAGCACCACCGTCCCTCTGTGAGGGCTAGACAGTCGAAGCTGAATCTTCTCCATCGCAAACTTCCTGTCTTGGGTAAGAGCGGCGCAGGCGGCACGCACGTCCCGGTCACCCTTGATAACCACCTTCGCGACGATACCTGCCTCGATCTCCAAAGCACCAATTTGGAGAGAATCCACGACCGATGACACTCCGCCAACGTTTTGGAGTACAGCCGACCAGGACAAGACATCGACCATCGCAGGCGTTATTGCGACCTCAAAATCTACTGCCTCAGACAGCCTATTCATCAGTGCCTGAACATTGCGCGGTGGGTCAATTAGCTCCAGACCGGGGGCTGCTGAAGAAGCCCTAAACAGCGTTTGACGGAACTCAACCCGGTCAAAGGTTAGCTCCTTCCCAAAGGGGTCAATCACGACATCGGTGTATTCGACCCGCTCCACATAGCGGGCCTCAAGAAAATCATCACGCACCCGGTCAATGAAAAATCCGTGCCCCGATTCGCCTTCGAATGTACGCATCTTGATTCGTTTCGCCAATGTGCGAATCGAAGTAGGCCATTCAACTTGGAACCAGCGAAATCTTTTCATGGTTACTCCTTGGAATCACCGGGTTCGTCATCGGCAGCTTCTTTCAGCAGGTCAGCCAACACTTTCCTGGCGGTTTCTTCAACGAGCGAAAATAGCTGGGCTTTCTCTGCATCGGTCACATGGACAATCGACTTGCGATGCGTCCCCTTGTGTGCTCGAAAAGCACCTTGCGCTTGATACCGAAAGCCAGTACCTGTCTTTCGATTTTCGAATCCAGCGTCAAACTGAATGATGTCATTTGGCTCACGTTCATGTTCTGAGCGCCAAGTAATCGCCGTAATGAAAAAGCCCCGTGCAGTGAGGTCTTTGTATTCCTGAGACTGAACAAGATTCTGTCCCGACAAGGCCATGCTGTGCACGACGGCTGCAAACATCTCCTTTGCAGCTCCATCCTCAAGATCATCTTCCAAATCAAGACTATCTTCGTCGTCCTCGCTCTTTGTTTGCAGCGACGACACCTTCAAGTTCATAACGTTCTTGAGTTTGTATCCCGGCAACGACGAAATCAAGCGCGTAAAAAACTTGGAGCGCAATGCAGGTGTGGTGAGGCCCGTCAATTCAATCGTTTCCTCAACGATCTTTTCTTTCCGCTTCTGCTCGACCGTCTCTTTGATTGCGGCAACAACGCGCTTTGCCTTGTCGGTTGCCGGGAGCCTCACTACGGTCTGACCGTTCTCAACAAAGAACTCAATCCCTGCCTCATGGCGCTCGCGCTGAAGCAGACGGGTTCGTGTGTGGTTGAATTCCTCGTAGGAGATGTTGACTGCGTAGCCCGTTACCCCCTTGGGCCGATGCGTAACGTTCTCGCAGACCCCTACGGCCTCGGCGTAGGCCGTCGCCGCCTCCTTCATCTCCTCCACGGAGAGCTGAGAGCCCAGGCGAACGAAGGTCGTCTTTTCCCGCCGATGCGCAGGCTCTCGCTTTTGGACGATACCTGCGATGTCATGAAAATCATGCGGCAAGAGGGATAGACGATCAGCCAACTCTTCTCGGGTGTCCTCTGGCGAGTAGAAAATCCCTCTATCTCGTGCCAATTCACGAAGCACGGCGGCAGTCAGTCTTTGCTTGCCAGAAATCAGCAAGTCGTAAATATCGTTATCGTTGGCGCTCAGGTGGTCAAGGAACTCAGCCATTACCATGTCCCCAAATCAATTGCTGAATAGGTACTCTTGACCTTATTCATCGGCTCGTACTTGATTGCATTTACATAACCAGCCAAGTCGGTCTTGCTGGCGTCAACATTGATACCCTCGATGTATTGCTGCTGCGCACGCTGAAAGGTGGGAGACGAAATTGGCGACGCGCCAAGCGTTTTGATTGTGACAGCCGTGTTGTCGTCCAGAAGCTCGTACTTGCGAAGAGTGTCAATCAAGTACATAAATTCGTCAGCAGTCTCCCCTTTTCTGGAATAGAAGACCAAAACACCCCGCTTCGCGCTCCCTTTCGGATCGCGATGTTCGAGAATAATTATTGGGGATGTCAGCATTTCCAGCGTGGCTGCTTTGGCGGTTCGCGCCTGAAGATTTGCCCGCCGGTTCAACTGCGGATGGAAATAAGTGCAGAACTCATGCGATGGCAGCTCGGCGGGCCGCTTGCCCCGCATTCTCTGGACCTCATCGCGGATGTTGTCTAGCCAGAATATTTCCTTCGGCCCAAGCACAAAGAGTTTTGCACCCCTGGGAAGATGCAAGGATTCCGGATTAATTCCGATCAGATTTTTCTGAAAGTCCGCTTCGTATTCCCCGTCATGGTTATATACGAACAAAAGACCGCAGATTGAAGCAGTCACATGGTCGTGGCCGTGCAGCTCCCGCCAGCGATCACTCTTGTCGGCGCAGGCCACCTGCTTTGCTAGACTCTCTACAGCAGATTTAACCGATGCGGGGCGAATCGTCCCCTTGGCATAACTTTTTAGGTCGCAATGGACGTAAGTTCTGACCGGAGAATATGGTTCGTCGTAGTAATAAACGACATCACATGGATGCGTCTTTACGTCGTGCCGCTCTTGATCTTCACACGGCCAATCATGGTTCGTAGGGCCACTACACTCCCAAAAGAACTCACTGAACAGCTCTGTTGCTGCGACCTCAGCAAGTTTTGCAGTATTCTCATTCTCCGCTGACATTTTCGCTCCCCATGGGTAAAACCGCTTTTCTATTGTTACGGGCGACTTGCCTTTTCAGTATATCGGCGCACTGTTTAAATTTACTTGCCATGCTTTGCTCTCTACTGCCGGAGGCTTCATGCATCACTTTCGTACAGATCGCAGATCGAGTACTTGGCATCTTTGTGATCAGCCTAACCGTGCAGCCTCTGCTGCGATGTGACCAGCCAGCGCGGCCACAAATGTCCTAAGACTGGTCATCGACGAAAATTCTGCGAATTTGCCAGTATCCACCGCGCTGCGCTCCGCAGCGATGACGGCAGCGGTGGTGTAAAGCTGCTCCTGTACCAATCGCTGACACAGCAAGTCGTACCGCTTGAGGTAGGATGCGCCCTTGAATTCATCGAACACTGGGAAATGAGGTGACGAGTCGCGCACAGGTCTGCGAGACTCTGGCGCATCCTCTACCATCATCAGCCATCCAACGAACGGACGCGGCTGCTTACCGAAGGCCTCTTCCCGGAATGCCGTCCAAAGGTCATGCGCCGTCCCGATGGCTTCTTCGGTTCGGTTGTTAAAGTTGTTTCCGAACGACGGCCCTACCTGACTCTTAAGTTCAACGGCCGCGATCAGCTCCCCCTTGTAGATCACCAAGAGATCCCACAACTTCGTCGGGCGGAAATAGCCGGGCAGGGTCAACATCGCCTTGTTCTGGTGAATCTGTGCATGGGCCAACCCATTGGCCTTAATGATGTCGAGCACCAAGGCCAAAAATCCGTCCATGTTCTTGCCACCAGTGACTCCTGCGCGTTCACCTTGATCGGCCTTGCCTGACTCAATCTGCTTCTGTCTTGCAGCATCGCGGTTGCCCCAAAATGCCTTCACGGCCTCACGGGCTTTGTGTTCGTAGTTGACGAGATCAAGTGCCATTTATTCTCCATTGCCTCCTAAAGCAGATCGTTCTTCGTGGTTCAAGCCATAGAGTTTGAACGCAGCCCGGTTGCAGGCTTGCACATCTCGTTTGATGGCAGATACAGCCAACTCACGACGAAGTGGCTCCGGCACATCCGCCCAGTGTGGGATACGAATACGACGCAGGTACTGGGCCTGGAAGCGCAGAAATCCTCCGCGCATTTTCGTTGAGTATGTCGCCACAAACAGGCGGGTGACGGCAGAAAGCAGTACCGCCTGCAAGGCCCGCAAATCCCAGTCGTCTGACGTAACGTAGTAGAGGTTGTGGTGGGGATACAGCTCGCCACACTCATAGACTATGTGCGCCTCTCCCTTGATATCCGGGATCAGGAGCTTCGGCCTTGCAGCCAACGTAGGCGTAATGCGGTCAATTGTGCGATACCAGTTAGCTGGTGCTTTCTGTGCGCAATGGCGTCCGGCAATCACCTCTCTACGGGCCTCAAGGTAGCGCCGCAGGCGTGGATACTCCGCAAGATCAACCAGTCCACCAGACTCGGCAAAGGGATTGACAACACCGAGCCCACACCACTGCACCTCACCGGTCATGATGTCCTTGGTTGTCACCAGCGGCTGCTTGCGATCTGGCTCAACATCCAGCTCCTTCAAGTCCCCGATGAATGCTTTATCAGCTCCGGTTGCGACCCCTATGCCAACCTTGCACCCAACTTCCTCCAACAAGGGAAAAGTACGTTCAAGGCGGCGAATAAGCGCCATCTGGTCGGCAGATTCCAGCAGCCACGGCTCTGCGCCATTGGTCACGCGAGCGAGTTCCCGCACCGGCCCAGCGTCCTTTGACAGAGTCGGCTCATGCAGTAAACCCGCCAGTGTGGTTAGGGTCACCCGGTCAATGGCTGGACGATGAGCAATGCGTGTTGCTCTCGGGTGTTCACGGCTGATGATGGTAATAGCCGGATAAGCAATCACATCCGATTGAAAAGCTGGTGTATCCACCATATCGACATAGACTTTCAAGTGGAACCGTTCGGCCACGAGACTGCGCAGAGGCCCACCATAGCGGTTCTTCATCCAGCGATCAGCGCAAATGAAGCCCAAACTACCGCCAGCCGACAAGGCCAACAGCGACCGTTCGATGAATGGAATGTAAATATCCGCCCGGTCATACATCGTCTGGTAGCGACTTCGGTATGCAGCCAATAATGGAGCAGGAATCAACTCTTGTCGGACATAAGGTGGATTACCCACCACAAAATCGAACTCCCCATCCAATGGGGCTAGAAGGAAATCCCCTTGCAACAACCAGCGGCCTGCCAAAGCCGTTGCAGTATTTGCAGTTATTCCCTTGCCCTTGAGAAGCGCGACGACACTGGCATAGGTTTTTCGAAAGGTGTCGTGGTGCAACTCAACCGCCCGAATCGCGTCGCACAATGAGCCAAGGACGGACCCGTTTGATCCCGCCGCCTGCCATGCGCTCAATAGTCGCTCGATGATCGGCAGCAGGAAGTCTCCACCGCCGAATGACGGCTCTAAAAGCCGTTTTCTGTGAAGCGGCTTATCCACCGTATAGCCTGCAAGGTCGAGGATGAAGTCAACCACTTCGGGGCGGGTGAAAATTGCCCCACGAGCCTCGAGTCCGCCCTCTGTTGCCAGTACCGCAGTCGCAGCACTTATAGGACAAGCAACCGAGGCACTTGGCTCTCTTGCAACACGAGCCAAAACCTTATGGTTTGGGCTGTCGAAGCGATCTACTTGTCGGAGCATTCCGTTTCGTCCTCATTGGCGCGGCGCTATGACGCCGACGTGTTTGTAAAGGGTGGTGCGCGACACGCCATAACGGCGTGCAATATCGGCCACATGAATATCTGGATCACGCAAAAGCGCCTTGATTTCCCGCACCTGTTGATCGTCTAGCTTGGGCTTGCGGCCACCTGATCGGCCACGGGCACGGGCCGCAGCAAGACCGGCCTGTGTGCGCTCGCGGATCAAGTTCCGCTCGAACTCCGACAGGGCGGCGAACACATGGAAAACCAGCCTGCCCGCTGCGCTGCCTGTCTCGATCTTCTCGCTCAGGCTCTCAAAGCCGATGCCCCGCTGTTCCAGCTCGGCCACGATCTGCACCAAGTCCGGCAGGCTGCGCCCGAGTCGATCAAGTCGCCACACCAATAGGGTGTCACCAGCTCGCAGCGCCTTGCGGCACTGCTCAAGCTCCGGGCGGTCGGTCGATTTCCCGCTGGCCGCTTCCTCGTAGATCACGCTGCAACCGGCTTGCTTCAGTGCGTCCCGCTGCAAGTCAAGGTGCTGGTCATCCGTCGAAACGCGGGCATAGCCGATGCGTTGATTCATGGACAGTACCAAAACATAGAAAAATTGACGGCTATCTTAACAGCTCTGGCACGTTTGAGATAGGGCAAACCTGTCGTTTTCAGAAGACGGCTGCACTGAACGTCAGAAGCCGACTGCACTATAGCAGCGGAGGGGTTGGATCCATCAGGCAACGACGGGCTGCTGCCGGCCAATAGCCGACAATGACGACACTGGAAA
>JBJXEI010000203.1:0-10906 GCA_046154065.1 Polaromonas sp. | reverse complement strand
GCAGCCGCGGGCTGGAGTTTGACTTTGCCGGGCAGCTCAGCCGCCACTGGCGCGTCAATGCCAGCATGGTGCTGAACGACGTGACCATCACCAAAGACAACACGCTGGAAGTGGGCGGGCGGCTGCTCAATGTGCCCCGCGTCAACGGCAGTGTGCTGGCCGTGTACGAGGGCGCCCTGCCCAGCGGCCAGCGCTACGGCGTGGGCGGCGGCGTGACGCACACCGGCAAGCGCCTGGGCCAGGCCAGAACGCAAGCCGAGGCCAACGCGGGCACCCCCGCCTTTGAGCTGCCTAGCTACACCACCGCCAAGCTGACGGGCTATGTGCGCCTCAGCCCCACGCTGCGCCTGACGCTGGACGTGGACAACCTGCTGGACAAAACCTACTACACCAGCTCCTACAGCCGGGTCTGGGTCACGCCGGGGTCCGCCCGCAGCGTGACGCTAGGTTTGCAAGCGAAGTTTTAACGCTGTCTGACACCGCCATGAACCACTCGAAAAAAACACCTCACCTCACCCGCCGGCAAGCCCTGCAGCTGCCGTTGGCCGCCAGCGTGCTCACCGCTGTGCCCAAGGGTTTTGCGCAGGCCACACGCGCGCCCCTGCAAATCGTCGGCCCCTGGGAAATCAGCGGCCTGTCCCCGGCTGCCAGCGGCTTTGTGTTCACGCGGCTGCAGATCACCGAAACGCTGACCGACGCCCGTGACGACGGCACCCCGCTGCCCGGCCTGGCCGCCAGCTGGACGACATCGGCCAACGCCCTGGTGTGGCGCTTTGCGCTGCGGCCCACCGCCCGCTTTCATGACGGCACGCCCGTGACCGCCGCCGCCGTGGTGCACTGCCTGAACGCAGCCCGGGTGGCACCCGCGCTGCTGAGCGCGGCACCCATCCAGCAGATCGACACTGACGGCCAGCAAACCGTGGTGATTCGCCTGTCAGCCCCGTTCCAGGGGTTGCTGGCACTGCTCAGCCACAGCAGCACGATGATCGTGGCCCCCAGCAGTTTTGCGGCCAATGGCAGCCTTCAATCCATCGTGGGCAGTGGCCCCTACCGCGTCACCACCCTCACGCCGCCGCAGCTGGTGGAGGCCGCTGTGTTTGACGGCTACGACGGCCCGAAGCCGGCCATCGAGCGCGTGCGCTACCTGGCGGCGGGCCGTGCCGAAACCCGCGCCCTGATGGCCGAAAGCGGCCAGGCCGACCTGGCGTATTCGCTGGACCCCGCCAGCCTGCAGCGCCTGCTGAAACGGCCCCAGGTGCGCATTGAAAGCGTGCTGCTGCCACGCACCGCCATCCTCAAGCTCAACGCCGCCCACCCCACGCTGCAAGACGTGCGCGTGCGGCGCGCGCTGAGCCTGGCGATTGACCGCGCAGGCATTGCCAAAGCGTTGTTGCGTGACCCGGCCCTGGCCGCCAGCCAGCTGTTCCCACCTGGCTTGGCGGGCTGGCACAACCCCGACCTGCCCGCCTTGACGCACAACCCCACCGCAGCCGCACAGCTGCTGGCCCAAGTGGGCTGGACAGCTGCCGCCGACGGCTTGCGCAACGCCAGCGGGCAGCCTTTGACGCTGACATTGCGCACCTTCCCTGACCGGCCCGAGCTGCCAGTCATCGCCTCCGCCCTGCAAGCCCAGTGGCGCCAGGCCGGCATTGCCGTGCTGGTCAGCGTGGGCAATTCGGGAGACATTCCGCTGGGCCACCGGGACGGCAGCCTGCAACTGGCCCTGGCAGCACGCAACTACGCCACGCTGCCCGACCCCACCACCACGCTGCTGCAGGACTTTGGCCCTGACGGGGGCGACTGGGGGGCCATGGACTGGAAAAACGACACCCTGCAGGCCGCACTATGCGAGCTGACCCGCAGCACGCCCACCGCAGAGCGCCGGGCCGTGCTGCGCGCCCAATTGACCCGTACCCTGCAAACCGAGCTGCCCGTGATCCCGGTTGCCTGGTACCGCCAGCAGGTGGCTGTCAGCCAGCGGTTGCAAGGGGTCAGCCTGGACCCGCTGGAGCGCTCTTACCGCCTGAGCGCCATGCGGTGGCGGGCATGAAGGCCCGTTCAGCCTGGACCGGTCTGCTCCTGCGCCGCAGCTTTCAGACGCTGGCTCTGGCACTGCTGATTGGCACCTTGTGCTTTTTCATGGCCCGGGCGCTGCCCGGCGACATGGCCACCCGCATTGCGGCGGGCCGCTATGGCTATGACCTGGTCAGCAACGCCGCAGCCACCGCCGTGCGCGCCGAGCTGGGACTGGACCAGCCCATGCTGCAGGCGCTGCTGCAGTGGTGGAGCGCACTGGCCCGCTTTGACCTGGGCAACTCGCTGGTGACGGGTGAGCCGGTGTGGCTGGAAGTGGCTGAACACCTGGGCCGCACGCTGGTGCTGGCAGGTGCCAGCGTGGTGATGGCTGTCAGCCTGGGCTTGAGCCTGGGCATCTGGTGCGGTCTTCACCCGCACGGTTGGGTGGACAAGCTCACCCTGGCACTGGCCGTGGTGCTGCGGGCCACACCCCCGTTTTTACTGGCGGTGCTGCTGATGGTGGTGTTGGCGGTGCAGCTGGGCGCATTGCCCGTGGCCGGAGACGACACCTTGCACCACGTGTGGTTGCCCGCCCTCACCCTGGGCCTGGGCATGGCTGCAGGGCTGGCGCGCATCACGCGGGAAGCGGTGCGCCAGGCGGTCAACGCTGCGCCGTATGAGTTTGCCCGCACCAAGGGGTTGTCAGACCGCCAGGCCCTGCTGCGGCATGCTTTGCGCAGCGCAGCCTTGCCGGTGGTGGCCTTTCTGGGTGTACACGCCGTGCTGCTGATGGAAGGCGCGGTGGTGGTTGAAACCCTGTTTGCCTGGCCCGGCATTGGCCATGAGCTGGTCCACGCCGTGTTTGGCCGGGACGTGCCCATGATTCAAGGCAGCGCCCTGTGCATGGGCCTGCTGTTTGTGGTGTTCAACCTGGCGGTCGATGCCGCTTGTCTGGCGCTGGACCCCCGCCAACGTCTGGGGGCCCACCATGCATAAGCTCACCTGGAAGGCGTGTGCGGGCCTGGCGCTGCTGGCACTGATCGCCCTGTTCGCCTGGGCCGGCCCGATGCTCATGGCCGCCGACCCCGCCCACCAAAGCCTGACTGACACGCTGCTGCCACCCGGCACCGCCCACTGGCTGGGCACCGACGTGCTGGGCCGCAGTGTGCTGGCGCGGCTGGCGCATGCGGCCCGGCTGTCGCTGGGGCTGGCCCTGCTGGCGGCCATCACGGCAGCGGTGCCGGGCGTGCTGCTGGGGCTGCTGGCCAGCTGGCAAGGCGGGCGCACCGAACGCGCGCTGGTCATGCTGGCCGATGCCGTGCTGGCCGTGCCCGGCCTGCTGCTGGTGCTGCTGTTTGCCGCACTGGCCCCCGGCCAGCACTGGGCGCTGTATGTGGGCCTGTCACTGTCGCTGTGGGTGGAATACTTTCGCGTCAGCCGGGCCGTGAGCCGCCCGATTTTTGCCAGCGACGCGGTGCAGGCCAGCCGCCTGCTGGGTTTTGGTGCGCTGTACCTGCTGCACCGCCACCTGTTGCCCGCGCTGGCCCCGGTGCTGGCCACGCTGCTGGCCTTCAGCCTGGCGCAGGCCGTGCTGGCGCTGGCGGCGCTGGGGTTCATCGGCGTAGGACTGCAGCCCCCCACCGCCGAGCTGGGCTTGATGATGACCGAGTTTTTGCCGCACTATGAAGAAGCCCCCTGGCTGATTGCCGCACCCGTCACCCTCCTGATGGCGGTGGTGCTGGCCATGATGCTGATGACCCCCGACGGAGAACCCGCATGAACACGCCTGCCCTGCTGGCCGTTGAAGGCCTGTGTGTTCAGGCGACCGGCCCGACTCCGCAAACCCTGCTCAAAGACGTGTCTTTCACCCTGCACCCCGGTGAGGTGCTGATCCTGCTGGGCGAAAGCGGCGCGGGCAAATCCTTGCTGGCGCAAGCGGTGATGGGCAACCTGAGTGCCGCGCTGACGGCCAGCGGCCGCGTTACCCTCAACGGCAAAACCAGCGCGGCCGACAACACCCCGGCGCGGCGCGCTGCCTGGGGGCGCTTGCTCACGCTGCTGCCGCAAGAACCCAGCCTGGCGCTGGACCCGCTGATGCGCCTGGCCCCGCAGCTGGCCGAAGTGCACCGCCTGGTGCGGGGCCTGCCCCACCGCGCGTCGCAAACCGTGGCCCTTCAAGCGCTGCAAGCCATCGGCCTGCCGCATGCCGCCCAGCAGTACCCGTGGCAGCTGTCCGGTGGCATGGCGCAGCGCGCAGCAGCCGCTGTGGCGCACGCCGGTGGCGCACGCATCGTGCTGGCCGACGAGCCCACCAAGGGCCTGGACGCCCACTGGCGTGACCACACCATCGACCTGCTTCAGCAGGTACAGCAAGCAGGCGGCTGCGCGGTGGTCATCACCCACGACCTGCGGGTGGCGCAGGCACTGGGCGGGCGGCTCATCGTGCTGCGCGCCGGTGAAGTGGTGGAGCAAGGCGACACCCACCAGGTGCTGGCCAACCCGCAGCACCCCTTCACGCGGCAGTTGTCAGAAGCCAACCCGGCACACTGGCACCAGCGCCCCGTCCGCGCCGTGGGCCAGCGGGTGCTCAGCACGCGTGGCGTGCAAAAAAGTTTCGGGGAGCGCGTGCTGTTCAGCCACATCGACCTGCGGATGCACGCCGGCCAAACGCTGGTGGTGCAAGGCCCCAGCGGCAGCGGCAAAAGCACGCTGGGCAATGTGCTGCTGGGCTTGCTCCCGCCCGACCAGGGCCGCGTCACGCGGGCGCTTGGGCTGGACCCCACGGCATTCCAGAAGCTCTACCAGGACCCAGTGGCTTCGTTCGCTCCTGAGCGCCGCCTGGGTGACGCGCTGCGGGACGCCGCCCGGCTGCACGGCTGCCCGTGGCTGACCGTGCAGCACAGGCTGGCGCGGCTGGGCGTGGCCGAGTCCCTGCTGCTGCGCCGTCCGGCGGAGGTGTCTGGCGGTGAGCTGCAGCGGCTGGCCTTGGCCCGCGTGTTGGTCGCTCAGCCTGCGCTGCTGTTTGCTGACGAGCCGACGTCCCGGCTGGACCCCTTGTCACAGCAGCAAGCCATGGGCGTGCTGCTGAACGCCGTGGATGAAACCGGGTGCGCGCTGGTGCTGGTCACGCACGACGAGGACTTGGCCCGCGCAGCGGGTGGCCAGCAGCTGCGGCTGGGAGCACCGCCGGCCGAGCCCACCGATTCAGCTCAAAGCCCAACCAGCGCGGTATAGGCCTGCCGCGTCCGCGCCCCAACGGACGCCAGCACCTGCGCATACGGCGTTTGGTGGCGCGCCAGCAACCGGGCCGACGCGGTGGTCTTGGAGCGGCAAAACCAATGGCAGGTGTGCTGCATCAAAAACAGCTCGGCCGACACGGTGAAGGCCTTGTCGCGGTGGCTGCGGTGCGCCTCGTTGCGGCAGGCCTCGGCCATCCCCTCGGCGTGGATGGCAATGGCCCGGCGCAGGTCAAACGTGGCTTTGGGAAACAGCTGATCGGCAAACGGCACCGCCACCGGGATCAGGCTGACCCGAGCCGCCGCCTCGTCCACCTTGGCAAAGTCGGCTGCAAAGCGCCTGAACTGCTCAACCAACTGGTCTTCGGTGGTCACCAGCAGCTGCCAGATCTGCTCACGGCGCACCGGGTCCGCCTCACCCAGCGCCCGCAAATAGCCGGACGTCAGCGTTTCCATCAGTTTTTCAATCTGGAACTGGCCCAGCTGCGTGGCCAGCAGCACCACACGGCGGCGCTGGTCTTTTGTCTTCAGAAAATACAGGCCCAAAGCAAGCAGGGCCGCGAGAAAAAGTGAGTCCATGCCGTTGGGATGTTGTGAAACCGTCAAGTGTAGTGAGCTTGCACCAGCCCCACCTGACGCGATGTCGCTCACCGTGCACCGCCAAAAGTGACGCCCCTGCCAGCGACAGGCATTGCCGTCAGAAACAACTGCACTGAAAATGCAAAAACTGCGACGATTGCGATCACTATCAGTTTCATCACTAAACCCTCTACTGCCTAGCCCACCATGCCGCTCTACAGCCTGCGCACCCGACTGATCCTGTTGGTCACCGTGGCATTGATGCCCGTGTTCGGGCTGGTGACCTACAACTCCCTGCAGCGCCAACAGGAAAGCCTGCAGCAGGCCCGCCAGGATATGGTGACGACCACCCGGCTTGCCGCGCTCAGTTATGAACGGACAGCCCGCGGGGCGCACCAGCTGCTGCAAGCCATCACCAGCGCGCCGGTCATCAAGCGCAATGACATGCCCGGTTGTACGACCTTCATGCAGGATCTGCGCAGCAACTTCCCCGAATACTCCAATCTGGGACTGGCCGACCGGGACGGGCGCGTGATGTGCGACAGCTTCAACCGCACCCAGATCATCTCGATTGCGGACCGCGCCTACTTCCAGCAGGCCGTGGCCAGCCGGGCTTTTGTGATCAGCAACTACCTGGTGGGCCGTGTCAGCGGCAACGCTGCGCTGGCCTTCGCCATACCCAACTTCAGCCATGACCAGCAAGTCCGGGGGATTGCCTTTGCCGCCATGGATCTGAACCGGCTGGCCAAAGACAACCCGCTCGGTCCGGACCAGAAGGCACGGCTCGTGGTCACCGACCGCGAGGGCACCGTGATCGCCTCGGGTGATCCAGTCGCCACCCCGCTCGGCAGCCGCTACGGCAGCAAAGCGGCGCTTGCCACCGTGGCGGGTGTTCCCCCACAAACCCTGGACACGCTGGACGCTGACGGGTTCGAGGTCATGCAGGCAACAGTCGCCATTGGCGACGGCACAACCGCCGGGCTGTTCATCCATGGCAGCCTGCGCAAGGCCGACATCACACGGGCCGACCAACGCAGGCTGAACCGATCACTGATCTGGCTGTTCTGTTTCACCTTCATTGGCGCACTGGTCGCCAACTGGCTGGGCATTCAAACCATCGTGACCCCCAGCGTGCGGCTGCTGCGCAAAGTGCAGGCCTTGGCCGGTGGCCATGACCCCCGGGCCCCCGCAGCCCTGCGACGAGCACACAGCGCCGATGAGTTGGCAGAACTGTCCGCCGCCGTGGACCACCTGGCGCGTACCCTGGACGAGCGCCAAACTGCGCGGGACGTCGCCGAGAACAAGATCCAGCAGCGGCTGCGGCAAAACGAGGGCATGACGGCCCTGGCGATGGAAATCACCCAAACCAGCGCCTTGATCGACATTTTTCAAAGTGCCTGCCGCCATCTTTCTGAAGCGATGGGCGCAGAACTGACGGCGGTGATGCAGCCGGTGCCAGGCGGGCAGCATCTGCAACTGGTTGCGGGCTCGGGCTGGGTTGAGGGCACGGTGGGGTCGGCCCTGCTCAGCACGGCGCCGGATGCGCTGGTGGGCTGGACCCTGAACGCCAAGGCCCCGGTATGGCTGGCCGATGTGCACGGCGAGACCCGCTTTACCGTGCCCGACCTGCTGCGTGAGCCCCCCATCACCTGCGGGCTTCAGGTCAGCATTCAGATGGCCGGCAAACCCTGGGGGGTCCTGGGGGTCTACACCCGCCAGCCAGAGATCCGTTTTATGGACGAGGCACATGTGATCCAGTCCGTCGCTTACCTGTTGTCCGTGGCCATAGACCGGCTGGCCGCCGAACAGGCAGTGGCCAAAAGCCTGCACAGCATGAACGACGCCCAGCGCATGGCCCAGCTGGGCAGCTGGGAGCTGGCGCTGCCTGGCAACACCTTGAGCTGGTCGAACGAGGTGTTCAGGATCGTCGGGGTCCAACCCGACGGGTTCGATGGCAGTGACGACGCCTTCATGCAGCGGGTTCACCCGGATGACCGGGCCGCCATGCGAGCGGCCCGCACGGCAGCACTGACAGGGTCAGCCCCGATGGATATCGAGCACCGCATCGTGCGCAGCGACGGCGAGATCCGCTACGTGCGGGAGCGCGGTGAGCGGGTCTGCGACGCGCAGGGCAAGGCCGTGGCCCTGGCCGGCACGGTGCAGGACATCACGACCCGCAAAAACGTGGAACTGCAGCTGGCCCGCAACCAGGCCCTGTTGCAGATGGCCTCACGGATCAGCCAGTTGGGCGCCTGGCGGATGGCGCTGCCGTCCCGTGAGCTGGTGATGTCGATGGAGGCCAGGCAGGTGCTGGGCGTGCGCACGGACGCGCCCTTCTGCGCAGACGATGGCTACAGCATGTACGCGCCGGAGTACATCGAGACCCTGCGTGAACGCATCACCGCCTGCGCCCATGAAGGCATCACCTTTGACGTCGAGGCTGAAATCATCCGCCATGACGGTGAGCGGGCATGGGTGCGGGTCATCGGCGAGCAGGACCACGACGCCGACGGACTGGTCGTAGGAGTTCAGGGGGCGATCCAGGACATCTCGGCCCGCAAGGACACGGAGCGGCAGTTGGGCAAACTGAGCGCCCAGTTGATCACCACGCTGGAGAGCATCACGGACGCATTTTTCTTGCTTGACGACCAATGGCAATTCTTGTTTGTGAACCCCCAGGCCGCACGCTTGCTGCACCGCAGCCGCGAGAGCCTGGCCCACAGCAACCTGTGGGACGCATTTCCGGGCACAACCGGCTCCTTGCTGGACCAGAAGTACCGCCAGGTGCTGCTCGATCGCCAGCCCCAGAGCTTCGAGTTCTACTACCCGCCCTATGAGGCCTGGTACCACATCAACGCCTACGCCACCGACGAAGGTCTGGCCATTTACTTTCACGACATCACCACCGAACACCAGTCGGCCGAGCAGTTGCAGCTGCTGGAGACCGCCGTGTCAAGGCTCAACGACATCGTCATCATCACCGACCTGCCCGAGCACCCCGGCGAAGTGCCACGCATCGTGTTTGTCAACGCGGCGTTTGAAAAGAAAAGTGGCTACCAGCTGGAAGAAGTGCTGGGTCACCCGGCGTCGTTTTTTCAGGGTGCACAGACCAGCGTGGCAGAAATAAAGCGGGTGGCGCGCGACATGCGTCGGCTGCAGCCGGTGCGCTCAGAGATGATCGGCTACCCCAAACAGGGCGAGCCACTGTGGGTGGAGATGGAAATCGTGCCGATCTTCAACAGCGCCGGGCGTGCCACCCACTGGGTCACGGTGTGCCGCGACATCAGTGAGCGCAAGGCCGCGCAGCAGGCCATTTTGCAACTCAATGCGGACCTGGAAAACCGCGTGGCCCAGCGCACCGCCGAGCTGCGTGCCGCCAATGAGGAGCTGGACGCGTTTTCCTACTCCGTCTCACACGATCTGCGCTCTCCGCTGAGCACCATCGACGGCTTCAGCCTGATGCTGCAAAAAGCCGAGGGCGACAAGATCAGCACCAAGGGCCAGCACTATCTGCGGCGCATCCGCACCGGCACGCAGCAGATGAGCGAGCTGATCGAGGGGCTGCTGGCGCTGGCCAGGCTGTCACGGGAAGCGCTGAAACTGCAGCCGGTGGACCTGAGCGCCATCGCCCGGCGTGTCGTGCGGGAATGCCGCGACCAGCAACCCGCCCGGCAGGTGGACGTCACCGTTGAGGATGCACTGCACACCAACGCCGACCCGCTGCAGATGCGGGTGCTGCTGCAAAACCTGATTGGCAACGCCTGGAAGTTCACCGCCCTGCAAACCGCAGCCAGCATCCACATCGGCGTCGACACCGGCCCGGACGGCACATCGGTTTATTTTGTCAAGGACAACGGCGCCGGGTTCGACATGGCCTTTTCCGCCAAGCTGTTCGCCATTTTTGAGCGGCTGCACGCCGTGGCTGATTTCTCAGGCACCGGCGTGGGGCTGGCCATTGTCAAACGGGTCATTGACCGCCACGGCGGCCGGGTGTGGGCCCACAGCACCGAGGGCCAGGGCGCCACGTTCTAATTCACCCTGGGCAGCGCACCCGCCGCCGCCCCGGTCAGCAGCCCCAGCCGTCAGGCCTGACTGCTGCAGTTGAACATCCAGTGAATGCCGAAGCGGTCGGTCAGGCTGCCGAAGTAGTCGCCCCAGAACATGACCTGCAGCGGCATGTCCACCTTGCCGCCGTCAGCCAACCCGCTGAACAGCCGGTCGGTGTCGGCCCGGGTGTCGGGCTCCAGGTTGAGGTGCAGGCCGTTGCCGTGGACCACCGCGCCCATCGAAGCCGGCATGTCCGTGCCCATCAGCACATGGCCGCCCAGGATGGGCAGCTCGATGTGCATCACCAGGTTTTTGTCCGCCTCCGGCATGGGTGGTGCACCGGGTGGGGCCGCCATGTCGCCAAAGCGGTGAATGGGCCCGTTGAAATCACCGCCAAACACCGAGCGGTAAAACACGAATGCGGCCTCCGTGGTGCCGGCAAAGTTGAGGTAGGTGCTGACTCTGGCCATGGGGTGTCTCCTGGGGTGAGTCCGGAAAGTGCTGCGGGATGCAGGCCAAGGGCTTTCCGCGTCAGGTGGGGCGTGCCAGCAAACAGGCTTTAGCGGTACGCCGCTGACGTGATGAACTCGCTGAAAGTTTCGCACCAAATCACGACGGTGTTGTAGGCAGCCGGGTCCACCGCAGCGGGCACCGGCACGATGAAGTTGTCAAAGGTTTTGACGTCCCCCACCCGCCACAGGTAGATCTTGTAGTCCGGCCCCGGCGCCAGCTTGCCCATCAGCGTGATGGCCTGGCCGCTGACCGACACCGTGCCCTCGCCCCAGTGCAGGGGGTCGCAGTCCTTCAGGTCACGGCAAAGCCAACATCAGACCGCCGGTTAAAAACGCTATTTATTTGATAGCAAACAATGATTTAAACACCTAGGCAGCTGGCCAAAATTAGGGATTGCTAAATAGGTATTGAGACCACCTCATCCCAAAGCCGTGGACAGGTGATGCAGCCGGTCTGATCAGCCAGAGGGCACTTGATCCTTCGCTGAAAGATGAACAGCAACGAATCGCGCAGGT
>JBJXEI010000202.1:0-4595 GCA_046154065.1 Polaromonas sp. | reverse complement strand
ACCTGCGCGATTCGTTGCTGTTCATCTTTCAGCGAAGGATCAAGTGCCCTCTGGCTGATCAGACCGGCTGCATCACCTGTCCACGGCTTTGGGATGAGGTGGTCTCAATACCTATTTAGCAATCCCTGTTTTAATGCCTGATTTGGTTTGAAAAATTAACATCCATGTTAATTTTTTGAACGCCAGCGGCTGTTGAACGTCAAAATTTAACCTGTAGGTTAAATTTTGACGATTTTTAAGCTTATTTTTAAGATCAAATCACCTTCTAGGCCTCTAGAATCCTGCGGGGCCAGCTCCTGAATTGATAGCAATTAATTCTGTGAATCATCGGAAGCACCGCTGCTGCGTTCCGGCTCAGTTCCGGCTCAGCTCGTCCCCTGCCTGTGCGCTGAGCGGTGACGGCCCACCCTGGGGTGGTGTGTTGGACCGAACCTGATGTTTCGGATGGGTTGCCGGACGGACCTTTGGCCCGGCCGAACCCAAAATGATGGCGCAACACAGCCGGCACCGTTGCCAGGCACTTCGCCGCACCGACATGTAGGCGTCGGCCACGGCAAAAGACTCCAGCTGCACGTTGGCGTCGGGGTCGCTCCAGGCGGGTGCGTGAAACAGCCCGATGAACGACTGGGCAAAGATGCGTTGCCAATCTGCACTTAACGCATTCCACTGCTCAGCACTTCTTGGCCTGATGCCGAACCAGCAGCGGCGGCCCTGCAGCACGTCCATCATTCCGCCGAAGTACCAGGCCAGGCGGCCGTAAGTGTTGCAGTGCGCAGGCGCGGTGCGCAGCGCCAGCAGCTGTACTTCTGCCGCGTTGTTGGACGTGGCGATGGCCGCAGGGCAAGTCCTCCAGCGCTTGGGCGTGCCGGTACACAGGCGAAAAACAAGGTCCAGCAAAAACCAGGGCAGCAGCGCTGCCAAAGCGATCGCTGCCACGATGCGGCTTGCAGCAGGAGTTCCAGCGGGCTGCAGTTCTGCATGCAGCAGCATGGAGCCTTTAAAGTCTGCCTCGCCCATGCGCTCACCAGAGCCCACGTGTGCAATGAGATTGCCGCGCGCGATGGCGCCGTGCAGGGCCACGCCATCGCCCAGGAATGTGCCGGACATCACCAGGCTGTGGCTGATGCGAGCACCTGACGCGACGATGACGTCGCCTGCCAGCACGACGTGGGGACCTACTTGAGCGCCGGCATGAATAAAACAGCCCGCCCCGGCAAGCACCGGTCCTTGCAGTCGTGCATGGGCGCTGACACAGGCGTCCGGACTCATCGCGCCCCAGGACGTCCTGATCCACGCGGCTGGCACGCCGTCTGCATCGAGGCCAAGCGCTTGCTGTTGGGCGGCCAGCAATTGCGCAGCGTCACCGCCAAAAGTGTGGTCCTGCGGATCGGCTTTCAGGCGGGGCTCGCTCGCTGTGCTGATCTGTCCAAACAGCATCGCCATGTCCGTGTCGCTGGTGACGTCTTCAAAAGCCTTCCCGGGCAAACTGGCCCAGCCGCACCAATGTTGCGTCGCGGCATCAACAGCGACACCGTTGCGCATTTGCAATTGCTGCAGCAAGGCAGAAGACACCCAGTGGTCGGCATGGCCAATCAGCACCCGCTGCGCAGGGGGGGCCATGTTGCGCAGCAGGGCGTACGGGGTGTCGGCGCCTTTCACCAGGTGCCACCGCAGGGTCATGCCCCAGCGCTCTCCGGCGCCCAGGCATTGACGCAGCGCCTCCGGTTGGTCGCTGACGACGAGGTCAATGTCGCGCAGACCAAGGTCGGAAAGCGCTTCGAAGACGCGTTCAATGAAAAGCTCGGGCCCCAGGGGCAGCAGCGATGCCGGAAAGTCAGCCGACACCGGTATGTCGTGTGCGGCTGTGTGCGTCGCAAAAATGACGGTGCGGTAGACGGGCTCGATCGGGGGGACGGCTTGCGCGGGGACAACGGCTTCGCGATGGCCGCTGACACTGCCGGGCAGTGCTGCCTTGCTCAAGGGCATTTGCCAGCTGGGTGTTGACATCATGATGGGCTTGCGAGTGAGGTTTGTATTTGCATGACGTGGTCAGTAGGCGCCACGGCCCTTGAACACGGCGGGGAAAGTCTCACCGATCAGGCGAAGGTCGCGGCCAATGGAGCGTGTGCGGATGTACTCAATGTCCATGCGAACCTGTTGCGGAAAAGGCACCTCGGAGCGACCATTGACCTGCCAGATGCACGTCAGGCCGGGCTTGACCGTCAGCCGCTGGCGGTCGGTGGTGGTGTAGCGTGCCACTTCCGACACGAGGGCAGGGCGCGGCCCGACCAGACTCATCTCGCCACTCAACACGCACCAGAGCTGGGGCAGCTCGTCAATGCTGGTGCGGCGCAACAAGCGCCCCACGGCGGTGATGCGGGGGTCTTTTTTCAGTTTGAACGTCACGCAGCCTGAGCCGTGCTGGTTGTGCTGCTGCATGGATGAGTGAAGTGTGTCTGCATGCACGCGCATTGAACGAAACTTGGGGAACCGGAACGTTTTGCCGTTCTGCCCTACCCGCGTTTGCCAATACAGGGCGGGCCCGCCATCGCTGATCTTGACCGCCAGCGCCACCGCCGCGAACAGGGGTGCCAACACAACAACGGCTGGCAGCGTGAGGCACAGGTCCAACATGCGTTTGAAGGCGATCAGTGCGTGGGTATGCAACCACCAATCTATCCGTATGCAGCGCAGATAAAGTTGCGTGAGCAGTGGGCGATGGTGGGACGAGCGCTGTGTTGTTGTCATTTTTTTTACCCCTTTGGTTAAACGTATTGAAATGCAAAGGGGCGCCGATTTGTTACGCAGTTGTCAAAATTCTTACTAATCGCAGAATATTCGCAACTTTTCCTCATTTATCAAATTTTTCATCAAGGCAGGTGTGCGATTAGACTGAGTCGACCATTTCCCTTTTTTCCACGCCTGCTCAAGAGCAGGCCCTGCGAAAGATTCCCATGCAGCTGTCTTTCAGCAACGCCATGTCGCCGCAAATGCAGGCGCGGCTTGAGGCGCTGCGCAAAAAGTTCATTGCCGGTATTCCTAAACGGCTGTCCGACATGGATGCTGCGCCTTCCCTTACGGCCCGCATCCAGGTGTTGCACCAGCTGACTGGCGCTGCGCTCAGCTACGAGGCGAACGCCCTGGGCGCGCTCGCCAAATCCACGGAAGCCGCGCTAGAAACGGGTGCCGATGTTGATTGGCCGGCGTGCAGGGCTGCGTTGCATGCAGAGTTTCTCAAGCTCGAAGCGGGTGAAGGGTAGGTTTCACGATGCTGTGACATTTCAATTGGTTACAGCTGCTTCAATTGTTTCATCGGGTCATCGCAATCAACGGAGAAACAAATGGAACTCAAAACCGAAAAGCTGCAAGGCGGCATCCTCATCGTTCATGTGCAGGCTGACCGCATCAATGCCTGCAACGCGCAGGACTTCCAACACGCCTTGATGTCCCTGATGGACGAGCGCTACCAGGTTGTCCTTGATGTGCAACCGGTTCGTTTTGTAGATGGTTGCGGCTTTGGTGCCTTGCTGGCCTGTCTGCGCATGATCAACAACCGCTGCGGTGAGCTTGCGCTGTGCGGGCTGTCCGCCTCGCTGGGTTCCCTTTTCGCGTTGATGCGCATGCACCGCGTGTTCAATGTCTACACCAACTGCGACGAGGCTGTCGGTGCGTTCTCCTGAGTTGCTCAAACGCGACCTGCATGGGCTCACGTATCGTGCGCCTGATGTTTCGCTCGACGCGCTGAATGGCGTTCATGGCATTCATGAGGGCCGCGCCGATAGCCTGCGTGGGCGTGCCTGCAACGCAAGCGAGACTGCCCGCCTGGTTCATGTCTGGATCAACGGGCGTTTTCTGACAAGGCCAACCACAGGCGTGGAACGTGTGGCGCAGGGGCTGGTGGCCGCATTGGCCGAGAATTTTCTCAGTCCAGACGCCTCACTGGTCTTTGGAGACACGACGTTGCGCTTCTGCGTTGCAGTTCCCCAGGGTTTCGACGCAAAAATCCCCACCAGCATTGGCTGCATACCCGTGGTCGCGATGGGCGTCCATCAGGGACACCTGTGGGAGCAGCTCGACCTGGCCCAACTTCCCGCTGCCGACTGGCTGATCAGCCTTTGCAACACGGGCCCGGTGCTTCGCCGCAACCACGGACTCATGTTTCATGACGCCCAGATCTACGCAATACCTGAAAACTTCAACTGGAAGTTTCGTCTCTGGTATCGGCTCTTGCTGAATGTGGCGGGCCGCCGGGCCGCGTTTTTACTGACCAACTCCCGCTTCTCGCAGGCAGAAATCGCGCGCTACACCGGCTTGCGCAGCACACAAATGACGGTGGTCTACCCCGGCTCGGACCATATGACGCCGGCCACCATTGGTGAGGCAGGTCAACCAGATTCACTACGGTGATAACGGAGACCTGTGGTTGGCTACTGAATCCGGCGTGGATCTGTTTCGCGGCTCACCGGCTGGCTGGAACGTTTGGGCGTACCCATTTCCGGACAATCGCAACTCGGTAAATGGGTTGGCCGAGGCGCGCGACGGCACGATCTGGTTGGCCACCGGTGGCGGTGTTGAACAGGTGCGGCTCACGCTCG
>JBJXEI010000201.1:0-41580 GCA_046154065.1 Polaromonas sp. | reverse complement strand
TCACTTCGGCGTGCATGCGCGCCTGCACGTCAGGCGACTTGGCCACCATGTACAGCGCCCAGGTCAGCGCGCTGGCTGAGGTTTCATGCCCCGCCAGGAACAGCATGGCCACCTGGTTGACCAGCTCTTCGAAGGTAAAGGCGTCGCCCGTCACAGGGTCACGCGCCTGCAAAAACGCTTCCAGAATGTCAGTGTGCGCTTGGGTGCAGCCGCCCCGGTGGGCTTCAAACCGGGGGCGCACCAGCTCGGCCAGCAGGCTGCGGATTTCCCCGGCGGCCTTGCGGCTGCGCCACACGTCCCACGGCAACACCAGCCAGCGCACCCCAAACACTGATGGCAGGATCAAACGCGGCGCCAGCGCCTGGTAGCGGGCAAAGGACTCGAACACGCGGTGTGCGTCCGGGCCTTCCATCGGCACCGAGAAAATGGTGCGGAAAATAATGTCGGCGGTGACGTGCGTCATCTCAATTTCAACGTCATGTTCCACGCCGTCGGGCAGCGCGGCCAGGCGTTTGAGCATGTCTTCGGTCGCCGCCCGCATCACGGGGAAGGCCACGTTGACCCGGGCCTGGGCAAACGCGGGCTCCATCATGGCCCGCTGGCGCTGCCACTGCGTGCCGTTGGTGGTGAAGATGCTGTCACCCAGCAGCGGCCGCAGCGCGTCGCCCATCAGCTCGTTTTTGGGGAACTGCGCCGCCTCACTGACCAGCACTTGCCGCACCAGCGCGGGCTCGTTGACCATGTACAGGTCCACGCCGGGGAAGTGGACTTCACCCATCTTCATGCGGTAGCTGCGCTCGTACAGGCCGTCCATCCAGGAGCGGCGGGCGCTGAAAAACATCAAAAACCGCGACAGCTTGCTGGCTCTGGGCTGCGGGTAGGCGGGGCAAAAATGGGGGGCTTGGTCAGCAGACTTTGGGGGCATCACGCGATTATCTTGCTTATCGTGCCGCTGACTTCACGCCCTGGGGTAACGCCCGTCCAGCGTCAGGTCACCTGCCGTGATGGCGAAGTAGTCATAGTCCGACGGCAGCTCCCCGGCCATCAGGTACTGCATGTGAATGCGCCGCTTGTTGCGCCGCAGCTTGTCATACGTGGCGGCTGCAAACTGGGTGTGAAAGCGCGGTGAGCGCATGGTCGGGTTGTGTTTTTGCCCGTCAGGCAGCGTGATGTGGCAGGCGCTGACCGGGTCCACCATGGCAAAGCTGCCCCAGTCGGTGAGTGACGAAAAGTCAATCCAGCGCAGCGCTGGCTCTGCGGCCAGTACCTTCAGCTCTGCCCTGAAACGGGCGGCTTGCGGCAGCAGGCCCAGCATGGGAATGCAGTGGCCCAGCGTCATCAGCGACAGGGCAGGGCCCGCTGGCAGGCCAGCGCCTGCCAGCGCCCGCGCCACGCTGCTGACCGACAAAATGCTGCCCACACTGAAGCCGACCACCAGCACCTCATCGACGTGGTTCGCGTCAGGGCTGTGCAGCCTGGCCGCGATTTTTTCGGCCAGCGCGTCCAGCCGGGCGTCAAGTTCCGGCAGCTGGCCGCAGGCGTGGCGGCCGGTGAAGCTGAAGATGCGAACCAGCCAGGTGCTGTTCAGCCTGGCTTCGAGCTTGTGGGTGGCCCACAGGCCCAGGGCCATCAAGCCCAAACCAGCCGCTGTGGCCACCGGCCATGCGGCGCCGCTGCTGGCCAGCGCGGTGGCTGCCCACAGGCTCAGCGCCGCCGCCAAGCCCAGGCAGCCGCCAATCACCACCAGCGGGTACGCCAGCCCCACCAGGGTTTTGCGGGACAAATGCCAGGTAGTGACAATTCCGCCGCTGCGGATCATCAGGCTGTAGGCAAACACCAGGTCAGCCAGCAGCCGCCAGGCGCTGCGGGGCCAGTGCTTGCGCACAATGTCGTCCCAGCGGCAAAACTCGTAGGTGGTCTCGCAGGCGGGTCCGGTGGCCCCCGTGGGGTCGGCCGGGGTGGATGAAATTGTCCAGTGGCTGTTGCCCTGCGTGTCACGCAGGCGCTGGCCCACCGTGGTGCGCGTGCCGGTCACTGCGTCTTGTTTGGCGGCTTCTGCGGTGTGCAGCGCGTGGTAGTACGACGCGCCCTTGGGGTCAAAACCGCTGAGAAAAAAAACATGCCGGCGGTAGGGCACTGTGCCTGCCGTTGAAGAGGGGGTCATTGCACGGACTCCAGAAGATCACACACCACGTCCAGCCCGCGGTCATCGGCCATGCGCTGCGCGGCCACCTGGCAGGCGGCGGCCACATCGGGGGATTCCAGCAGCATTTTCAGCTGGGGCGCCATGGTGGTGAAGGCGGTGTCTTGCCGCGCCACCGAGGCTGCCACGCCAAGTCGTTCGAGCCGCATGGCGTTGTCAAACTGGTCAAACGCCATCGGCGTGATGAGCTGCGCCAGGCCAGCCCGCAGCGCCTGCGCCGTGTTACCAATGCCCCCGTGGTGAACCAGCGCCGCCGCGCGCGGCAGCAGCAAGCCAAACGGCGCGTAGGCGCTGTGGTGAACGGTGGCGGGCAAGTCAGCGGGGATCTGCTGGCTTTGGGTGGTCAGCAACACACCGCGCCGCCCCAGTGCCTGGCAGGTGCGCACCGCCGCTTCAAAAAAAGCATGCCCGTGGCCCATGGCGGAACCCGGCGTGAACACCACCGGCGGCGCACCCGCAGCCAAAAAAGCCTGCAGCCCGGCGTCCAGGCCCTGGGCTTTGTCACCGTCATACAGCGGAAACCCCGCTTGCCTGACCTGCGCGGGCCAGTCACCGGGCGCAGGCGCAAACCATGGCGGAAACAGCGTCACCCCCGCTTGCGGGGAATGCACCCAGTGCCCAAACACACTGCCCGTCAACGGCGGCAGCCCCAGCGCGTGGCGCAGGGCGGGCAGGTCAGCGGCCA
Organism: Polaromonas sp.; assembly: GCA_046154065.1. Classification (GTDB taxonomy): domain Bacteria; phylum Pseudomonadota; class Gammaproteobacteria; order Burkholderiales; family Burkholderiaceae_C; genus Polaromonas. The sequence continues at coordinate 38,692 of JBJXEI010000201.1, read as the reverse complement.
GCATGGGGTGCAGCTTGAAGCGGTCCAGCGCCTGCCAGGCCAGCGCCAGGGCAGGGCGCAGCAAGCTTGGAGGCCAGGGCGGAACGCGCCAATGCGCCAGGGTCAGCGGGTATTGGCAAGACCGCAGCATGGTGGCTGCCGTGTAGGCCGTGACCAAAGGCACGCCCAGCTTTTCTTGCGCCAGGCGCGCGCCCAGCATCAAGGGTGTGGCCAGCACCACACAGGGCCCCTGGCTGGCTTGGCTTTCAATGTGCCGGTACACCGGGGCCATGGCGTGCCGCGCCATGCGGCGCCAGAACACCCCAAAACCATCGACCGGGTGCCAAAGCTTGGGGCTGCTCAGTGTGTCGGTGTAGTGCGCTGCCGTGCCAACCGGGGCAAATGCCAGGCCCGCAGCGGCCACCACGGGGGCAAACACCGGGTTGGTGATCACCTCCACCGCATGGCCACGGGCCTGGAGCGCCTGCCCCACCGCCAGGAACGGGTAGACGTCCCCCGCGCTGCCCAGCGTTGGCAACAAGACCTTCATGTGTCGTCGTGCTGCGCAGGCCCAAAACCAGAGTGCTGGTCCTGCTTGCGGTGTGTCGGCCGTTTGCCTTCACCTTCATGGTGGGACGCAATCAGCCCATGGTCTGCCCACAGCACCCCGCTTTTGTAAGACACATCGGGCAGCTGCTTGTAGAAGCTGCCCTGGTGCTGCGTGTGCGCAATCAGGTAGGTGCGAAAAGCCTTGTACAGCGCCGCGTTGGGTACGGCCTCTCGGGCGCGGTTCCAGAAGTCGCTCAGCGAGCCCTGAAACGTCAGGCCCGCGATGTCGTAGATCGATTTGCCGCACACCTTCACCGGCACGCCTTCCCCCACCGCACTCAGGCCCACGGTGCTGTTCACCACCACCACACCGCGCGCATGTTCAAGCAGCGTGGGCAAGTGCTGGTCGTGGATGTAGTAGCAGCGCCCCTGCAGCTGGTGCTGCTGCGTCAGCTGGCCAATGAGCTGCGTGTAGTCAGAGTAGCCCCGGTCCAGCGGGTGGTGTTTGATGGCCAGCAGGCAGCCCGGCGGCGCATGTTGCGCAAACGACTGCATCACGTACGCAATGAAATCGTCCACCGACGCGAAGCGTGAATGCACCGACATTTGCGCGTCGCCCTTGGTTTGCAGCGACACCAGGAAAAACTGGCCAGACTGCGCCCCCGTCAACGCGGGCAGCACATGCTGCTCAGCGCGCCGGTAGAAATGTTTGCGACCAAAAGACACCACCCAGGACGGCCCATCGGCAAACCCCAGACGGCGGTGGTGCTGGTAGTGGCTGAAGAAAACGCGCCCAAAGGTGGCCGCCGCAAAGTACATCATTCCCCACTTCGCCGCCTGGCCGTAGGTGCTGCCCAGCGACTGTGCCGTAGGCAGCGTGCGCCTGGGTTGTTTGAGGTAGAAGGCCGGGTCACTGGGCAGCCACGAGTTGTTGTTCACGCCGTCGCGCTCCAGCGTGATGTAGTCAGGCCGCAAATAGCCTTCTTCAAACACGCCCACCCGCGCACCCGACTGGCGGATCACGTCACGGGCGGCCGCATGAATGGGCCGGCAGTCCCCGAAGAGAAACACCGTGTCAATGCTCAGCCGCTGCAACAGGTCGTTGAGGTAGACAGGCCAGTCTGCCAGCTTGCCGGTGAAGTTGAACACCCCTGAAAACGCCGAGCTGCGCGAGAACAGCCAGTCACCGCCATTGAAGTTCACCTTGAAGACCACCGCCCCCGCGTGCGTCAGGTCCTGCGCCAGCCGTGCAAAAAACGGCCCCACTGGCCCCTGAAGCATCAACACCCGCTTATTTCTGAATTCACTCAAACCGTTGCTGATCAATGCTGTCCCCTGAACGCCCGCCACATGCAGCGTTCGAAAATGTTGTTATTGCCGTTGTCCTGGTTGACATGCCCGGGTTTCATCGCGAGGCAGCCCGTTGCCAGCATTCAAGCGTGCCTGATGAACGGTCTTAGCATTTTCCGCCATAAAGGAGTCCGGGCACTGACATGTGCCTTCCAGTCGATCAGTTCAGACAAAGCCTGTTCAGCCGTGCAGGGCAAGCGGGTGCTGCGGCTGACATAGCGTGGGTACAACAACAGCACGCCGGCCACCAGCTCGTCCATCGACAAGCGGCGCGTTCGCCGCGGCGTGCTCAGCACGTCGTGTGTCAAGCCCCACCCCGCATAGAACGGCAGCCCGTGGCACACCACACGTTTGCCGCGCAACAACGCCTCAAAGCCCGCCAGCGAGCTCAGCACATGCACCACGTCCACGCCATCGAGCAGCGCCCCCATCGACACATCTGTGACGATCTGGTCGCACCATTGGGCCGCGTCACCTTCTTGCGCACCCGAGTTGCGCAGGCCCGCCACCACGTCGGGGTGCGGCTTGTAGATCACCCACGCCGCTGGGTGCGCTCTGCGCGCCGCCTGCAGCAGGGCCAGGTTGGTGGTGATGCCCGGCGCACCCAGCCGGATCGCCGCGTCAGTTTCTACCTGCCCAGGCACCAGCACCAGCTCAAGGCCTTCAGCCGCCGCAGGCCGCTGCCACTGCCCCGCGCCCACGTTGTACTTGGTCAGCCCTGTGGCCACCAGCTGCTGCTGCATGCTGGCCGCGCGCCGCAAGGTGTCGGCGCTGAAAACCGTGGCCTGCAGCATGTTTTCCAGCTCGCTTGGGCGTGACGCGTCGTAGTAAATGCCCAGGTGATCGACCACCCACGACAGCGGCCGAATCAGGTCCGCCCCCAAACCGACCGAACGAAGAAAACCGTCTTCAAGAAAAATGCGTTGGAAGTCAGCGCCGCCTGCCGCAGGCACCCAGCCCACACCCAGCGGCCCACTGGCCCACACCGCCACCGTCGCCCCCGGTGGGATGCGGCGGGTGTCCCGGACAAAGCGGACGTCATCGCGGTTTAAAAACTGGCGAACCAGCGGCCGTTTGCGCAGGGAAAAGCCTGCGGCGTAGAGGAGGGTCGGCGGTGTGCTGCTCATGTCACCTCACCGCTGCTTCACTGCACGCATGCCACGCTGCTTTCATGCGGGTGGTTTTGCAGGTCCAATTGGCGCAACAAGGCATCTACTTTTTCAAAATGCTGGCGCCATGTGGGCGCTTGATAGCCTTCCAGTCGACGCAGTTGATCCAGGCGCGCCAAGCTGCCAGCCTGGGTGAAGTCGCAAATCATGTTGAACCAGCCCAACTCGTTCATCACGTCAATGTAGTCAGGCACCTGACCCGCAAACTCCCTGAACACCGGCAGGTCGCTGGCGATGACCGGCACACCCAGCGTCAGAGCCTCAACGACCGGCATGCCGTAGCCCTCAGTGAAGGACGGGAACAGCAAGGCTCTGGAATGCTGGAGGTAGCTCACCATCTCAGCGTCTGAACATCGCGACACTTCAAGAACCTTGCCCTTGAGCAGGGCAGAATTTTCCAGAAGCATCGTGACTTCTTCATAGTCCCACCCCCGCTGCCCAATGATCACCAGCTTGGGCGCAGCATCACCGAGGTGCGCCACCAGCTTTTCCCACAGCTGCAAAACCATCAAATGGTTCTTGCGCGGCTCAATGGTGCTGACAAAAACGAAGTACGGCCCCTCCAGGGGAGCCACACCACGTGCAGGCTCAGGCAGCTCAGGCGCCAGCAGTGCCACCGCCGTGGGGGGCATTGCCCAGCCATGGGTGCTGCACAAACTTGTCAGCCCATCCAGCGTAGCCTGCGAGTTGCACACCACCCCTGAAGCGGCACGCACACAGTTATAAAGGCGTTGCAGATGTTTGGCTTCCTCCCCAGCGCGGCAAAACTGCGGGTGAGTCAACGGGATCAGGTCATGCACCATAAAAATAGGCCTGACCTGCTGTGACTTCAGCATCTCTACATAGTCATCAGACTCCAGCCCCGTGTGGCCCGTGTTGAACAAAAAACGGCCCGCCACGTTCTGCGCCAGGCAACCAGTCAGCAGCCCTTTGTAAATCGTCAATTGAGGGTTGCCCGTCACGCCCAACGCCAAAACCCAGTCAAACAACACCGCTGACTCCGCCTTGCGAAAAACAAACTTGTCTTTGCTTTTATGGCGGTAAACAGCGCGAGCGTTGTCCCGGTAGTGGCGTATGTAAGCCAGGCTGACACGGTCAACACCGGTTGCCAGGCGCTTGTTCATGAAGCGGTGAATCAGCCGGGTGATGTCAATCAGTACTTCCTGCACAACACGCATCAATTCAAAGAAACATAAAACACATACTCATTGGTCTTGAGCGCATTAACGTTAACGCGTCACGCTGATCAAATTAGCCACAGGGTAAATGGCCGACACCACAATGTTCAGGAACTTCTGCAACTCTGCAGCAGGTGCATTGGAGACAAACAAAACATCCTTGTTCTTAACCGGAAAGCTCTGCGCCACGAAGAACGTTGCAGGGTCTTTCAGGTTAACTTTGTAGATCACTGGGATCAGTCCCTCCGGCGTGGTGGCAGGCGTGTTCGGCCCCAAGTCCAGCGCGGCGGGGGACTCCAGCCGGAAAATAAACACACCTTGCGCGTCTGCCCGTGCGTCTTGCAGGCCGCCCGAGCGCGCCAACGCCTGCGCCAGCGATATACCCTGCGCCTCAAAGTTAATTTCTTCGTTTTTGCCCGTTGCCCCCAGCACCGTGAAGCTCAGCGGCTGGAACATCGACGTCACCACGTCACCCGGCTGCAACACAATGTTTTGGCGCGGGTCACGAATGATCGTGTCCAGCGGCAAAGCCTGCACCTTGTCACCCCGCGTGACCTGCAGCGTCATTTTGCCAACAGGTTGGCGCACGCCCCCGGCGGCTGCCAGCGCGTCCAGAAGCCGCTCGCCCCGGGCCGTCAGGGGCATGCGCGTACTTGACGTCACCTCACCCACCACCGTCACGTTGGCCGTGTTGTTCTTGATCACCCGTACCAGCACCTGCGGCTGGTTAGCCTTGCCCTTCAGGCGCTGAACAATGTCCGCCTCAATTTGCTGAGGGCTGCGGCCACCCGCCATGATTTGCCCGACAAACGGAACGTTGATGGCGCCGTCACTGTTCACCATTTGTTCAGGCAAGGCCGTGACCCGCGTGGTCGAGGGCGCAGAGCGAGGGTCAACGGACCCGCTTGAAAAAAGCGACGCCGGCGGCGCCTCCCACACAGACACCTCGATCACATCACCCGCCCCAATGACGTAGCCCGCTTGCGCTTTCTGGCCGAAGACCTCAGAAAACAAACTCAGGCGCTGGCTGGCCAGAAGCTTGCGCGCCACCGAGTCACTAACGTCAATGATTTGAATACCTGCGCCACTTGCCGTGTCCGACGCATTTTGAATCTGCTCTGTGCTCGGGCCAGAGGAGGGGAGCCAGGTGGGGTAGGTGGAGCAGCCACCCAGAAGGCCCGCCATGACAACTGCGGCCGTTGCAAAAACACTGGGAAACCGATTTTTAAGGAAGTGGGATTGTGTAGTCATATGTTTGATTCAAAGGCGCCCGTACGGCGTCTGATGGGGAGCATGTTAGCCCGAGATGGATTGGTAGACTTTGATGGTTTGGTCTGCGCACCGGTTCCAGAAGAAGGGTTGTGCTACAGCCATGAAGCTGAGTTTTAATTGTTGTAACTGCACTAGCTACCGAATTGTTGGCTTGTCCAGACCCTGCCTAATAACGAAGTCAACCACGGGTTGGCCCCTTTTGTTTGCACGAAAGCAATGATCCTTCTGCACATGGTTAGTCAATTGAATAAAAATTTTAGCCCACCGCTTTTCACGCATTCGCCATGCATGAGAGGCAACAGTTTCCCACGCGCTTCCGTTAAAAACGGCAGCATTGACAAAGTGATTGAATGCCCGCACACCGGAGTGGGCGCGCAGCTTTTTCTGTGTAAATCCCGAGAAAAATATGAGCAATAAACCTGCAAAGAATAGAGGTACAAGAAGCATGAAAACTGCAATCCCAAATAATGCCTTGGCAAAAGCATTTTTTACGGACTTAAACCGGAATTCAGATTCAGGTTTTAAAGACGGGAGGCTGGTGGGCTCATAGCTTTCGTCTTTGGTCTGCTTCTGAAGCGGGGGCGAACTTGCCAGGGTAATACTCTCAACAAGCCATTGCGCACCACCATGATTGACCTGAAGGGGTAACACTTGTGTCATTGCGTTCTGGTGTGAATGCCAGCTTTCAAAAGCAGCAATTGCAGACTGTGCAGTTCTGGACCATGAAAAATCCTTGGAGCGTTCAAGGCCATAACTGGCAAGCTCGTTGCGAAACAAGTGATTGGTCAGAAGCTCTTGCATTTTTGAAGCGATCGACGTTTCGTCGAAAGGGTCAAAGGTTGCGTCCACTCGAACCATAACTTCGGCCAAGCTCGTTGTATTGGAGCAAATGACCGCAGAGCCACAGGCCATGGCTTCAAGAACGGGCAACCCAAAACCTTCATGCCACGACGGACATACACACAACTTACTTAAGTTGTACAGAGTGACCATTTCCTCGTCTGTTACGCGCCCTGTAATCACTACATGCCCAGGGTTTAACCCGCAGGTTTTTGCATGATCTTCAAATTGCTCACGGTGTTGAATAGACAAGCCGCCCACGATAGCTAATTGATGGGCTTGTTTCACGTCCTCGGGCAGTTGAGAAAACGCCGAGATCAGTCTGAGGTGATTTTTACGCTCATCGGTAGCGCCCGAGCACATGACGAACGGTCGATCCAGCCTAAATTTTGTACGGATCTGGGTTTCGTCTTCCGGTTTTACGTCTTCTGGTTTGAAGCAATCGTCAACCGCCGCAGAGATGTTAAAAACCTGCGTAGGGGAGGCACCAAGATAAGAAATTGCCTCTGATCTAGACGACTCGGAAATAGCCAGCAGAATATCTGCCCTGCGTAAATGTCCCAGTTTTTCAAGGTAAATGACCTCAAAGCTAGGGTGCGGCGCCAGGTAAATATCCCTTTGTATTAAAGGAATCAAATCATAAAACGTTGCCGCAGTAGGAACCCGACAGTTCAATATCCCAACACTGTTTACAGCGTCGTCGCCGAAGCCTTCCAACATGCTTGACACGTGAACCATGTCGGGCTTAAGGCTTGCTATGAAAGCTTCCCGGATAAATTCTGCAGTGTGTCTGCGCCATTTGTTGGAGGCATCATTGCCATGTACAGGTCCTTCTGCATGCCATACGTGAATCTGATCTTTCGAGCACAAGCCTTTAAACGCGTCACAAATCGGCTCAATTGTTTCTGGAAATAAACCGCTCAAAACAATTAGGAATTCATGGCTGCCGCCGTTCTGCACCATTGCCCGCGCAAGGGCCAAGCTGTATCGTCCAATGCCGCGCCCACGGCTACCGCATTGGGCTCCTTGAAGATCTAGAACAATACGCATTAAGCCGCCAGCCTCCAGCTGTTCAATAAATTAAACGGCCTCAAGCATCCAGCGGAGTGTTTCCCGCAATTCAATTTCAGGCATCTCACCCGTTGCCGCATTGAGTTTGGTACGGCTGCCCAGCAGTGTTTTCACTTCGTTCTGGCGAACAAAAGCGGGGTTCACTTTCACCTCAAAATCATGGCCTGAAATTTCACGCACCATCGTCAGCACTTCATTGAGAGACCAAGCCTTGCCCGAACAAACATTAAAAGCCTGCGACACCGCCACAGGCGACTCAAGCAAGCGGTGATAGACCCGCACCACGTTACGCACATCTGAAAAATCACGTGCGACGTCCAGATTGCCCAGCTCAATCACAGGCGCCTTGCGGCGCACATGGCTGATGATTTTGGGAATCAAAAAGCTTTCAGACTGGCCCACGCCTGTGTAGTTGAACGGCCTGGCAATGATCAGTGGCAGGCGGTCAGCGTACAAAGCCGCCGCATATTCCATGGCCAGCTTGCTAACGGCATAGTCGTTTGCTGGGGCAGCAGGCGTGGACTCGTCTAGCGTTCCCTCCACCGCGTTACCGTAAATGTTGGCACTGCTGGCCAGCAGCACTGCAGTTAACGGCGACTTGCTGAGCACCAGTGATTCAAGAAGGTTGCGGGTTCCTACCAAATTGGTGTTGTAGATGGCTGAAACATCACCGTGGGCCACAAAGGCTATGGCCGCAAGGTGGGCTACTTTTTCTGGCTGAACCGCCTGCACAACTGCAGACAAAGCAGGCAGGTCACAGAGGTTAGCTACATGCAGGTGGGCAACACCTTCAACACCTTCAGGCATGGGCATGTGTACCAGCCCATGAACTTCGTGGCCAGCGCTTGACAATTCCTTGGCAAGGTAGCGGCCCGTGAAGCCGTCTGCACCCGTGATCAAAACCTTGCTCATATAAACCCTGTATTAACTAAAACTAAAACAAACAATGAACAGCTCAGCACAAGTGGCGAATGCATGAACGACTAGAGCCTGAGTAGTTAAAAACAACTACAACCGACGCGAACTTGGTGTGCACTGCCAGCCAGTACTGACGGTGTGGTGACTAAGCCGAATAAAGCGCTGCACGATGAGCTACTTCATTATGGATGGCTACCTTGCCCCTGCACGCAAAGGCGAGGTAGCCGCCACAGTAGGCGGCGCCGTTTAACGGCAAAAATACACAAGAAGCCCCATGAGCTGAATCGTTCAAGCTGCACCTATTAAGGGGTACAAATTGAACGGACGTCAGTGCCTCACACGGCCCATGTACGGAAGCGAAAAGGCCGGATGCTTAGAACGAGAAGCCAGCGTTGTTGCGGCGAATGTCAGCCTCTACCATCATCTGGCACAGCTGCTCAAGCGTGGTGCTTGGTGCCCAACCCAGGGTGTTCTTGGCCTTTTCAGGGTTACCAATCAGCAGCTCCACCTCAGCCGGGCGGTAAAACTTGGGGTTGATGCGCATCACGGTTTTGCCGGTAGCGGTGTCAACAGCCGTTTCACCTTCAGCTTGGCCCCGGAAGTCCACGTCAATGCCAGCGCCCTTAAACGCCATGCGCACAAAGTCACGCACGGTTTCAGTGCGGTTGGTGGCCAGCACAAAGGTGTCGGGCACGTCCGCTTGCAGCATCAGGTACATACCTTCCACGTATTCCTTTGCAAAGCCCCAGTCACGCTTGGCGTCAATGTTGCCCAGGTCCAGGCATTCCAGCTTGCCCAGCTTGATTTTGGCCACGCTGTCCGTGATTTTGCGGGTGACAAACTCGCGGCCACGCAACGGGCTTTCATGGTTGAACAAAATACCGCTGCAACCAAAAATGTCATAGCTTTCGCGGTAGTTAATGGTCATCCAGTGCGCGTACAGCTTGGCCACACCGTACGGGCTGCGGGGGTAGAAGGGCGTGTCTTCAATCTGCGGAATGGCCTGCACCTTGCCAAACATTTCTGACGTGCTGGCTTGGTAGAAGCGAACCTTGGGATTAACGATGCGAATCGCTTCAAGCAAATTCACAGGGCCCACGCCCGTGATCTCAACTGTGGTGACGGGCTGGTCAAACGAAACACCTACAAAGCTTTGGGCTGCCAGGTTGTAAACCTCAGTAGCGCCCGTGGTTTGCAGCAAGCGGATGCTGGCGGACAAGTCCGTCAAGTCGTATTCAACCAAATGCAGGTTGGGGTTCTTGTCGATGCCCAACTCTTCAATGCGCCAAAAGTTAACCGAGCTGGTGCGGCGGTAGGTACCGTACACGGTGTATCCCTTGCCCAAGAGCAGTTCGGCAAGGTAAGCGCCGTCTTGGCCTGTGATTCCAGTGATGATTGCTGTTTTATTAAGAGTGTTCATAGTCTGTATGTATTGCTGTTAATTTAAAAGGATATAACACCTCTAAACGAAGATGTGTATTTTTGCTGTCTCTCTTTTCATTTTTTCGCGAAAAGAATAGTTGAAATTTTAAAACTAGAATTCTCTGTTACTTTGATTCGTATCTCCAAATCTGTGCAAGAATTTTCAAGGGAAAATTGAAGTGTAACTAATTCCAAATTTGCATTTGGTGAATGCAAATCAGACTGGGCTAGAATAATATTTCCGCTTGAAATAGCTGCATCAATAGTGGCCTCTAATGAGTTATTATTTTCTGTAGAACCAAAAATTTTGACTTCGTAGGCTCCGGCTTCAAGAGTCAAATATGGACCGAAAAGTAAAAAACCAGCGCGTTTTGTAGTCTGGAGAGACCGCCCGACACGCCTCCCTGCCTGAGTGCCGAAACTATTGTCACTTCCAAAGTACAAGATGGGAAGTTCTCTTAGAGCTGGAAAAATATCCATTCTTGACAAGAGTATTTCAGTTGTCTTATCGACAATTATTCGAACTTCTAAATCAGTACATCCTCCTTCAGGAATGGTAAACGATAATATACTCAAAACGTGTTCAGAATCGGTTCCGGTAATTTCTCCTGATGCCAAAATTAAAGAACCGCCTTTGATAGCAATATCAATGCTAGCGGATTTTGTTTTCTCAGCGTTGAATTCTCCAAAAATTTCTACAGTATAAACTCCGGGTGCCACACTCAAATAAGGTCCAAAAAGCAAGTGACCGGCACGACCACTTGTTTTTATCACATTGCCAATCCTTTCCCCGATACTCGATTTAAGTTCATTACTTTCGCCGGTGAATGTAAGTTTGTCCGACGTCTGGGTCATTATGAATGATCGCGGTATAACATAATTCAAACGCATTAATTTTGGCTTTGTCATTAGCCAAAAAAGATGGCGAGAAAGGCTTTCATATGAATGTGCAGAGACCCAAAGCTTGGAACTTTTCGCGGAAGCAAGGATGGCGGAATTACTATCATCACTATCGCTGAAAAATTTTCTAATGCTGGTTTCAACACTTTGCGCATTACTTCCGTCCATAACCAAAACCGCCGATTCAACATCTTTAAAAATGTTGCTTGGGCTGACAAGAATTGGTTTTTGCGCGGCTATTCCCATGCGCACTGCAGCACTCGATGACTCACCTGTTTCCTGATAGGCATAAATAACTAGATCAGCTTTCTTCAAATAACCAATGCAGGTCTCATCTGCAAGGTAATCGGTAATTAATGTGACCGCTGAATCAATATGATTTTCGCTAATGAATTTTTTCAATTCATTAATAACTATTTTTGATGCTGGGTCTGGATACTCAGCATTTATCATGAGTAAATGATAAATTGGACCATCTTTTTTTATTAGCCGTGAAAAGGCATCTAAGACTTCAATTAATCCTTTGCTTGGCAACGCAAATCCATAGGTTGCGAGAACTCTTTTTCCATCGGAGTTAAAATCTAGCGGTTCTGCTGGGGTAACGCTAACTATTCCTTGTGGAAGAAAGCTAATAGAGTTTGAAAAGCCAAGGTTTCTAAGGCGTCTTACATCGTTCATGGAATGAACTATTAATCCTTCACAAACTAAAAGAGCATCCTTTAAATTCGATAATTTTTTTGTAACTGATGGGTCAAATGTCGAATGAAAAGTAATAAATATTTTTATTCCTTGAGCAGCTATTTCCTGTAGCAATAATGAAATGGCAGGGAAATCAAAGAAGCTGTAATTAAATTGAATAATTAATGACTCAACTTCAGACTTAAGAATTGCTTTTTTAAGCCTGTCTAATTTATCTGGATATCCAGATTTCCAACATCTTAAAACATTCTCTTTGTCGTCATGGACTAAATCTGAAGAGTCTTGAGCAAAGATTATTGTTTTTCCTGGAAATTTATCTATTAGATATTTTGAATACGATGCTATTCCGCATTTTGTATTCCAGGTAGTTACCCATCCCGTTTTTGTTTTGATGTCCTGATCTTCAGATATGGCGATAGTAGATTCAGACTGATACTGATTCGACGCGATTGTCTGAGCCATTTCAAGGATTGCTTCGTCTGGGAGAATTGAAATCTCTGCCAAGTCAGCTATTTTATTAATAATCAACGAGTTATCTGAAGCCTCTAAAATACCACTGCGGCGATGAACTCCTTTAAAATTACCCAAAATAGACTCTTCAAAAGCTTGAATAGTTTTTCGTGCAGACTCATCCCAAGAGAATTTTTTAGCCTGAATAAGTCCGCGCTCGCTTAGAGCTCGACGAAAATTAGCATCTGTTAGTGCTTGGTGCATTTTTTTAGCGATACTGTCGGTGTCTTTTGGGTCGAACATCGCATCTGCCCAGCCGATTACTTCCGGAAGACTTGTACAGTTTGAACAAATAGTTGGTATTCCACAGGACATCGCCTCTAGTACAGGAAGACCAAACCCTTCTGCTAAAGACGGAAAGACAAATAAATAGCATAAGTTGTATAGCGGTAAAAGGTCGGAGTCATGCACATGTCCTGCGAAAACAACTTCCCCTTCCTCAAGACCTGCTATTTTCGCAACGTGGTTTAGATCTGCATAAAGACTATCCCAACCATTACCTACGATTACTAATTGATATTCTTTGCGTATCTTATACGATATTTTTCCAAATGCTTTTATTAAATTGGCATGATTTTTTCGTTGATCAAAGCTTCCTGTGTACATCAGAAACTTTTTACTTATGCCGTACTTTTTTAAGATTTGATCCGCAATTTCTTTTTTTATTTTTAGCGGCTCAAATCTTTTGTCTGCGGCTGATGAAATATTAACTATCGCTGATTCCTCAATGCCGAGAACATCAATAGCTTCCTTTTTTGAAAAATCTGAAATTGCCAGTAGTAAGCCCGATTTTTTAAGATAATCCACTTTCCCCAGGTAGTGAGTTAGTGCATCACGGTTTGCCAAATAGCGATCGCGTTGGATTAGTGGAATCAAGTCATACAAAGTTACCGCAGTTCTTTTTCCTGGAAAAATACAGTCAACAGACGTAATAACATCCTCTTGTAAACCTTCAAACAGGCTTGTAATGTGCAATACATCCGGGTTTAATGTAGAAATGTATTTTTCACGTATCAGTTCTGCCGCACGCACTTTAGCCTTGCTGTTCGTTAGTTCAGCTATTCCAGGGGGCGTATCAAAAACTTTTATTCTATCTTGCGGTATAAGGTTTGAGAACGCGCTTCTGACTTCTGGTATCGAGGTTGAAAGTATAGAGTTTAAGACTACGAAGAAATCATGCTCCTCCCCTCTCTTCGCCATTGCTTTTGCCAACTCGATTGAATACCGACCAATTCCACCCAGCCGACTTCCTGATTGGCAGCTTTGTAAATCCATAACTATGCGCATGATACTAATTCCCTTCCTGTACTAAATTATTACTAATTGCTGCTTGTATTTTTTCGTAAATTTCTAAAGTTATATCAGAGTGCGCTATTTGGCTGTGCACGCCACTATTCGCATTTGATGTGTGAGTGGTGGTGCAAAGTTTTGATTTTTCAAGTGACTTTTCAATGGTCCTTAATTGATTTGTTATCGCTCTTTGCGATGCAGTCACAGCAATGTTAAGGCTCTCTATTTGAAAATTGAGATGCTTGGTTTGTATATGTATAGATTGCTCTATTCCACGTAATCTGCTGGAATTTTTAGATGTCTGTTCAAGGGAAAATAGTAACTCTATTATTTTTCCAATAAATGGTATTCTGGTGTAGGCCTGTAGTTTTATAAATAGTTTAATATTTTTGATTGCTTGATTTTTTTGTGATGCCTCTGCTGACTTGGCAATTTGTTCTATTATTTGCAATTTTGGTATCCCTTTGCATAATCTTTTTAAATAGTAATCAATTCCCATTGGGTCTGGATCTCTATCTAGTATGGAGAGATAGGCGCAATGAATAAAATCATATCCGTTGTAACTGATGAGTTCAGTTATTGTTTGCGCTTTTGCTACTGCTGTTGTGTATATTGAAATATTTGTCATAAATTATTTTTTGAGTTAATATTTTGATGTTTTTTTATTTTTTTCTTGATTGAAGGGGTTTTGGTTTGTATCTGTATTTGATAAATATCTTAAATATATTTAATTTGTATATTTAAGACATCTGAGGCGAGGCTTATTATTTTTCCGGTGCTGTGTCGGTTATTGGTTGAAATTGTAATTGTTTAAATAGGTGTTGAATTGGACGTATTTTTTGATATTTTATTGAGTTAAGTAGTTGCATTTTTTAGTAGATTTATTTCTTGTGTAAGGTGTTTTATAGTTTCTTTATCCTTGTTTTTTATTTCCTCGTAAAATAATCTGATTGTTTCCATTTCATTTTTATGGCGTTCTTCGATTAGCTTGTGTAGCGTTGTACTTGCCGTTCCGTTTAAAGTAAAATTATCAAATACATTTGGTGGGCTCAGGAATGCATTCTTTAGTTCCAAATGATTTTTTGATATATAGTATCTATTTAATCCATCGAAATAAACTGGTTCGTATCCATGCTCAACTACTATATTCTCCCACTTCACGTGTGTCTCTACTTGTGTTAGTGGTAGCGTGCTTTCGATCACCATAATCCACGGGCGGTTAGTAGACTTACCCCAGCTAGACAGTACCTGCTCTTCAAATCCTTCAACGTCTATTTTGAGCCAGTGAATTTCTGCACTGTCGATGCTCTTAAATACGGCTTCGAGTGTGATGCTTGATACAATAATTTCGTTTACATCAAACCCGGCGGATTTGTGTCGATTGGCAATCTCAACGTCGGCTGTTGATATACCAGTACCTTGAATTTCAAAAAATGTAATTTGTTCTGAGGCTCCACCAACTGCTGCTTGAATAACCGAATCACCCGGGCGTTGCTCTCTAAGCATATTTGCATAGCAGGGTATTGGTTCAACGTGAACACCTTTCCAGCCCTTCTCATGAAACGCCAGACTAACAGAATCAATAACAGGATCTTGTGCCCCAATATCTATGTAGATACCTTTTTCAACATGACCCAGCGCCCGCCATAGCATTACGTCTTCGAAATTTTGAGCGTAAGAGTTAATACTCATATCGTTACTCCATTTTTTTGGTCGTCTAAAAAATGAAGTTTGGGCGAATTATTATAATTTATTCCAAGCGCTATCATTAGTTGTATACTTGACTGCTGCCACGTCGGAATATATTCTGAAGTCTGAAAAGGTTTTTTTGAAATATTATCTATCCAAGTTTTCAACTCGATAGCCAAGCCGTCCGCTGTATTGGCAGTAAAAAAATCGACACCAGATATCGGAAGTTCTTTGAATACCGAAAGGTTTCGAGCTAGCACTGGCTTATTCTTTAGCGCTGCTTCGACAAGCGGAAGACCAAATCCCTCTGCGAGTGATGCAACAAGTACACCTCTGCACGCGCTGTACAGGAGTTCGAGAAATTCGTCACTCACGTCCTCAAGCCAAAATAACCGTTTCCCTGCTTGTGGGTGCTTTCGTAGCGTGTGTTGTAGGTCTTCTGTTTTCCAACCGGGCCGGCCGACTATGATTAATAAGGGAGCTTCTGAATCATTAGCCCAAATTATCTCGAATGCAGCCAAAGCCTGATCGTAGCCTTTGCGCGGTTCCAATGTTCCGACCATTAATATAGCGGGTTTAGTTGTTGCTGTTTTTAGTAGAAAGTCAGCATTCGGTGGTAACCCTTCTGTAGGTGCTGTTTCATTAATATTTGCACCTAAAATGAAAGTACTGACAGGTAGTTTATTCGTATGTATTCCAAGGTGGGTATTTATCAAGTTTTGTAATTCTATTTTTATAGTATTAGAAATGCAAATTGCACTATCTGCATAGACTATGAGCCAAGCAAGCCATCGCTTAAAATTACGTGTTGTTTTTGGATTAAACCACTCTGGATGTTGTAATGGCAGAAGGTCGTACACAACGACATGTATTTGAACGCCCTGTCTTTTCCACTGGAGGACTTGATTTTTGTGGTGATGCAAGATGTGTGCAGCTAGGTCGAGCGCCAAGAATAGGTCACTACTTCCTACTTGTACTATCTCTGGTTGCGCTATTTTTCTAGTGCTTTGCGTTTTTTTGGATTTATTCAGAAAATTCGGTTCTGCATAGGCGTATTGCTGTTGTCGTGTGGCAAAAACCGGACGTACGTTGTACCCATGTGGCGGTGTTGCCAATAGTTGTATAAGTAAGGCACGCACTACTCGTTGGATACCTGTTCGCGCATCGTTTTGGTGCACAACAGAGACATCAACGAGTAGCTGTTTTTCACGAGTGAAGTTTTTTCTTTGGGTTTGAGGCCACTTGGCCTGACTGCATTGCCGCGCAAGCCATACCGGCAGATACTGAAGAAGCCAAGCGGGTAGGTAAATGGCGGCATCAGTCATAATTCAGCGTTTGCTTGGTAGAAACTAAATGCGTCGTCAACATGGTCAAAGGCTGTTAGTCTGCCTTTTACAAGCACTGCAGCGTGGTCGCAGTGTTCTCGTATGTAGCCTGGGTCATGAGATACGATGATCATTGCGCGGTCTTTGCGTTTTTCGAACAACTCAACGCGGCATTTTTCGTGAAAACGGCTGTCGCCGACGGCCACAATTTCGTCAATCAAAAAGCAGTCAAACTCCACCACCATGCTGATGGCAAACGCCAGGCGGGCGCGCATTCCGGATGAATATGACTTGACCGGCTCATGCAGATACCGGCCTAGCTCTGAAAAATCTTGAACGTAGGCAATTTTGTCTTCTGCGCTGGTGCCATAGACCCTGCAAATGAAACGCAGGTTGTCTAGCCCTGTTAATGTGCCTTGAAATGCACCGCCAAACGCGAGAGGCCATGACACGCTCATTTCTCGGCGGATTTGCCCAGAACTGGGGCGCTCAGCACCGCTTATGAGTCTAATAATGGTGGATTTTCCAGCACCATTTCTTCCCAAAATACCTACTTTTTCACCAGGGCGAATTATTAGATTTATGTCCGCTAGTACGGTGATGGTTCCGTGTCGCGTACCATATTTTTTTGTTACTTGCTCAATGTGAATCATTCTGGAGTTACCGTACGACTGACCTGCCGTGTTTTTGCTAATCCAAGAATTGTTAAAGTTATACACCAAGTTCCCATGTAGGCCATGCTGTAATGAGCTTTGAAAGTTGACCCAAAGTATCCTTCTCTTAATAATTCAACTCCATGTACCATTGGCATTAACAGAACAAAATCTTGCGCCTTGCTTGGTAAGGCATCAACCATAAATGCGGCGCCAGATAGTGGGAAGAGTAAATAAGATGCGGGATGCCAAAGTTTTTCAATTATCTCTGAGTTTTCGCTTAAGGCACCCATCAATATAGCTAATGAAAGCCCAAACCATGCGGTCATGAACCAGGCGAAAACTATTTTTCCGATATCTTCTGGTGGATTAATTAATCCACTGAATGTGAAGGTTAAGGCTAGCACGACAAATGAAATGGTAGCGCCGCCGGCTTCCAATAATAGTCTTGCTGCAAATATATCAATTATCTTGACATTACGGTGGTACATCAGTGCCAAGTTTGGGGTTATGGAACCAATACATCTCGAAGGCATATTTCGCCAAAGTAGAACGCTGGAATAGCCGGTGAGCGCAAAGGCTACGATGGGTAGATTAGAGCCGTGTGACGCGCCTGATAGTGTCCACAGTGCAGTCACCCCCAGTGTGAACATCATCGGCTCCACAAAAAGCCATAAGAAACCAATGTTGTGACGGCCGAAGCGGGTGAGGATTTCACGCATTAACAATGCGCCAATCACTCGCCGTTGAATGGCCCAGGAGGCGCGCAATGACGGCGACTGTGAAGGTATACCTTGCATGGTTAACTTTGCTACCTAGCTATTAATCTTGGTGCTCACGCACACCTGCCAGCAACATGCTCAAAATACCCCATGCCACCAGTCCCAACACAAAGGTGGCCAAAATACTGCGCATCCGTTTAGGTTCAATGGCAATGTCTGGAAGGCTGGGTTGCACGATGCGTTCGATGTAAACCTGTTTACGTTGGGCTTCGTTGCGAGCGCTTTCCAGAGACGCCAGTGCGCTAGCCAGTTGTTTGTCGGCAAACTCGCGGTCCAGGGCAAAACGTTGAAAGTCTGCCGCTTTGTTGGCCAATGATCGGTCCCCGCCTGTGACTTTGTTGGTCTCCATGTCCATTTCATTTTGCAAAGTTCGTGCCCGCAGCTCTAGTGCCTGGATTTGTGGGTTTTGCGGGGTGAAGGTTTTGAGCTGGGCCAGCTGTGTTTTGGTTGAAATCAATTCGTCTTGCAGCTTGGCAACCTGTTGCAGCTGCACGGTGGCCTGGCGCTCGGGGTCTACCACGCCTTTGGCGTTGCGGTAGGCAGAAAGGGCGGTGGCGGCTGCTTTTGACTTTTGCTCTGCGTCGGCTACCTCTGCAGCGGCGGAGCGTATCAAGTCCTGGCGGCCGCGCTCGTTCAGGCGGTTAACCAGGCCTTCGCTGAGCTCAAGCAGTTTTTGGTTGATGTTGAAGGCGTCTTGGGCGGTGTAGGCGCGTACCGTCACTGTGGATATGGATGAAGCGGTGTCTTGCTGAACGTCCACCTTTTTTTGGTAGTACTTGTACAGGGCTTCAAAGCTGTTGTCGAAGTCCAGCGCGCCGAACCGGTTGAAGACATCGACGTTGCTGCTTGAATACGCTTTGGCTACGCCGAGTTTGTTGTCTATTTCTTTGAGGGCGTCGCGTGACAAGACGTAGTCATGCACGGTGTAGCTGTCGTCCTGGGCTTTAGAAAACCCTACGCCTTGGAGCAATGCGCCAAGGCCGGAGACGGATGGTTTTTGCGGGCTTCGCACCACAAACCGGCTTTCAGAGATGTAGACGTCTGAAGCGACAAGACCGAAGTAGACGATGGCCATGGCGGTCGGCAGGGCGACGCACAGCAGGAAGAGGCGGTTTTTACGCAAGAAGCGTGTGTTCACAGATATGTCCTGATTACCAAGTGACCTGTCACGCATCAAGGCAGTTCAGGTCAACATGAGTTTTGCTGACAGCCTGCACCGGTTGAAGTGGTTGTGTGTTTCAACAGAGCAGGCAGGTCCAAAAAGTGTAGTTCAAGCGCAGTTGCATCAATACGGATGGATCGATTTTGTTGCGCTTGAACGTTGGCGCTTGAATCAGACGGCTTGATTTAAACGCGGCCGTAGTTGTCCTGGAAGCGAACGATGTCGTCTTCACCCAAGTAGCTGCCGCACTGAACTTCGATCATGACGAGTGTTTCGGTGCCGGTGTTTTGAAGGCGGTGTTTGTGGCCTGCGGGGATGTAGGTGGACTGGTTGCTTTTAAGGTCAATTTCCTGGTCGCCGTTGACGACACGTGCGTTGCCGCTGACCACGATCCAGTGCTCACTGCGGTGGTGGTGCATTTGCAGTGACAGCTGGCCGCCGGGTTTGACTTCAATGCGTTTGAGTTTGAAGCTGGTGTCTTCTTCGAGCACGGTGTAGGTGCCCCATGGCCGGTGAACCGTGAGGTGGTGTTTGTGGGCGTCGTGGTCTTTGAGCTTGAGTGCTGCGAAGATCTTTTTGACGTCCTGGGCGCGCGACTTGTCTGCCACCAGCAGTGCGTCCGGCGTGTCCACAATGATCAGGTTGTTGATGCCGACAGCGCCAATCAGGCGCTTGCTGCTTTGAACGTAGCAGTTGGTGACGTCATGAAGTTGGGCTTGGCCTTCAATGCGGTTGCCGCCTGCGTCTGCGGGAGACAGGTCACCCAGTGCGCTCCATGAGCCGATGTCGCTCCAGCCGATGTCGCAAGGTACAACGACGATTTCGTCGGAGCGTTCCATGACGCTGTAGTCAATGGAGTCATCAGGGATGGCGGCGAAGGTGTCTGGGTCGAGGGTGATCTCGGCGAAGGCTTTGCCTGTTGCGGTGCGGGACTGGTCCAGGCAGGTTTGGGTGGCGGACAGGATGTCTGGGCAGTGCTTTTGCATGGCTTTGAGCATGGCGCCAGCCTGGAAGCAAAACATGCCTGAGTTCCACAGGAAGTTGCCAATGGCCAAATATTCCTCTGCTTTTTCGAGGGATGGCTTTTCTACAAAGCGAACGACTTTGTTGCCGTTGGTTTCAATGTAGCCGTAACCTGTTTCTGCTGCCTCGGGCTTGATACCGAAGGTCACGAGGCTGCCCGTCTGGGCCAATGTCATGGCCACTTCCACAGCAGCAGCAAATGCGGGCTGGTCGGCGATCAGGTGGTCTGCGGCCAGCACCAGCATGACGGTTTCAGGGCCGTGGGTTTTGGCGATGTGCAGCGCAGCGGCAGCAATAGCTGCAGAGGTGTTGCGGCCAAAGGGTTCGAGGATGAACGAGGTTGCGATGTTGTCGCTGTTGACTTCGCGAAACTCGTCTTCAGTTTTGAAGAACAGTTCACGGTTGGTGACGGTCAGGACTTCATCAACACCGGGAAGTTGGGCGCCGCGTAGAAACGCTTTTTGCAAAAGGCTTTGGCCGTCTGCCAGTCGAATGAAGGGTTTGGGGTGATGCTCACGGGACACTGGCCAGAGCCTTGAACCTGCACCGCCGCACAAAATGACTGGAACCAAACGCATAGATCACCTTTTGTAAATATTTATAAACCAGCAGCAATAAACCACAGCTGCCATGACAAGCCAACATCACCACCCTGCAAATTCTTTGTTTTCAGCTGGCTTTGCGAGGGTTGAAAAACTTGCACATTACATCTTTTTTGGATGGGTGTACTTTGACACATCCTTGTCACGGGCTTTCTTAAGTCTTCTTAAACGTGCATTCAGTTCGGTGCACGTTGTTCAGGATACGCCCCTGTTTGGGCTCATCAACCTGATCGGGGTGCTTCCCTACACGACTTGGTGCACCAGCGCTGAGCCGGGAATGTAATGCTACTTTTACGCGTCGATTTGGGGGCCTTGACCATGGAGTATGTGCTCTTGTAAGAAATTGTAGTTCTAAAAAATGTCATTTATGTCACATAAGAGTTGTGATTTTGCAACTGTTGTGCCAAATGTGTCGGGGGTGGTGTCGGGGTGGTGAAGGAGTTGGTGTGTGCTCAATAGGGCAGCAGGTAGGTGCTTCCCTTGTAGCGCAGCAGGGCGGACTTCTGCTTGATCTGCTCTAGCTTGAGCTCGGGTGCAGGGAACTCGCCTTCGCGGTAGACCTGCCCGTTGATGATGAGCATTCGGTAGGCTGGGTTGTCTGAGTAGGTGGAGCCGCTGACCACCAGTGGCGGCAAGGCCGAGCGCACGTTGGCTGGCAGTAGTGGTGGCGCAGTGGGTGCTGGTGGCGGAGGTTGTGCCGCTGTTGGGCGTGGCCGTGTTGGGGCGGTGATGGGCTCGGGTTTGGCTGGCCGTGTTTCTGGTATTTCTGGGGATGCGGGTGCTGCTGGCGCAGGGGGCGGCGTGCTGTGGGGCGCGGGTGTCACACGCACCAGTGCGGGTGGGGTAACTGTTACCAAAGGTTGTTGGGGGGCGGTTGGGGTGGGCTGGTCTGTGTTGGCCGCGTTGCCTGCATTGCCCATGTTGGTGGTGGGCTGTTGTGCGGGGGGTGGTGCAGATGCGGCGAGGCGCGCGGGCGGGTTCAACTGTGACCAGAACAGTGCGCCCATGGTGGCCGCGCACAAAAACAGGGCGGTGACGAGGGCCAGCAACAGGGCGTTGCGTTTTTGACGGGCTGCACCGTTCTGGGTGTGGGATTCAGACATGCCCCGGGCAGGTTGGGTGTGCAGGCCGGGGGCAACACCTCGACCGTGTTCACGTTCAGCATTGGCCTTTTTCAGGGCATCAAGAATGTAGGACATGCGTGGGCGGTTCAGGGTTTGTCGTTTTGCAGGCGTGGCTCTGACACGCCCATGGCGCGGTTGAGTTGCATCAGCGTCATGGGACCGGCTTTGCTGTCGGGTGGCAGGCCTTGCGCCAACTGAAATGAGCTGATGCGGCTGACGACCGCGGCTTCCAGCTGCTCGCGCGGGTTGGCTGAGTCAAGCGGCAGCACCTGGGTGTTGCCAGTCAACGCGCCCAGCTGATTGCCAAGCCACAAGGTGCTGGCCGGGTTTCTGCCCCTGACGGCGGTGTCTTGCATGCCGGCGGGTGTGCGCCACAGGGTGGCAAAACTGCCGGCCCAGGCTTGGGCGAGCAGGGGCAGGGGCACGGTGTGCGTGGTGTTGTCGATCTTCACCGTGGCGGTTTGCGGCGTCAGCCCTGTCAGTAGGGCGTAGACAGGTCTGTTGTCTGCCGCGTACAGGGTGAGGATGCCGGGCCTGTCGAGCAGGCGGATCAGGGACAGGTTGACCGGGCTTTTGCTGTAGCACTGGACTTGCTGGGTGGCGGCGGCTTCGCAGGTGCTGATGTTGCTGATGTTGCTGGTGTTGCCGGTGTTGCCGGTGTTGCCGGTGTTGGCCTGTGACAAGCCCCAGAACTGGCCGAGCGCAGCCCAGGTCTGGTTGTCTGTGGCGGTGCTGGCGGCCAGCGCGGCCGCAAATTGATCGGCGGTCAGCGGCTGTGGTGCAGGGGGGGGTGTTGGTGCTGGTGCAATCGGGCCTGACGCCGCCAGCGCTGCAGGTGCAGGTACGGATGAGGCCGCAGAGGCTGCGTTGGCGGCAGGGGGCGCTGCACTTTGCGTGGCGACGGCCGGGGGCGTGGCCCTGATGGCCAGCGGCTTCGCCACACCGCTTGAAAAAATACCCCCTGGCCACGCATAAACCCCAGCACCCACCAATGCGGCGCCCACGGCCACGCCAAGGGCACTGGCCAGAGCCACCGGCAACAGCTTGCGGGCAGGGCCGGGCGCAGGTGGTGCGGTGGGCGGGCTGCCAAATACCTCGTCAGCGGCTTGGTCAACGGGCGCCTTACCGATCTGGCGCTGGCCGCTGGCGTACGCCCCGAGCAAGGCGCGGCCACACAGCAAGTTGATGCGCCGGGGCACGCCACGTGACAGCTGGTAGATGCGTGCCAGGGCTTTTTTGTCGAAGGGCAGAGGGCCGTTCAGGCCGGCCACGGCCAGCCGGTGGGCCACGTAGTCGGCGGTTTCGGCTTGTGACAGGGCGTCAAGGTGAAACCTGGCAATCACGCGTTGGGCAAGTTGCTCCAGCTCGGGGCGGGCCAGCATGCCGCGCAGTTCGGGTTGGCCGATGAGGATGATTTGCAGCAGCTTGCGCTCGTTGGTTTCGAGGTTGGTCAGCAGGCGCAGCTGTTCGAGGATGTCGCTGGAGAGGTTTTGAGCCTCGTCGATGATGAGCACGCTGTTGCGACCCGCCGCATGGGCGTTGAGCAAAAAGGTGTTCAGTGGGTCGATCAGCGCTTTGGCGGTGACGGCCTCTGGCGCGTCTGACGGGAGCGGGACATGAAACTCTTCACACACGGAGCGCAGCAGCTCCAGCACGGTCAGCCGGGGGTTGAAGATGTAGGCGACGTTGCAGTTGGGCGGGATCTGTTCCAGAAAACAGCGGCACACCGTGGTTTTGCCGGTGCCTATTTCCCCGCTGAGCAGCACAAAGCCGCCCCCCGCGTCCAGCCCGTACAGCAGGTGGGCCAGGGCTTCGCGGTGCCTTTCGCTCATGAAGAGGTAGCGGGGGTCGGGCGCGATCGAAAACGGGTCCCGGCTCAGGCCGAAAAATTTCTCGTACATCCCCTGAGCATACGTTGGCTCATAGGGCTGTTTGACCCTGCAATCCAGGGGGCGGGCAGGCGTCTTGGCCGCCTTTGTGTAAAACGCTGCGAAAACGTACACTAGAGAGTTACCCGAAGCAGCCCTTTTTCAAGGGAAACCGCCCATGAACGCCCCAGTCGATGTCTCGTTTTTCAACCGTGCCGCCAAGCCGCTGACCAGTTACCGCAAGTACTGGGCGGCCCGTTTTGGCACAGCCAAGTTTTTGCCAACGTCCAAAGCCGAGATGGACGCGCTGGGCTGGGACAGCTGCGACATCATCATCGTCACCGGTGACGCGTACGTGGACCACCCGAGCTTTGGCATGGCGGTGATCGGCCGCATGCTCGAAGCGCAGGGCTTTCGGGTCGGCATCATTGCGCAGCCGGATTGGCAAAGCGCCGCCCCGTTCAAGGTGCTGGGCAAGCCCAACCTGTTCTACGGCGTGACCGCTGGCAACATGGACAGCATGATCAACCGCTACACGGCGGACCACAAGATCCGCAGTGACGACGCCTACACCCCCGGTGACGTTGGCGGCAAGCGGCCTGACCGCGCGGCGCTGGTGTATTCACAGCGCTGCCGCGAAGCCTACAAAGACGTGCCCATCATCCTGGGTGGCATTGAAGGCTCACTGCGCCGCATTGCCCATTACGACTACTGGTCTGACAAGGTGCGCCGCAGCGTGGTGGTGGACGCCAAATGCGACCTGCTGCTGTACGGCAATGCCGAGCGCGCCATTGTCGAGATCGCCCACCGTCTGGCGGCCCGGGAATCGATTTTGACCATGACGGACATCCGCGGCACGGCCTTCATCCGCCGGGCGGGCGACGAGACGGCGCAGGGCTGGTTTGAAATTGACTCGACCAGCGTGGATGAGCCGGGCCGGGTCGAGGCGCATGTCAACCCCTACCTGATGATTTCCGACGTGGCCAAGGAAAACGGCGCGACCTGTGCGCGGGAAGACGAGGCCGAGGGTGTGGCGCTGCAGGCGGAGGCCACCGCTAAAACAGCCCCAAAATCCGCCCCCGCCAACCCGGCCATCCAACCCCTGAACTTCGTGCGCAACCCTGCGCTGCCGCACATGCAGGGCAAGATCAAGGTGCCGCCGCGTGACCGCTCGGTGATTCGCCTGCCGTCGTACGAGCAGGTCAAAAGCGACGCCGTGCTGTACGCCCACGCCAACCGCGTGCTGCACCTGGAAACCAACCCCGGCAACGCCCGTGCGCTGGTGCAGGCGCATGGTGAAGGCGCCACGGCTAGAGACGTGTGGATCACCCCGCCGCCGATCCCGCTGACCACGGCTGAGATGGACTACGTGTTTGACCTGCCGTACGCACGCAGCCCGCACCCCAGCTACGCGGACGAGAACGGCAGCCATGACCACGCCACCAAAATCCCGGCCTGGGAAATGATCCGCTTCAGCGTGAACATCATGCGGGGTTGCTTTGGCGGCTGCACGTTCTGCTCCATCACCGAACACGAAGGCCGCATCATCCAGAGCCGGTCCGAGGACTCGGTGATCCGTGAGATCGAGGCGATCCGCGACACCGTCAAAGGCTTCACCGGCGCGATTTCCGACCTGGGCGGCCCGACGGCCAACATGTACCGCATCGGCTGCAAAAGCCCCGAGATCGAAGCGGCCTGCCGCAAACCGTCGTGTGTGTACCCGGGCATTTGCTCCAACCTGAACACCAACCACAACCCGCTCATCAAGATGTACCGCCGCGCGCGGGCGCTGAAGGGCGTGAAGAAGATTTTGATCAGCTCCGGCCTGCGCTATGACCTGGCCGTGCAAAGCCCGGAGTACGTCAAGGAACTGGTGACGCACCACGTGGGTGGCTACCTGAAGATTGCGCCTGAGCACACAGAGCAGGGCCCGCTCACCAAGATGATGAAGCCCGGCATTGGCAGCTACGACAAGTTCAAACAGATGTTTGAAAAGTACACGCTGGAAGCGGGCAAAAAGCAGTTTTTGATCCCGTACTTCATCGCCGCCCATCCGGGCACCAGCGACGACGACATGATGAACCTGGCGATCTGGCTGAAGAAAAGCGGCTTCAGGGCTGACCAGGTGCAGACCTTCTACCCCAGCCCGATGGCTACGGCCACGGCGATGTACCACACCAACAAAAACCCGCTGCGCAAAATCACGCGGGACAGTGAGACGGTGGACATCGTGCGCGGTGAAAAGCGCCGCCGCCTGCACAAGGCCTTCTTGCGCTACCACGACCCCAACAACTGGCCACTGCTGCGCGAGGCGCTGAAGACCATGGGCCGGGCGGATCTGATCGGCAATGGCAAACACCATCTGATCCCGACGTTTCAGCCGCTGGTCGATGGCAGCTACCAGTCGGCCCGCAAAAAGAACTCCACCACCGTGGTCGCCAAAACCACGGCGCTGGCGTCACCGGTGAAGGGCCGCATCCTGACGCAGCACACCGGTTTGCCGCCAAGGCAGAACGGGTCCGCACCGGCCGTAGGGGTTGGAGCGGTGGGCAAAGCGGGCTTCAAAGCTCGCCGCAAGCCCAATTAGGCGTTTTCAGCGCTTCTGGCAGCATTTTTCAGGTTAAAAACAACTGAAAAGTGCCGTCTGCCTCGGCGTTCATTGCTTGTTCTGCTATTTATTTAATAGCAAATTTCCAGATCAACTCAAGGGGAGGCACCACACGGTTAAGTGGCCGCCTCAGAAAACTGAAAAGTCGGAAAAGTCGTACTCCAAAGTGGAAGCGCCGAATTGTCCGGCACGGACCAAGTTGCCAATAAAAACCAACTAGGTTAGAGTGCAATGATGGAGAAACTGACACCGCATTGCAAGTTGCCCGCAGTCAAAGTGTTCGTCGAAGCTGGAAACGTACGTGCGACCCATTCAGCCAGGCTTGGGGCTACTGCACTGGGGTTGGCTCTCTCCGACATGCTGGCCGTGGTGATGGCACTCACGCCCGCAGACTTTTACAAAAGCATGACCACCCATACCGATCACACGGTATGGCAGGATGTGTACCGCCCAAGCACGCAGGCGGGCGATGTGTACCTGAAACTGACGGTCATTGATGACGTGCTGATCGTGTCCTTCAAGGAGCTATGACCATGAAATGCCCTGTTTGCGGCGCTGCGGAACTGATCCATGACACCCGCGACCTTCCCTATACCTACAAGGGTGAAACCACCACCATCCCGGCGGTGACGGCTGATTTTTGTCCGGCGTGTGATGAGTCCATCACCGACATGCCCGAAACCGAGCGCGTCATGCGGGAAATGCAGGCGTTCAATAAACAGGTGAATGCTGCCATTGTTGACCCCAGCTTCATCACCAGCGTGCGCAAGAAGCTGGACCTTGGGCAGCGTGAAGCCGCCGAAATCTTCGGTGGTGGCATCAATGCCTTCTCGCGTTACGAGAACGGCAAGACCAAGCCACCGCTGGCCCTGGTCAAGCTGTTCAAGTTGCTGGACCGTCACCCTGATCTGCTCAATGAGGTTAGAGCGGCCTGATCTTCTCAATACCCGCCTTTGCGCACCTTCCCAAAGACAGGCTTAGGTCGAACGGTTCAATGAGGCGCATTGGGCAGGTGCCGAGAACCCGGCCCGTCTCAAGCCTGCGTGGGGTAGCCCACGATGTCCTTGAGCGCCGGGTAGCCGCTGACGGCGTAGGACGCCAGCCGCCCGCCCATCACGGTGCCTTCCACGCTGCCGACGTTCAGGCCGGTGTAGATCCAGTCGCCAGCCAGCACCAGGTTGCTCAGGCCGGAGCCCCAGGCTTTCAGGCGCGCGGCGGTGCTGCCGGGTGGGCTGGTCACATAACGCTCGGTGGGGTCGATGTTGGCGCGCCAGAACTGCTGGTCAAACCGCTGCACGCCCAGCCCGGCGTTGGATTCTGTGTGGTTGTGCAGCAGGCTGAAGTCCAGCCCGACTGCATCGCCGGGGGGGGACACGGCGTTGGTGGTGGCTTTGGGCAGCAGTGGGCCGATGGCTGCTTGCAGGTACTGCACGCATTGCGCCTTGACCCGGTCGCGCTGGCGGCGTGGGTAGTCGGTGTCGGTGAAAGGCGGCGGCACCTCGTAGTCGGCCATGGCGCCTGAGAAGTACCACAGCGACTTCGGCGCTGCGGCGTCATTAGGCGTTGTGGGCCAGTTTTCCCATTTCAGCAGGTGGGTGAAGTCCACCTGGCCGTCCAGCGGGTTCAGGTAGGTCGCGCCGATCACCGTGTCGGTGGGGTTTTTGAAGGTGATGTCCCAGCCCAGCTCGGGCGTGGTGCGCTTCATCCACAGCTGCATGGTCTGGGTTTGCACGGTGGTGACTTTGGCCACCATGTCGCGCCACTCAGCTCGGTCGGCCAGGATGTCTTTGCACAGGTAGGGAATGGCACCGATGGAGATGGCAAACACGAGTTTGTCAAAGTCCTGCCCAGCCACCAGCTGACGCTGAGCTACGGGTTGCCACGGCGTCCAGTAGGACTCCAGGTCAATGTCCTGTGCCTGCAGGGCTGCGCCTTCGACCAGCTGGTCGTAGTGTGGGTTGCCGGGCCAGGATGGCAGGCCTTTGACCTCAATCAGTGGATGGTAGGGCTGTGCGGGGTGTTTTAACGTGGCCTGAATGCCGAAGTTCACCGCGCTCACGGCGGTTTTGTCGTCCGAGAGTTCGAGCGACTCGACCTTGTGGAAAAACTCGAACTTCACGCCGCGTTTTTTCAAGACCTCATACAGCGGGGAAATCACGGTTTCCCCTGTGCCGGCTTCAAACAGCCAGGCAAACGCACCCATGTAGGCAAAGCTGCGCAGCGTCCAGTTCAGGTAGCAGCCGGCACCCATCAGCGCGGTGCGGGAGGTGTCGCCCTGCGGGTACTGGTAGGACAAGTTGACGGTGTTGAGCGCCAGCGGGGATGAGGCCGTCAGCACGGACGCGCCGTGGCGCTGCAGCCAGTCGCTGAAGTTTTCGTTGTCAATGACGTCAAAACCACGCTCTGGGATGCGGTCGGCCAGCGTGCCGCGCACCAGCGCCAGCAAAAACTCGGTGACGATGTAGAGGCGGCGCAAATCGTCGTTGCCCACGATCAGCGCTTCCAGCTTGAGCTTGAGCCATTGCCAGGCGGTGTCCAGCGTGTGCAGCAGCCCGCCGTCGAGGGACTCGGCGCTTTGAATGGCGCTGCGCAGCTGCTGGATCAAAAAGCGGCCGGCTGCGATTTCCAGGTTGTGCAGCGACAAGCCCTGGGTGTGGTGCGCCTCAAAGCTTTGATCGACAAATTGCATGACGCCATCAAGCCGCTGGCGGATGGTGTGCAGGGCGCTGGGGTCGTCGGGCAGCAGGTTGTTGGTGGGCGCGGTGAAGGGCCAGCGCTTGAGGCTGCCGTTCACAAACTCCCACATCAGCATGAAGCTGCCGGGCTTGAAGGCTTCTTCAAAGGTGGCCAGCGGTGCGCCAGCAGGGCGGCCCAGCTCGCGGTAGCAGGCGGCCATCAGGGGCAGGGCGTTGTAGTAGCTCCCCAGAAAGCCGTGAATGCCGTGTTCTTCGATGCGGTCATTGGGCCCGCGTGCGGTGGCGCATTTGCCACCCAGCCGCCAGCCCATCTGGTAGACGGTGATGTCGTACTGGTTTTGCCAGCCGGGCGGGCTGCTCAGCTCAAAGGCGGTGGTGAGTGCGCCAATGCCGCCGCCGAGGATGGCTACTTTTTGGGGGCTTGGCGCGGTGGGGGTGTTAGGGACGGGTGGGTGAGCAGGGGCTGTGGTGGTCATGGTCTGGTGGTCAGGGGTTGAACAGTTCAGGATTGCCGACCCGGACCTTAACCTTCCCAGCCCGCCAAGCGCAAGTAGTTCACGTAGCGGTCAAACACTTTTTCGTCGACAAAGGGGTGGCCGATGCGCAGCACCTGCAGGTTGTACAGGCGCTGGGCCTGTCCGTGGGCCAGGCTTTGGCGGGCTTCCGGCAGGTCACCCAAGGCGGCCTGGCAGGCCGCGAGCAGAAAGTAGTTGAAGTACCAGTCAGGCCGTTTGGCCACGGCCTGCACAACGTACTTGGCGGCCAGGGCGTAGTCTTCATTGACGAAGTGGGCAATGGCCCGGGTGCGGACCCACAGGCTCAGGTGCGGGTCGTGTGGGCTGGCGTCGATGGCCTGCAGCACGTATTCCTCGGCCTCTTCGCCGCGGCCGGAAAAAGCCAGCAGGCGGCCTAGCTCACCGGCAGCGGCGGCAAATTCGGGGTACAGGAACAGCGCGTGTTCCAGCTCGGCGATGGCTTGCGGCACGTTGCCTGCGCACGACAAGGCAGTGCCCAGTGTGAAGTGAGCGTGGCTGTTGGTGTCGTCTTGCCGCACGGCCTGCAGCGCCAGGCGGTTGGCCTCCAGAATTTCGCCGCGCGGGTCGGCTGACCAGCCAGCCCAGACGCGGGACATGCAGGTGAACGACATCAGCGCCAGCGAGCTGGGGTCTCCGGGTTTTGCCACCAGAGCTTGGTCCAGGCAGTTGCGGGCCGCTTCAATGTGCTCCTGGGTGCTGCGCCAAAAGTGCCAGCGTGCGCGCATCAGCAGCTCCCAGTGCTGCATGTCGGGGATGCTCAGCGCAGGTGTGCCGGAGTCGTTCTGCACAAAACGCTGCTCTTCGCGGCGCAGGTAGACGGGCTCAATGGCGCTGGTGATGCTGGCGGCGATTTCGTCCTGCACGACAAACAGGTCATTCAGGGGCCGGTCAAAGCGCTGCGACCACAGGGTTTCGTTGCGCAGGCCGTCGATCAGGTCGGCCGTGATGCGCACGACGTTGCCGGAGCGGCGCACGGTGCCGGTGACCAGGTAACGCGTGCGCAGCTCGCTGCAGATGCCAGATACGGGTGGCAGCGGCTGGCGGTAAGCGAACGAGGAGTTGCGGGCAATCACGAACAGCCAGGACGACCGGGTGAGCTTGGTGATGATGTCTTCGGCCAGGCCGTCAGAAAAATACTCCTGCTCGGCGGCGTCGCTGAGGTTGGCAAACGGCAGCACGGCAATGGAGCGGGCGGCTGTGGTGCTGGCCAGCAACGGGGGACTGGCTTGCTCGGCGGCCAGGGCGGCCGTTTGGGCGGCGCAAATTTTGGCGACCACGGTGGCGGTGAAGCGGTAGCCCCGCCCAGGCACGGTGGCAATCAGGTCGTAGCCCAGCAGTTTGCGCAGGGTGGAGATGTGGACCTGCAGGTTGTTTTCTTCCACCACCACGCCGGGCCAGACGAGTTCAAACAGCTGCGTCTTGCTGACCAGCTGGCCGGCGCGGCCGGCCAGCACGCACAGCACGTCGAAGGCTCGGGAGCCCAGCGTGACCCGGTTGCCGTCGGCCAGCAGCTGGCGCTCGTGGGTGCGAAGGGCGAAGTTCCCGAAGGTGAGTTCTTGAGTCACAACTGCTTACCTGCTAGCACAGGTTTACACCGACTGGCCGGACCTGCTGATTGGAAAACGCGCGGAGCGTGGGGACGTGTTCGGGGCTTGCGTGGGCGACTCATGGCGGGGCGGCTGAAGTTGAAAGGGCGCTGAACAAAGACGCTGAAGAGTTTTCAGGCGGTAGATAAAAACTGAAATTAAGAACTTTTAAGGTTTTCTTATCGCCAAGTATCACATTTTTTTACAAACTAGCCGCATTGCACAGAGAAGTTGTACGTGAGCAACGAAACGACTTGACCTGTGCTGCTCCTCCCCTCGTTCAACCTTTATCGAAAGCTCGCCATGCAGGCTCAGCCATCCAACACCGCCAAGCCAACGCTGACCTTCCCGCAAACCCGGCAACCCGCAGCCACAGGCTTGCCGATGTGGAAGGGCACTGTGCTGTCGGTCAACGCCAGCGGCCGGGAAGAGGCGTATTCGATTGGTTTGGATGGCTACGTGTGGACCTACCAGATCGACACCGCTTCCGGGCGTACCGGGCGGCTGCTGTGCACCTGGCTCAAGGCCAGCAGTTTTGCGCTGGCCAAGTCGTCCACCGGGCGCAAGCTGCTCATCGGCGGGGAGGACGGCAGCCTTTACTACGTGCAGGAAGTGGGAACTTCCAGCATCTGGTGGACACGTCCCGTGCCCGTGGTGTTGCCCGTGGCGATGACTTCAGACTACGGCATTGAAAAAGTCCTGGCCCGCTGGCAGGAAGGCACTTTGTATGTGGCGGTGGACACTCGGCACGTGGGCGCGGGGGGTGAAACGCTGCTGCAAACCTGGGAATCGGTCTGGGACTGCAGCGGCATGGCGGTGCAGCCGTCCCGCTGGATGCTGTCCAGCACAACGGTGTCGCAGCCAGCAGCGCTGATGAGCGTGCCCATGGCCTTCATGTAGTCAGCCCGGCGGGTTGGGCAGGCAGTGCAGCGGCAGATCATGCTGCGCGGCCAACGCATTCAGCTGCTGGCAAGGCTGACGCGCAAAAAAAGTGGCGATGCCCGTGTGCGCTGATGGGCTGAACATCAGCGCCGTCACAGCCTCGGCGCTGGCCATCTGTTCCACTGGCAAGCCCACCACACGGCACAGCGCCACGGCAAAGTGCGGCTCCAGCGCGGCCACAGCCACCCGGCCGTCGGCGCAGGGGTACACCCGGTACCCCGCATGGGCACCGCCCACTGCAGCGCGCGGCCCGGGCTGTGTCAGCCCCCACGTGCGGGGCAGGGCGAGGTAGCCTGCAGCGTCTGACAATGCCACTTCCTGATAGCACCCTGGCGCATCAGGGCGCAGCTTTTGCACCAGCACGGCCTGCAGGATGGCTTCACTGACCAGGAGCGAGCCGCCCATGTCGGCATACAGCGTGGCGGGCAGCTCCAGCCCGGTGATCAGCCCTTGTTCTGCCAGGTAGGTCAGGTCGTGGCCTGCTTCGTTCGCCCGCGCGCCGGGCGCACCCACGATGGCCACCTGGCTGAGCCGCGGGTACTGTGCCTGCAGTGCGGCCCAGCCCAACCCCAGCTTGTGCAGGGCTGCCGGGCGGAAGGACGTCAGCAGCACGTCGGTGTCGGCCAGCAGCTGGTGCAGGGCTTGCTGCCCGGCAGGGGTTTTGAGGTCGGCCACCGACACGTGCACACCGGCGTGCAACGCGGTGTAGGCACTCGGGCAGTATTGGCGCATCGGGTCGCCTGAATCACTGCCTGGCGGGGCAGGCGGTTCCATCTTGTAGCAACTGGCCCCCATGGCTTGGCAACGCATCAATGCCGCCGGGCCGGGCAGGTTCAGCGCCAGGCTGAGAAGGCTGATGCCTGTCAGGGGCTTGGGCGGAGTGCCTTGCTTGGATGGGGCTTGGGTGGACATGCAGGGCGGGTGGGTGCGTGAAACAGGCTTTCAGCATACCGCCCCAGCCCACCATGCCGCCGTGGCGGCCCGTTAGAACGTGTTTGCGATCTATGAGGGACCGCGTTGGGGTGCAATCGGGATGAGTGGGTGGCCAAGATCACGCCGCATGGGCTTCGGCCCATGCAAGGGATTTGGCCGCCCAATCGCCCGATTTCACCCCAACCCGAAGGGCAGGCAGCTTTGCGGGCGGTCTGCGGCGTTGCAGAACTTGCCAATAGCTAGCTATTGGCGGCGTCCTGCGCCTTGCAGCCCATCCCGCAAAGCTGCCTGCGCGACCCTCATAGATCGCAAACACGTTCTTAGAGCGGCAAGCCAACGTAGTTTTCAGCCAGCGCGGTGGATGCGGCCTGGGACCTGGCCAGGTAGTCGAGTTCGGCGTCCTGCACCTTTTGGCCAAACCCGGCGCTGTCCGGGAACTTGTGCATCAGCGAGGTGAACCACCAGGAAAACCGCACCGCCTTCCACACCCGGCGCAGGCAGGTGGCGGAGTACTGGTCAATGCCCTGCACGTCGCCCCGGTAGAAGTCAGCGATGGCGCGGGCGAGGTACCCGACGTCGCTGGCGGCCAGGTTCAGGCCCTTGGCCCCGGTGGGCGGCACGATGTGGGCGGCGTCCCCGGCCAAAAACAGGCGCCCAAAACGCATCGGCTCGGCCACAAAGCTGCGCAGCGGGGCAATGCTTTTTTCAATCGACGGGCCGGTGACCAGCGTCTCGGCCAGTTCGGGGGCCAGGCGGCGGCGCAACTCGTCCCAGAACAACGTGTCGCTCCAGTTCTCGGCCTTGTCCGTCAGGTCACACTGCACGTAGTAGCGGCTGCGGGTGGGGCTGCGCATGCTGGCCAGCGCAAAACCGCGGGGGTGGTTGGCGTAGACCAGTTCATGCGCCACGGGCGGTGTGTCAGACAACACACCGAGCCAGCCGAAGGGGTAAATTTTCTCGAAAGTCTGCAGTGACGCGGCGGGCACGCTGGCGCGGCTGACGCCGTGGTAGCCGTCGCACCCGGCAATGAAGTCGCACCGCACGGTGTGGGTGGTGCCGTCTTTGTCGTAGCTCACGCTGGGGCTGGCGGTGTCGAAGTCATGCAGGGCCACGTTTTGGGCCTCGTACACCGTGGCCAGCCCGGCGGCGGCGCGGGCGTCCATCAGGTCGCGGGTTACTTCGGTCTGGCCGTACACCATGACCTGTTTGCCGCCGGTCAGGGCCTGCAGGTCAATGCGGTGGCTGCCGCCCTCAAACACCGGGGAGCCCAGCGCAAAGCCGCCATGGACCAGGCCTTCGCGGTGCATGCGGGCGCCCACCCCGGCGGCGTCCAGCAGGTCGGTGGTGCCTTGCTCCAGCACGCCAGCGCGGATGCGGGCCTGCACGTAGTCCTGGCTGCGTTGCTCGATGACCAGGGCGTCAACGCCTGCCTTGAAGAGCAATTGCCCCAGTAAATGACCGGCTGGACCGCCGCCGATGATGGCTACCTGAACGCGCATGGGTGTCTTTCACACGATGTTGAATCCGTCCACTTTAGGTTGAGGCCTGGCTTTGCACCAGTGTGCTGGCCCTCAGTTTGTGCGGTGAATGGTGATGTTGTGCGATGATCGCGCAATGACCGAAGCGCCGAAACCCCGCCCCCGAGCCCCCTTGTCCACCACCGGCACGCCCCGCCCGATGGCCAAGGCCGACATGATCGAAGGCATGGCCAAAGGCATGGCGGTGCTGGAGAGCTTTGACACCCAGCGCCAGCGCCTGAACGCCACGCTGGCCGCCGAGCGCGCGGGCATCACGCGGGCGGCTGCCCGTCGGCACCTGCTGACGCTGGCACACCTGGGCTACCTGGAAACCGACGGCAGCTACTTCTGGCTGGCTGCCAAGGTGCTGCGCTTTTCAGGCAGCTACCTGGCCACTGCCCGCCTGCCACGGGCGGTGCAACCGACGCTGAACCGGCTGGCTGCACAAGCGCAGCAGTCGTTTTCAGCCGCTGTGCTGGACGGCGACGAGGTGGTCATCATTGGCCGCAGCGGGTTTGACTGGAAGCGTGGCCCGGATGACGCGAACAAGCCCGCCCGCGTCACTGCCTACGGCCTGCACCTGGGGGCCCGGCTGCCCGCGCATGCCACGTCCACCGGGCGCATGCTGCTGGCCGCCAAAAGCAAAGCCGAGCTGGCGGCCTGGCTGAAAAACCGAACCGAGGGCGCTCTGCCCCGGCTGACGCAGCACACCCTGACCGACGTGCGCAAGTTCAAGGCAGCGATCGAGCAGGCCCGGCTGGACGACCACGCCCTGGCCAGTGAAGAGCACGAGCTGGGGGTGCATGCGCTGGCCATTGCCTTGCGCAACGCCCAGGGGCGCACGGTGGGCGCCCTGAATGTGGTGATGTCAGGGCAAGTGCTGGTGCCTGACGCCTTGCGGCGTGACCTGCTGCCTCTGCTGCAGGACGCCGCACGCGAGCTGCGGGCGCTGCTTTAGGCGTGCCAAGGGTGGCAGACCCAGGGCGCGTTAAACGCCCAAAAACTGCTGCAGCAGCTCGGGCTGCGCGCTCAAGGCGGCAGATGTGCCTTCAAACACCACCTCGCCCTTGACCAGAATCACGTTGCGGTCGGTGATCTGTGTGACGTGTTTCCAGTTTTTGTCGACGATGACGCTGCTGATGCCGGTGTCTCGCACCAGCGCGCAGATGCGCCAGATTTCCTTGGCGATCAGCGGGGCCAGGCCTTCGGTGGCTTCATCGAGGATCAGCACGTCAGGGTTGGTCATCAGCGCGCGGCCGATGGTCAGCATTTGCTGTTCACCGCCGCTGAGCTGCTGGCCGCCGTGGTTCAGGCGCTCCTTCAGACGGGGGAAGGTGTCCAACACGCGGTCGTAGGTCCAGTCCCGCTGGCCGTGTGTGCCGGCCCGGGCGGCCATTTTGAGGTTTTCGGTCACGCTGAGGTTGCCAAAAATCCCGCGCCCCTCGGGCACATAGGCCACGCCCAGGCGGGCGACTTCATAGGGCGGGCGGCCCACCATGGGCCGGCCCATGATGGCGACCGAGCCGCCACGCGGCGGGACCAGGCCGACGATGCTTTTGAGCAGCGTGCTTTTGCCCATGCCGTTGCGGCCCATCAGGCCGATGGTTTCGCCGCGCCCGACGGTGAAGTTGACGCCGCGCAGGATGTGGCTGGCACCGTAGTAGGTGTGCAGGCCCTGGGCGTTGATGAGCATTTCAATCATGTGAAGTTTTCCTTACCTTCAAGCAGGGGCCGCAGATCTGGCTTTGCCAGTCCGCAGGCGCAGCGGCCCCCTTGGGGGGCAGGGAGTTACACGCAGTGAACGAGCGTGGGGGCATCATTCCTCACCGAGATACGCTGCTTGCACGCCCGCATCTGCGCGGATTTCTGCGGGTGTGCCGCTGGCAATCACGCAGCCGTTGACCATCACCGTCAGGCGGTCGGCCAGGGTGAACACGGCGTCCATGTCGTGCTCGACCAGCAGCATGCCGTGGTCTTTTTTGAGGGTTTGCAGCAGCGCCACCATGCGTTCTGCCTCGGCCACCCCCATGCCGGCCAGCGGCTCGTCGAGCAGCAGCACGGTGGGCGCGGTGGCCAACGCCATGGCGATCTCCAGCTGGCGCTGCTCACCATGGCTGATGGTGCCCGCCAGGCTGTTTTTGCGGTTTTCGAGGCCGCACAGCTCCAACGCCTTGGTTGCATTTGCCTGGACTGCTACAAAATCAGTAGCGCTTGCCAGCCAGCGCGCCGCGTGGGGTTGGCGTGACTGAGCGGCCAGGCGCACGTTTTCCCAGACGGTGAAGGGCAAAAAGATGTTGGTCTTCTGGTAGCTGCGGCCCAGGCCGTGGCGGGAGATTTTTTCGGGCGTCCAGCCGGTTGCGTCATGCGCGCCCAGCTGAATGCGGCCCGCAGTTAGCGGCAAGTCGCCTGCCAGCAGGTTGGTCAGCGTGGATTTGCCCGCGCCGTTGGGGCCGATGACGGCGTGGATCTGGTTGCGATGCAGGCTGAGCGACACGTCGTTCACGGCGGCCAGTCCGCCGAACCGTTTGGTCAACCCGGTGGCGGTGAGCAGGGCTTCACTCATGGCGGGCTCCCCGGCGTTGGGCGAGTTTTTCAGCCAGCCCCAGCAGCCCGCGCGGGGCAAAAATCACGATCAGCACGATGAACGAGCCCATCCACAGCTGCCAGTGTTTGCCCAGGTTGACCGTGCCGACCTGCGGCAGATCCTTGAAGACATGCAGCAAATACTCAAACGCAAACGCCCCGACGATGGCCCCAGCAAAGTTGCCCATGCCGCCCAGAATCACCATCATGATGGCGTGTGCCGACATGTGAAACCCCATCAGCTCGGGGTTGATGTAGCCGCTTTGGGCACCCCACAAATACCCCGCCAGCCCGGCCACTGCCCCGGCCACGGTGAATGCCGCCAGTTTGTAGCCAAACACGCCGTAGCCCATGGCGCGCATGCGGTGCTCATTCACGCGGATGCCACTCAGTGCCCGGCCGAAGGGGCTGAACAGAAGGCGGCGCAAAAACGCGTAGGTCAGCAGCAGCGCGGCCAGGGTGAAAAAGTACATCGCGCGTTTGTTGTCCAGATCGAACGGCACCCAGCCCCACAGCGCGGCGCTGGGTTTGAAGTTGATGTACAGCCCGTCCGAGCCGCCCAGCACTTTGTTGTCAAAAAACACATAAAACACCATCTGCGCGAACGCCATCGTCACCATGATGAAGTAGATGCCATGCGTGCGCACGACGAAAAAGCCGATGACCAGAGCCGCCAGGCCGGAGGCCAGCACGGCAACAGGCAGCGTCCACCACAGGCTGACCGCTTCACCCTGCGGCGTGAGGAAGGCCAGGGCGTACCCCGCCAGCCCGAAGTAGGCCGCGTGGCCCAGCGACACCAGCCCGGTCACGCCCTGCAGCAGGTCCAGGCTCATGGCAAAAATCGCCATGATCATCATGCTGGTCAGCATCTCGGCGTAGTAGTCGCTGCCGACAAACGGGAAGGCGATCAGTGCCAGCAAGCCGAGGCCCAAGGCCACCTGCACGCCGCGCGGCAGGATTTCGAGGTTGTCTTTTGCTGAGCTCATTGGACGTGCTTTTTCAGAGGACAAACAATTTTCCGACGGGCCGTCCCTAGGAAAATTAGCCCCTTGAGGGGGCAGCGTATTACACGAAGTGAAAAGCGTGGGGGCTGTAAGTTCATGCTTTGAACAAGCCTTCAGGTTTGAACAGCAGCACCGCCGCCATCAACATGTAAACCAACATGCCGGCCATGGACGGCAGCAGCACCTTGCCAAAGGTTTCCACCAGCCCGACCAGCAGCGCGGCAATCAGCGCCCCGCGCACGGAGCCAATGCCGCCAATCACCACCACGACAAAACACATGATGAGCACCTGGGAGCCCATGTTCGGGTAGACGCTGGCGATCGGCACGGCGATCATGCCGGCCACTGCCGCCAGCCCCACCCCCAGCGCAAACACCACGGCGTGGATCAGTTTGATGTTGATGCCCAGCGACTCGGCCATGTCGCGGTTGAACGCGCCGGCGCGGATCTTCATGCCCAGCCGGGTTTTGGAGATCAGCAAGTACAGGCCCAGGGCCAGCACGATGCACACGCCGGACATGAACAGCCGGTAGACCGGGTAAGACAGCGTGTCGGTCAGCGGGATGGAGGCTGCCAGCGCGTCGGGGATCGTCACACCGTGCACGTCGTCGCCCCAGACGAGGGAGCGCAGCTCTTCAAAAATGTAGATCAGCCCAAAGGTTAGCAGCACCTGGTCGAGGTGGCTGCGCTGATAGAAGTGGCGAAACAGCAGCCATTCCAGGCCTAAGCCAAAGGCCACGGCCAGCAGCGCACCGACCAGGATGG
Source organism: Polaromonas sp. (assembly GCA_046154065.1). Classification (GTDB taxonomy): domain Bacteria; phylum Pseudomonadota; class Gammaproteobacteria; order Burkholderiales; family Burkholderiaceae_C; genus Polaromonas. The sequence continues at coordinate 147 of JBJXEI010000201.1, read as the reverse complement.
CCAGGCTCAGGCTGCCGAAAGTGCTGCTGAGCGACCAGGCGAGGTAAGCACCCAGCATGTAGAAGCTGCCGTGCGCGAGGTTGACCACGCCCATGATGCCGAAGATCAGCGTCAGCCCGGCCGCCAGCATGAACAGCAGCAAGCCGT
>JBJXEI010000200.1:0-6025 GCA_046154065.1 Polaromonas sp. | reverse complement strand
GGCTCGAAGTAGCCCAGCGTGCCCAGCAGCTCCCGCACATTGCGGTCGGCCAGCACCAGCAGGCGGGCCAGCTCGTTGTCGTCCAGGTCGGTGACGGCGCGGTAACGCTGCAGCTCGATGTGTTTTTCAATCAGGCCGCGCACCTCGTCGGGTGCCAGCACGGTGATGTCAAAGGCCGTGGCGTTGGGGCCCGGCTCAGGCGCGCTGGCTGTGGGGCCGACCATGCCGGGGGTGGTGGGGGTGGTTTGCTGGGCCTGTGCCAGCGGGCTGGCCAGGGTGCAGGCGGCCACCAGCAGCAGCGCCCATCGGGCGGCGGATTCTGTGTTGGCGCGGCCAGGCCACCCAGTGGGTTGACGGAGATGAATCACCCCGGCAGTTTACTTGGGGCGTTTGGGGGCGGGCTGTCGGTGGCGGTTGGTCCGTGTGTAGGCCAACCGCTGGTTGTGGGTTGGTGGATTTCGCGTTATTTCGACAGCTGCCGCATGGCGTCTTCCAGGCCCTTGACCGTCAGCGGGTACATGCGCTGCTGCACCAGCTGCTGCATCACGCTGATGCTTTGGCGGTACTGCCACACGCCTTGCGGCTCGGGGTTGATCCAGGCGAACTTGGGGAAAGTGGTGGTCAGCCGCTGCATCCATTCGGCCCCGGACTCTTCGTTGTTGTATTCCACGCTGCCGCCCGGTTGCAGGATTTCATAGGGGCTCATGGTCGCGTCGCCCACAAAGATCAGTTTGTAGTCCTTGTTGTACTTGCGAAGGATGTCCCAGGTGGCGAACTTTTCACTGAAGCGGCGGCGGTTGTTCTTCCACATGAAGTCATACACACAGTTGTGGAAGTAATAAAACTCCAGGTGTTTGAACTCTGACTTGACGGCCGAAAACATCTCTTCCACACGGTGGATGTGTTCGTCCATGGTGCCGCCCACGTCCATCAGCAGCAGCACCTTCACATTGTTGTGGCGCTCGGGAACCATCTTGATGTCCAGCCAGCCCGCGTTGGCAGCGGTGGAGTGGATGGTGTCGTCCAGGTCCAGCTCTTCGGCGCTGCCCAGGCGCGCAAACTTGCGCAGGCGGCGCAGCGCCACCTTGATGTTGCGGGTGCCCAGCTCCTGGGTGTCGTCGTAGTCCTTGTAGGCGCGCTGGTCCCACACCTTCACCGCGCTTTTGTTGCGGCTTTTTTCCTGGCCAATACGGATGCCCTGCGGGTTAAAACCGTTCGCTCCAAACGGCGAGGTGCCGCCGGTGCCAATCCACTTGCTGCCGCCTTCGTGGCGCTCTTTTTGTTCTTCAAACCGTTTTTTGAGCGTTTCCATCAGCTCGTCCCAGCCCATCTTTTCGATCTTGGCCTTGTCCTCGGGGCTCAGCTCCAGTTCCAGGTTTTTGCGCAGCCATTCCAGCGGCACTTCCTTGGTGAAGTCTGCCACCATCTCCACGCCCTTGAAGTAAGCCGCAAACGCGCGGTCAAACTTGTCGTAGTGTTTTTCGTCCTTCACCAAAATCGTGCGGCTCAGGTAGTAGAAGTCGTCGATCTTGTACGCGCCTTCCTCCTCGCTGCCCTGGTCATCGTTGTGAGTGGGCGCGCTGTTGGGCCCGACCACGCCCGCTTGCAGGGCCTCCATCAGCATCAGGTATTCCTTGACGGATACCGGCAGCTTGGCCGAGCGCAGGGTGTAGAAGAAGTCGATCAGCATGGTTCAGGCTCCAGGCCAGTTGTTGGGGTCACGGCTTTGGTGAACGCAGGCGATCACGCGCACGCACTGTCCCTCTATTCGGAAATGAAATGAGTACGGAAACTTGCCAAACAGCGCCCTTCTGATGTCGGCGTAGTCGATGGCGTGGATGAACGGCGCACGCTGGAGGCGCGCTTCCTGAATTTTGGCCTGTCGCAGGAACTCGGCACCCAGTCCATCTGCTCGATCCTCATACCAGCGCATGGCCTCCAGCAAATCGACCTCCGCGCCGGGGTCAATTTCAACGGCGTACTTCACAGCCGCACACCGGCTTCCAGAATAATTTGATCCAGCGTTTTGCCATGACCTGGGTTGGCGTCGCGCCAAGCTGCGCGTTTCAAGACTTCTGTTTGCGTGGCGTGCGATGTGGGCAGGGGTTTTTTCTGTTCTGCGATCTCATCCCAAAGGTCTTCTACAAGCTGCAGCTTTTCGTCGACTGACAAATGTTCCAAACTTTTAAGAACGGCGTTCATACGGGTGTCCTTGCCATGTGAATTGGTTGAAATCTGATCAGAGTTTTTGTGGTGAGTCGCCGAGGGGTTCGCCGATGTCGTTTTTACGCGGTTTGTTCAGCAGGTAGACCAGCTGCGCTTTGGCTTCCGGCCATTCGCCTGCGAGCATGCTGTACATCACCGTGTCGCGGATGGTGCCGTCGCGCCGCAGGGCGTGGCCGCGCAGCACGCCGTCTTTCTGGGCGCCCAGGCGTTCGATGGCTTTTTGGGACGCGAAGTTGAAGTTGTCGGTGCGCCAGCCGACGACGTGGCAGCCCAGCGTTTCAAATGCGTGGGTGAGCATCAGCAGCTTGGCGGTGGTGTTGACATGGGTGCGCTGGCAGCGGGCGGCGTACCAGGTGTAGCCAATTTCCACGCGCTTCACGCTGGGCACGATGTCGTGGTAGCTGGTGCTGCCCAGCACCTCGCCGGTGGCAGCGTCGGTCACGGCAAAGGCAAAGCGGTTGCTGGTGTCCAGCGCGGTCTGGATGTAGGCCGCTGTTTCGTCGGGCGCAGGCACCGAGGTGATGCGCAGCGTCCACAACTCGCCGTCCTGGGCGGCAGCGCGCAGCCCGTCAGCGTGGGCCAGGCCCAGGGGCACCAGGGCAATGCCGCCTTGCTGCAAGGTCACGGGCTGAACAAAAGGAGTGAAGGCCATACTTATTTCTCGTTGGGGCCGGTGGGTCGGGTGCGGCTGCGCCAGCGTCTGGCCGCCTGCAGGCCCAGTCCGCCGCCCAGCCCAACCAGCACAATGCCGAAAATACTGCTGTTGGAGTAGCCCGCATCGAAAATGTTCAGCCCCAGCAGGCGGCCAACCCCGTAGCCGACCAGCGCGCCACCGACAAAACCGATCGCGTCGGACAAACCCTCTAGCAACATGGATCTGGAGTTCATGGGTATGGCTTTCTAGCGATTGTGGCGTTGCATGAAGACCAGCTTTTCAAACAGGGTCACGTCCTGTTCGTTCTTGAGCAGCGCGCCCACCAGCGGGGGCACGCCAACCTTGTCTTCCTTGCTTTGCAGTGCCTCCAGTGGAATGTCTTCGGCCACCAGCAGCTTGAGCCAGTCGATCAGCTCGGAGGTAGACGGTTTCTTTTTCAGGCCCGGCAGGTTGCGCACCTCGTAGAAGGTTTTCATGGCGGCGGCCAGCAGCTCTTTCTTGAGGCCGGGGAAATGCACATCGACGATCTGCTGCATGGTGGCCGCGTCAGGGAACTTGATGTAGTGGAAAAAACAGCGCCGCAAAAACGCGTCGGGCAGCTCTTTTTCGTTGTTGGACGTGATGAACACCAGCGGCCGGTGTTTGGCCTTGATGAGTTCGCGCGTCTCATAGACATAAAACTCCATGCGGTCGATTTCACGCAGCAGATCGTTCGGGAATTCAATGTCGGCCTTGTCGATCTCGTCGATCAGCAGCGCCACCGGCGTGTCGGACGTGAAGGCCTGCCACAGCACGCCCTTGACGATGTAGTTGTGGATGTCCTTGACCTTCTCGCCGCCATCGACCGAGCTGAGCTGCGAGTCCCGCAGGCGCGACACCGCGTCGTATTCATACAGACCCTGCTGCGCTTTGGTGGTGGACTTGATGTGCCACTGCAGCAGCGGCAGGCCCATTGCGGCGGCGACTTCCTCGGCCAGCATGGTTTTGCCGGTGCCCGGTTCACCCTTGACCAGCAGGGGCTTTTTCAGCGTGGCCGATGCGTTGACGGCCAGCATCAGATCCTGGGTTGCAACGTAGTTTTTGGAGCCTTGAAATTTCATGGTCTGTATGAGGTTGAGGTTCTGCGGGCCGCCATGTCAAGCGGTACGGTGGTGGGGTGCCTCTGGCGTCTGTCAGCTTGGCGTACAGACAGCACAGATATAATCCGGCGTTGACCTGACGACCCGACCCCACCCGTTTTCTCATTCGATTGTGCGCGCAAAATGAACAAGCTTTTCACCACGATATTCGCCCTGGCTGTCTCCTGCGTGACGGGCTCCGGCATGGCCCAGGAACTCAAGGGCGACGCCAAAGCTGGCGAGGCCAAAAACGCCATGTGCATCGGCTGCCACGGCATCAAGGGCTACCAGGCTTCGTTTCCTGAAGTCTACAAAGTGCCGATGATTTCCGGCCAAAGCGCCAAGTACATCTCGACCGCCCTGAACGCCTACAAAAAGGGCGAACGCAAGCACCCCACCATGCGCGGCATAGCCGAAACCCTGAGTGAGCAAGACATGGCCGACCTGGCCGCGTATTACAGTGGCCACGGTGTGGTGGCGGCCAGCGAGTCCCCGGCCAAGCCCGCCAAGGAAGCCAGCGCTGAAGTGCAGGCCCTGTTGAACAAGGCCAATTGCGCGTCATGCCATGGCGCCAACTTCAGCAAACCGATTGACCCGTCCTACCCCAAGATTGCTGGCCAGCATGCCGACTATCTGTTCGTGGCGCTGAAGTCGTACAAGACGGACGGCAACAACCCCAAGGTCGGGCGTGGCAACGCCATCATGGGTGGCATGGCCAAGCAGTACACCAATGCCGAGCTGAAAGTGCTGGCGAACTACCTGGCCTCGGTGGACGGTGAGCTCAAGGTGCTTCCGCAGAAAACCTGGCGCTGAGCCCCCCCCTGCATCGCCAACAACAAAAGCCGCTGATTCAGCGGCTTTTTTCATGGGGATTTCGGGGGATTTGGTGCCGCGGTTCAGTCCTTGGTGACCTTGCGCTGCACGCAGTCGATGTAGGCCGCGCCGTCTGGCGGGCGACCGGCGCGCTGGCTTTCCCAGACCATCTGGCCCAGGCAGTCCATGGTGTCGTGGTGGGCGTCGTGCAGGCCGCCTTGCCGCGCCGCCAGCAGCTCGACGGCCTGTCGGATGCCCCGGGGCTGGTCGATGGAGCACTGCTCGCTGATGGACAGGTGCATGGCCAGGTGCAAAAACGGGTTGGTCACGCCGCCTTCCACGTCGTACATTTTTTCCAGGGCCGCGTCGACATCGGACAAATCCGCGTGGTACTCGGGGTGCTCGTTGATCCACATACCCGCTATGGTTTCAATAGCGTCCATGGATTGCAAAGCCTGGGCCTTGGCGTGAACTGAGCAAAAAAAACGCCGTACATCGGCCTGCGAAGGAGTGAACATGCCTAAAGCGTAGCATGGCCGCCCACTGCGGGGCCTCAGCTTGGCGTGGTGCCCAGCAGGCGTGAAATGGCTTGGGCGGCTGCCAGCAGCGCGGGCAGCATGGTGGCCTGCATGGTGTTGGCGCTGGTGCGGTTGGCCTGACCACTGATGTTGAGCGCCGCTATCGTCTGCCCGGCCCGGTTGGTGATCGGTGCGGCCAGGGACACGAGGCCTTCTTCCAGCTCCTGGTCTACCAGCGACCAGCCCTGGTGGCGCACCTGGGCGATCTCGCGCAGCAGTGCGTCCCTCTGCGTCAGTGTGTAGCGGGTGCGCGCGGTGATGCTGGACGCATCCAGGCAGGCCAGCAGCTCGTCCTCGGGCAGGGCCGACAGCAGCATGCGGCCCATCGACGTGCAGTGGGCCGGCAGGCGGGAACCCACACCCAGGCTGATGCTCATGATCTTGTGGGTGGACACGCGCAGCACGTAGACGATGTCGGTGCCGTCCAGCACGGCGGCCGAACACGACTCCTTGACCTGGCTGGCCAGCGTTTGCATCACTGGCTCGGCCAGGTTCCAGATGGGCATGGACGACAGGTAGGCAAAACCCAGGTCCAGGATGCGCGGCGTCAGGCTGAACAGCTTGCCGTCGTTGTGCACATAGCCCAGGTGCTCCAGCGTCAGCAAAATGCGGCGCGCCCCGGCCCGGCTCAGGCC
>JBJXEI010000199.1:0-4262 GCA_046154065.1 Polaromonas sp. | reverse complement strand
CCAACGCCTGCTCGTTTTCGCCCCCGGCGGCATAGGCGGCCTGCATGGCGGCATGGGCTTCGGGCCGGTGCTGGTTGAGTTTGAGCTTGCACTGCACGTCCACCACGGTCAGCTCAAACGCGGTGATACCGCGCACCATCTGCTGTTGATACGCCTCGGGCAGCGCGCGCCACTGGGCTGCGTAGGCGGGGTCGTGGTCGCCGATCAGGTGTTTGAGCAGCGCGTCCTTGTCGTCAAAACTCTCCAGAATGCGAGCCTGCACCGTGCAGTGCACCGTGAGGTAGTTCCACGTCGGCACCCGTGCCAGATCAGGGTACACGCTGGGCGACATGTAGGCGTGCGGCCCCATGAAGGTCACCACCGCCGTGGGCCGGGCGGCCAGGTAGCGCCAGTGCGGATTGAGTTTGGCGCAGTGGCCCAGCAGCACGGCCTGCTCGCCGTCTTGTCCACGCAGCTCCAGATGCAGCGGCAGCGGCGTGATGAACGGCAGGCCCGCGTCGTCGTTGGAAATCAGCGAGGCGAACGGGTAGGCACGCACCAGCGCCCAGGCCTGGGCCGCGTCTTTGGCCTTGAATTGCGGAGGGAGGTACATCGGCGGTGCTTTGAAAGTGGCTTTTCATTTTGCCAGTCACACCGTTAGACTGAAAAAACCATGCAAGACGCGCTTTTTCCAGACTCACCCGATTCAGCAGATTCAGCCGAAGCCGCCAAGTCCGCCCCGGCAGCGCGCGCCAAACCCGGCCGCGCCACCGTCGGCCCCAAAGCGCCCGACCCGGCGCACCTTGCGCTGGCAGCCGCCCTGCCCGCGCGGGCCCGGCTGGGCACCTCGTCCTGGAACTACCCGGGCTGGCGCGACCTGGTCTGGGATGGCGACTACCCGGAGGCTCAACTCTCCAAGCAAGGGCTGGCCGCCTACGCGCAGCACCCGCTGTTTCGCACCGTGAGCCTGGACCGGGCGTTTTACCGGCCGTTGACCCCGTCGCAATATGCCGCCTATGCCGCGCAGGTGGGCGACGACTTCCGCTTTGTCGTCAAGGCCCCGGCGCTGGTCACCGACGCGCTGGTACGCGGCGAAAAAGGCCAGGGTCTGCAGACCAACCCGGCTTTTCTGAGCCCTGAGCTGGCCGTGCAGGAGTTTTTTCAACCGGCAGTGCAAGGCTTGGGCCATAAGCTGGGCGCGCTGGTGTTTCAGATCAGCCCCTTGCCCGCCTCTCTGCACGCACGCATGCCCGAGGTCTTGCAGCGGCTGGCCGCCATGTTGCAGGCCCTGCCGCCGCTGGCCACGCTGGCCCCGGACGCGGTGGTGGCCGTGGAAGTGCGGGACCCGGTGTGGCTGACGCCTGACTTTGTGGCCGTGCTGAAGGCCCACAAAGCGACCTACTGCCTGGGCCTGCACGCCAAAATGCCGCCCATCGAAGGCCAGCTGCCCCTGCTGCGTGCCCTGTGGCCCGGCCCGCTGGTGTGCCGCTGGAATTTGAACCGCCTGCACGGTGCCTACGGGTATGAAGACGCCGCCGAACGTTACCTGCCCTACGACCAGCTGATCGACCTGGACCCCGACACCCGTCGCCAGCTGGCCAAGGTGATTCACGCCACGGCGCAAGCCGGCCACCCGATGTATGTCACCGTCAGCAACAAGGCCGAAGGCTGCGCACCGCTGTCAGTGGTGGCGCTGGCCGAAGCCCTGGTAAACCCCACAGAAAGCCCCCCATGAACCTGCCTATCCAACTGACCGTCAACGGCACCCGGCGCGACCTGAGCATCGACCCGCGCGTCAGCGTGTTGGACGCACTGCGCGACCACCTGGGTGTCATGTCGGTCAAAAAAGGCTGCGACCACGGCCAGTGCGGGGCCTGCACGGTGCTGCTGGACGGTCGGCGGGTGCTGTCGTGCCTGAGCCTGGCGGCCTCCCAGGACGGGGCAACCATCACCACCGCCGAAGGGCTGGGCCGCATCGACCAGCTGCACCCCTTGCAGCAGGCCTTCATCGACCACGACGGCCTGCAATGCGGTTACTGCACGCCAGGGCAGATTTGCTCGGCCATCGGCATGCTGGACGAGTTCAGGAACGGCGAGGCCAGCCATGTCACGCCCCCGGGCAGCGCGGCCTGCGTGCTGACGGACGACGAGATCCGCGAGCGCATGAGTGGCAACCTGTGCCGCTGCGGCGCGTACGTGAACATCGTCGCGGCAATCCGCCAGGTGGCCGCATGAGCCCGTTTGACTACCGGCGCGCCACCAGCGTGGCCGACGCGGTTGCGCACCTTGTCAGCCACGGCGTGTTTCTGGCTGGGGGCACCAACCTGGTCGACCACCTGCGGCTGGGCATCAGCCACCCGCAGCAGGTCATGGACATCAGCCGCCTGCCGCTGACCGACATCACCCGCAGCGATGACGGGGTGCTGCATGTCGGCGCGCTGGTGCGCAACAGCGACATGGCGGCCCACCCGCTGGTCCGCCAGCATCTTCCTTTTGTGTCGCAAGCTTTGCTGGCGGGGGCCTCAGGCCAGCTGCGCAACATGGCCACCACGGGCGGCAACCTGCTGCAGCGCACCCGCTGCGTGTACTTTCAGGACTTGACCACCCCCTGCAACAAACGCACGCCCGGCAGCGGGTGTTCGGCCCGTGAAGGGTTTGGCCGCTACAACGCGCTGTTTGGCGCGTCCAGCAGTTGCGTGGCGGTACACCCGTCCGACCTGTGTGTGGCGCTGGCGGCGCTGGACGTGACGGTGGTGTTTGAAGGCCGGGAGGGCGAACGCCGCCTGCCCTACGCCAACCTGCACCGGCTGCCCGGCGACACGCCCGAGCACGACACCCAGCTGCAGCACGGCGAGATGATCACTGCCATCGAAATTTCACCGCTGCCACCCACCTTCCAAACCCGTTACCGCAAGGTGCGTGACCGGGCGTCTTACGCGTTTGCGCTGGTGTCTGTGGCCGCCGCACTCGACGTGCGTGACGGCGTGGTGCATGGTGTGCGCCTGGCGCTGGGTGGTGCCTCGCACAAGCCGCACCGGGCCAACCGGGCTGAGGCGCTGCTGCTAGGCGGCCCCGCCACCCACGCGGCTTTTCTGGCGGCGGCGGATGCAGAACTGGCCGCCGCCCAACCCGGCGCGGACAACGCCTTCAAAGTGCCGATGCTGCGCAACACCATTGCGGCCGTGTTGGGGGAACTGGCGCAGCTAGAACAAGCCGTATCACAAGGAGTTTCAACATGACCAGCGTCGGCAAGCCATTGAAACGCATCGACGGGCCGCTGAAAGTCACAGGCACCGCCCCCTACGCCTATGAACACGCGGTGGACCAGCCCGTTCACCTGTTCCCGCTGACTTCAAGCATCGCCCGCGGCCAAATCAAGCACGTCGACACCGCCGCCGCCGAGCAGGTGACGGGTGTGCTGCTGGTGATGACCCCCACCAACGCCCCACGGCTGTGGATCAAAACCGACGCCGAACTGGTCATCCTGCAGTCACCCGCCATCCGCTTCAAGGGGCAGTTCATCGGTGCGGTGGTGGCGCACACACCGGAAGCCGCCCGCCACGCGGCCAGCCTGGTGCGCGTCACCTACGACGTGGCCCCGCACGACACCGACTTCCGCCCCGACCACCCGCAGGCCTATGCGCCCAAGCAGGTCAACTCCTTCAAGCCCGCAGACAGCCAGCGCGGCGATGTGCAGGCCGGTTTTGCGCAGGCCCGCTTCACGGTGGACCAGACCTACACCACCCCCACCGAGCACCACAACCCGCTGGAGCCACACGCAGTCATTGCCGTCTGGCGGGATGACTTCTCGCTGTCCCCCACCAAAAAACACCTGACGCTGTGGGACGCCAACCAGGGCAACCTGCTGCTGCCGTTTTTCCTCGGCCCCTTGCTGGGCCTGCTGCCCACGCAGATCGAGATTTTTTCGCCCTACGTCGGCGGCTCATTTGGCAGCAAGGGCATGCCGCACCCGCACATCGTGCTGGCGGCCCTGGCGGCCAAGCTGCTGCGGGGCCGGGCGGTGAAGTTCGCGCTGACGCGCCAGCAGATGTTTGTGGGCACCGGCCACCGGCCCGCCAGCCACCAGCACGTCCGCCTGGGCGCAGACGCCAGCGGCCAGCTGCTGGCCGTGGAGCACCACGCCGTGGCCCCGACCGCGCGGCACAAGGAGTTTGCCGAACAAACCGCCACCGCCGTGCGCATGCTGTACGCCACGCCCAACCTGCACACCACCCACCGGCTGGTGCCGCTGGACGAGTCGGCCGGCATGTTCATGCGCGCGC
>JBJXEI010000198.1:0-2513 GCA_046154065.1 Polaromonas sp. | reverse complement strand
TCCCGGCGGCCTTCAGCTCGGCAGCGGCTTCGACCAGATCGGCCTCCTTGCGGGAGCTGAGCATGATCTTGGCACCCGCTTCGCCCAGCGCTTGCGCCATTTGAAGGCCCAGGCCGCGTGAGCCGCCGGTGACCAGCGCGGTCTTGCCGCTCAGGTCAAACAACTGCTGGATGGAGCGGGGAGTGGTTGCTGCGGGAACGGGATTTGCCATGGTTTTGTCTCCAACGGTTTGAATGAATTCAGGCTTCGTAGTCCATGTGGACACGTGACTGGCGAAGCAAGCCGAGTGCTGCAGCCACCGCCTGATGGTGCGGGTGAACCTGGTAGGCGTTCAAAGCCGCAGCGCTTTCGAATTCTGAGTAAAGCACAACATCGCAACTGGAAGGCAGCGCGGCTGTCTTCGTGGCGACTTCAAAAACAAGCATGCCGGGCACCAGGTTTTGGCAGGTTTCAAGCTGGGCTTTGAAGCCCGCTGCGTCAGACGCGTGGTTGAGCGTCCACATGACGATGTGTTTGATCATGGCTGTCCTTTGACCCTTTCAGACCTTGATGCGGGAACGAACATAAATCAGCACACAGCCCAGCACGGCCATCACGCCGCCGGCCACCACCATGATCCAGCCCGTTGCTTCGTCGGACTTTTCAACGAACAGGCCGAGCACGAGCAAGAGCAGGCCGCCGTAAATCAACGACCAGATGGCCTTGTGCAGGCGCGCCACGGAGGGGTCCGTCGGGTGGTTGGCCCCGGGTTTGTAAAAGCCCATTTAAAAGGCCTCCTCGGACAGGTTGGCACAGGTCAGGTCGCGGGCGACCACCACTTTCAGCCAGGCATCGATTTTGGGAAGTTCGTAGTGATAGAAATAGGTCATAGCGGCTATTTTGCCTGCGCTGGAGGCAGATTTCGCCCCGTCAGCGCGCAGAACCGCCAGCGCCACGTCCAGCCAGATCCAGGCCAGCACGGTGTGGCCAAACGCCTGCATGTAGGGCACGGCGTTGGCCAGCGCATCGGTGGGGTTGCCGGTGGCCCAGGCCGCTTTTGTGGCGCTGCCGATCTGTTGCAGCGCTTTGCCCAGCGCGTTGGCGTGGCTCGCCAGTTCGGGCACCTGAATGGCGAGCTCGATGGTGCTGTTGATGCGGGCGGCCAGCAGGCTCAGGCCCCTGCCCTGCTCCATCAGGACCTTGCGTCCTAGCAAGTCCAGCGCCTGAATGCCGTGGGTGCCTTCGTGGATCATGTTCAGGCGGTTGTCGCGCCAGTACTGCTCGACCGGGAAGTCTCGTGTGTAGCCGTAGCCGCCATGGACCTGAATCGCCAGCGAATTGGCCTCCAGACACCACTCGCTGGGCCAGCTTTTGGCAATCGGCGTCAGCACTTCCAGCAGCATGCGGGCGTCGTCGGCCACCGCTGGGGCGGCGGTGTGGTGCTCGTCCACCAGCCGGGCGCAGTACAGCTCCAGCGCCAACGCGCCCTCGCAATACGACTTTTGAGCCAGCAGCATGCGTTTGACGTCCGCGTGTTCAATGATGCGGATTTGCGGAGCGGCGGCATCTTTGCCGCTGGGGCCCATGGCGCGGCCTTGTGGCCTGTTTTTGGCGTAGTCCAGGCTGGCGTAGTAGCCCGCCATGCCCAGCATGGTCGCGGCCATGCCCACGCCAATGCGCGCTTCGTTCATCATGTGGAACATGCAGCGCAGGCCTTCATGCGGTTTGCCCACCAGGTAACCGATGGCACCGGCCTGCCCGCCCACCGGGTACTTGCCTTCGCCAAAATTAAGCAGCGTGTTGGTCGTGCCGCGCCAGCCCAGCTTGTGGTTCAGGCCAGCCAGCGCCACGTCGTTGCGCACCCCGGTCAGCTGGCCGGCGGTGTCCACCAGTTTTTTCGGCACGATGAAGAGGGAAATGCCCCGTGTGCCGGGGATCAGTTTGCCGTCAGGGCCAGGAATCTTGGCCAGCACCAGGTGAATGATGTTCTCGGTCAGCTCATGCTCACCGGCTGAAATCCACATCTTGTTGCCCTTGAGGCGGTAGCGCGCACCCAGCGGGTCGTCTTCAAACGCCTCACCATCGGGCACGGCGCGGGTGGTCACGTCACTCAGGGACGAGCCCGCCTGCGGCTCCGACAGGCACATGGTGCCCGAGAAGCGGCCAGCAAATTCGTTCTTGGCAAACACCTCTTTTTGCGCCTCGGTGCCGTGCACCATCAGCAAATTGGCGTTGCCCGTGGTGAGCATGCCCGACCCAATGCTGACCGAGGCCATGGCAAAAAATGCGTTGGCCGCTGCTTCAACCGTGTAGGGCAGCTGCATGCCGCCCGCGTCGTAGTCCTGTGCGGCGCTGAGCATGCCGGAGGCCGCATAGGCTTTTTGGGCGTCGTGTGTGGCTTGCGGCAGTGTGACTTTTTCGCCGTCGAAATGCGGCTCCTGCGTGTCCACCGTGCGGTTGAACGGCGCGTATTTTTCACGCGCAATGCGCTCGCAGGTGTCAAACACCGCGTCAAATGTTTCGCGGGAATGGTC
>JBJXEI010000197.1:0-8414 GCA_046154065.1 Polaromonas sp. | reverse complement strand
CACAGCGGTGACTCGGCCTGTTCCTTGCCGCCCTATTCACTGAGCGCCCAGACCGTCACCGAGATCAAACGCCAGACGGCCGCCATGGCTGCAGCGCTGCATGTGGTCGGCTTGATGAACGTGCAGTTTGCGATCCAGAACATCGATGGCCAGGACGTGATTTACGTGCTGGAAGTCAACCCGCGAGCCTCCCGCACGGTGCCGTTTGTCAGCAAGGCCACCGGCATTCAGCTGGCCAAGGTGGCCGCGCGCTGCATGGCGGGGCAGTCCCTGGCGTCCCAGGGCGTGACCCAAGAGGTCACACCGCCGTACTTCAGCGTCAAGGAAGCCGTGTTCCCCTTCGTCAAGTTCCCCGGTGTGGACACCATCCTCGGCCCCGAGATGAAGTCCACTGGCGAAGTGATGGGGGTGGGCAAAACCTTTGGAGAAGCGTTTGTCAAATCCCAGCTGGGAGCCGGCACCACGCTGCCTACGTCGGGCAAGGTGTTTCTCACGGTCAAAAACAACGACAAAGCCCGCGCAGTCCAGGTTGCCATTGCCTTGCGTGCTATGAATTTTGATCTGGTGGCCACCAAAGGCACGGCCAGTGTGATTCGTGAGGCCGGAATTGACTGCGTGACCGTGAACAAGGTAGCCGAAGGCCGCCCGCACATCGTGGACATGATCAAGAACAACGAGATCGCACTGGTCATCAACACCGTGGAAGAGCGCCGCAACGCGATTGCCGATTCACGTCAGATCCGCACGTCAGCGCTGCTGGCTCGGGTGACGACCTTCACCACCATCGCCGGAGCGGAAGCTGCTGTCGAAGGCATGAAGTACCTGAATGACCTTAGCGTGTACTCGGTTCAGGAGCTGCACGCGCAACTGGCTTGAGGTCACGTTCAACCCGCTTCAACGCGGGTTAGCCCCGGTACACCAGCGACCTGCCGCTTGCGTCAGGTCGCAGTTTGCTTGGCATAATCTATCTTTTCACCGCCGAGGCCTAGCCCTCGGCGGTTTGCATTTCAGGAGAACCTGTTTCATGGCTACTATTCCCATCACCAAAAAAGGCTCGGAAAAACTCAAGGCCGAGCTGCACCAGCTGAAAACAGTGGAGCGCCCGTGGGTCATCAATGCGATTTCCGATGCGCGCGCACAGGGTGACCTGAGCGAGAACGCCGAGTACGAAGCCGCCAAGGACCGCCAGGGTTTCATTGAAGGCCGTATCCAGGAAATCGAAGGCAAGTTGTCGGTGGCCCAGATCATTGACCCGACCGAGATGGACGCTGGCGGCAAGGTGGTGTTCGGCTCGACCATCGAGCTGGAAGATGTGGACACCGGCGACAAGGTGACCTACCAGATCGTGGGTGAGGACGAGGCCGACATCAAGTTTGGCCGCGTCAACATCGGCTCACCGATTGCCCGCGCCCTGATCGGCAAAGACGAAGGCGACACCGCCGAAGTGCAGGCCCCGGGCGGTGTGAAGTCCTACGAAATCATCGCAGTGATGTACATCTGAAGACCAGGGTGAAGCCACGCCTTGCTGTCATGTTGGCCGCCCTTTGGTGGGGCAGCCTCACCGGGTTGGGTTTTGTGGTCGTTCCCCTGCTGTTTGCCAAGCTGGGCACCCCAGCCGCAGCGGGTGCCATGGCGGCCCAGCTGTTCACGGCTCAAACCTGGCTCAGCATTGTCTGCAGCATGCTTTTATTGATGGTTTTGAATCCAAAAACGCTGCCGGCCAAGGGCTTTATTGCCGGTAGCGCTATTAAATTAGTAGTGGCTGGATTGCTGTTGACCGTGCTGGTCGAGTTTGGGGTGTCGCCGAGCATCGTCACGGCCCGGGCCACCGGGGGTGATTTGCGCCTGTGGCACGGGCTGGGCAGCGCCATGTACCTGGGCCAGTGGCTGTGCGCCGGCTTGGCGCTGTGGCGCCTGAGCAGCCCGCCCACCGAGCGAGCCGCCAACGCTTGAGGTGAGACTTGTGGGGCTGTGTTGAGCGTCGCCCCCAGGCGCGCTCAGGCGCGCTCGGCGGCTTCCAGGGTGTTGACCAGCAGCATCGTGATGGTCATGGGGCCCACTCCACCGGGCACCGGGGTGATGTAGCTGGCGACTTCTTTCACCCCGTCAAAATCCACGTCACCGCACAGCTTGCCCAGCTCGTCGCGGTTCATGCCCACGTCGATGACCACCGCGCCCGGCTTGACCATGTCGGCCGTCAGCACGTTGCGCTTGCCCACGGCCGCCACCACCACATCAGCCTGCAGCGTCATGGCCTTGAGGTCGGGCGTGGCGCTGTGGCAGACCGTGACGGTGGCGTTTTTCTGGAGCAGCATCAGCGCCATCGGTTTGCCAACGATGTTGCTGCGGCCAATCACCACCGCGTGTTTGCCACGCAGGTCGTAGCCAATGCTTTCCAGCATCTTCATGCAGCCGTAGGGCGTGCAGGGCCAGAAACCGGGTTGGCCCACCATCAGCGCCCCCGCGCTGGCCACGTGAAAGCCGTCCACGTCCTTGGCGGGCGCAATGGCTTCAATGACTTTTTGCGCGTCCATGTGGGCGGGCAATGGCAGCTGCACCAGAATGCCGTGGATGCTCGGGTCCTGGTTCAACGCATCCACGCGGGCCAGCAATTCGACTTCGGTCAGTGTGGCCGGGTAGGACTCCAGTACGGAGTGGATGCCGCTGTCGTGGCAGGCCTTGACCTTGTTGCGCACATAGACCTGGCTGGCCGGGTTGTCGCCCACCAGCACCACCGCCAGGCCGGGGGTGACCCCCCGGGCGCGCAGGGCGGCGGCGCGTGTGGCCACGCTGGCGCGAAGTTGTTGGGACAGGGCGTTGCCGTCGATGCGTTGTGCGGTCATGGTGCGGGGGGAGGGGGTTTTGAATGGAAAACGCCCGCAGACGGTTCGGTCAGCGGGCGGCGGTGTCTGTCCGAAGACAGCACGTCTAGGCGGGGACTCAGGGGCTTGTTCAGGCTTTCGGTGCGCTGGAGCCCAGGGCGATCTTCAGCAGGTCGGCCACGGTGTTGGCGTTCAGCTTTTCCATGATGTGGGCGCGGTGCGCTTCCACGGTCTTGATGCTGATGCCCAGGTCGTCGGCGATTTGTTTGTTCAACCGGCCGGCGACGATGCGTTCGAGTACCTGTGCCTCGCGGGACGTCAACTTGGCCAGCAGCGCGTCGCGGCTGGCAGACTGCTGGTGTTCGCTGAAGGTGTCTTTGGCTTGCTCCAGCATGCGCTCGACGAGGTTGACCAGTGCTTCTTCCTGAAATGGCTTCTGGATGAAGTCCATGGCGCCTTTTTTCATGGTGTCAACGGCCATCGGCACGTCGCCGTGACCGGTGATGAACACGATGGGTAACGGTGACTTGCGCTCGACCAGGCGGTCTTGCAACTCCAGGCCTGTCATGCCACCCATGCGGATGTCCACAATCAGACAAGCCACTTCACGGGCGTCGTAGCGGCTCAGAAAGGTTTCAGCCGAGTCGTAGCAACGCACCCGGTAGTCCTTGCCTTCCAGCAGCCACTGCAACGAGTCGCGCACGCCCTCGTCGTCATCCACCACGTAAACCGTGCCTTTTTTGGGAATCAAGCTCATGTAGTCGTCTCTCCTGCTTTGAGGGTCAATGTCTGAAACTGGCTGCGAAATTTGAAGGGCACATCAGCACATGGCGCCCTGCATGTTCATTGGCTCTTGTGGTTCATCAATGGGCATTGTTGTCCAGCGATGAGTGGCCTTCAGGCGCCGGATTCGTCCGGTTGCCGATCGGGTGACCTGCCGGCGAGGGTGACGCCGTGGGCCGCTCTGATGCGGCTTCAACGCGTTCGGGCTTGACCGGAATCCAGAAGGTGAAGCGGCACCCCGCGACCTCCTCGGCATTGTAGATGTTCTCTGCTTTGAGCCGACCCTGGTGCGACTCCACAATGCTGCGGCACAGCTTCAGGCCAATGCCCATGCCCTCTGCCTTGGTGGAGTAGAACGCCTCGTAGAGCCGGTCCATGACTTCCGGTGAAATGCCCAGGCCGGTGTCCATCACCGAGAACTCCACCACGCTGTAGCCGTCGATGGTTTTGGGCACCACACGCAGCTCCACACTGCGCCGTGCTGTCGGCAGGCGGGCGTGGGCAATCGATTCGGCGGCGTTTTTCATCAGGTTGATCAGCACCTGCTCAATCAGGATCGGGTCTACCATGATGGCGGGCAGGCGCGCGGCGATGTAATGGCTAAGCCGCACATGGTGGCGGCGCAGCTCGATCTCGGCCAGCTCCATGGCGTTGCTGACCAGGGTGGCCACATCGGCCAGGCTGCGGTTGGGCTCGCTGCGCTTCACAAAGGAACGGATACGCTGGATGATCTGCCCCGCCCGGTGCGCCTGTTTCGCGGTTTTCTCCAGCGCCACCAGCAGGTCTTCATTGCTGATCTGCTGCCCCTTGATGCGGGACACCATGCCGTTGCAGTAGTTGTTGATGGCCGTCAGCGGCTGGTTCAACTCATGCGCCACGCTGGACGCCATCTCGCCCATGGTGATCAGCCGGCTGGCGGTCTGGGCGCGTTCGTTTTGCTGGGCCGCTTGCTCTTCAGCATGGCGGCGCGGGGTGATGTCGGTGGCAATCACCATTTGTGCCAGCCGTCCGTCCACCCAGGTCAGGTAACGCGAACGCACTTCCAGCCATTTGCCCAGATTCGGCACAAAAATCTCGGCGTTTTCAGTTTTGGCATCGGTCAAGGTGTCGGTCGGAAAGCCCGCCAGGCCATCGACCGCGTCCAGCGTGTCGTCGTTTTGCGCCGCCGTCGGCACACCGGCCTGCGCGATCAGGCCCAGGTGGCCCATCACGTCGCCCCCAAACCAGGACCGATAAAGCTTGTTGGCAAACAGCAGCTCCTGGCTGCCCAGTGGCGCCACCGACACCGCTGCGTCCAGGCCCTCCAGCACCGTGGTGAAGCGGCCATAGGACGCGGTCATTTCCTCCCGCACCCGTTTGGGCTCGGTGATGTCGGTCATCGACGTCATCCAGCCCGTTTGCTGGCCACGCGGGTCAATCAATGGTGACACGTACATGCGGGCATCAAAAATTTGGCCGTTTTTGCGTTTAACCCGCACTTCAAACCCGCCGGGTGGTGTGCGGCCATGCAGCTCGTCGTCCAGCCGCGCCATCAGGGTGGTCTGCTCTTCCTCAGGCCAGTGGGGGAAGGGCGGGGTGCGCCCGACCAGCTCGCTTTCACTGAGGCCGGTCATCTGGCAGAACGCCGGGTTCACGTACGTGATGCGCCCCTTGAGGTCCAGCGCACGCATGCCGGTCAGCATGGAGTTTTCCATGGCCCGCCGGAAGTTGGTCTCATTGACCAGCGCTACCTGGGCCTGCACACGCCGACGGGTGTGGCGCCAGGTGCCCAGCAGCATCCATACCGTCAGGGCACTCAGCGCGCTGACAAGCCAAAAGAAGCCGCTGCCGACTACCCCCAGCGAGGCACGGTAGCCCTGAGCCCGGATCAGCAGGCCATTGCCCACCGGCGACACCGGGATTTCATACTCGGGCGGATCTTCTGACCAAGGCAGAAGCCGCGTCGCTGGGTTGCGCCGCGGGGCCAGGCTGCCTGCCAGCACACCGTCCTTGTCGTCCAGCAGCGTCACCGCGTATTTGGCGGCGACCTCGGTGGGCACGCCAAACCGCAGCAAGCCGTCCACCGAGTACTCGCCCATGATGACGCCGCCAAACTTGCCCTGGTCGTCCAGTGGCACTTGCAGCTGCAGCGTGGGCGTGTTGTACGGGCCACTGCCGTCCTTGGGCCGGATCGGCCTGGAGTACACAGGCTGGCGCAGGTCCCGGGCCAGGTCGTAGGTCCCTTCGGTCTCGTCAACCTTGATTTGTTCGCCCACGGCGCGCTGCTGCCCGGCCTGCGCGCTGGGTGACGCGTAGGCCACGCGGATGCGGCGTTTGCTGTCGATCCAGGTGATGGCCATCACCTCCGGAAACTGGTTGACGAGCGACTCGGCCTGAACGATGAACTCCTGGTTGTCGACTTCCTTGTTCGACACATCGCGTCCCAGGCGCATCAGTTGTTCCTGCCGCTCCAGCAGCCGCAGCCTCAAGCGCTGCTGCGCGTATTCCACGTCGCGTTTGACGGCCTGCTGCTCGCGGTCGATTTCTTCGATGCGCAGGTAGGCGAAGGCGGCAATCACCGCGGCCAGAAACAGCATCACGGCCAGCAGCGGGCCCAAGGTGATGAAGCGGTCTTGCCGCGCCGGTGACTGCTTGCGCCACCAGCGCCGCCAGCGTGCCAGCGGTGTCATGGGCAATGCATCTGGCGCGGCCGAAGAATCGACCCCGCCCAGCGTGTCCAGGGGGGTGTCGGTGATCAGTGCGGATTCAGGTCGTGTCATAAAGAGGCGTCAGTTTACGTGGCCCCGCATGCAACTGCCGCGCCAGAGGCCCATCAATACACACGGGGGTCGCCGTGATTTTTGAACGCTCGTTCTTTATTCCACTATATGAAAACACAAAGCACTATTTGAAATTAAATAAATAATGTGGGAAACTTGCCGCGCAAATGCATTTGCGTTTACAAAGGTTCCGGCGCCCGTCGCCAAGCCGATGTGCCAAGCTCCGCACGAGAGCCGCCGCCGGTGACCGCGACCCCAAGTGAGCCCCATTCGAGTCGTTCAACAGGAGACAACCATGACAACCCAGCCCGCCAGCAGCGCTCAGCAGAGCGTTGATCCCTTGACCAGCACATCCCTCGACAAAGACACGCAGGAAACCCGCGAATGGATGGACGCGCTCAGCGCGGTCATCGAAAGTGAAGGCCCTGCGCGCGCTCACTTCCTGCTGGAGCAACTGCTGGAACACGCCCGCCAGAAAAGCATCGACATGCCTTTCTCGGCCACCACGGGCTATGTCAACACCATTGAAGTCGACCAGGAAGAGCGCTCCCCCGGCAACCTGGAGATCGAAGAACGCCTGCGTGCCTACATGCGCTGGAACGCCATGGCCATGGTGGTCAAGGCCAACCGCCTGCACCCAGCCGACGGCGGTGACCTGGGTGGTCACATCGGCTCGTTCGCTTCGCTGGCCAGCCTGTTTGGCGCGGGTTTCAATCACTTCTGGCACGCTGAATCTGAAAACCACGGCGGCGACTGCCTCTACATCCAGGGCCATGTCTCGCCCGGCGTGTACGCACGGGCCTACCTGGAGGGCCGCCTGACTGAAGAGCAACTGCTCAACTTCCGCCAGGAAGTCGATGGCAAGGGCTTGTCCAGCTACCCGCACCCCAAACTGATGCCCCAGTTCTGGCAGTTCCCCACGGTGTCCATGGGTCTGGGCCCGCTGATGGCGATCTACCAGGCGCGGTTTTTGAAGTATCTGCACGCCCGCGGCATTGCCAACACCGAGAACCGGAAGGTCTGGGTATTCTGTGGCGACGGCGAGATGGACGAAGTCGAATCCATGGGCGCCATTGGCCTGGCCGCGCGTGAAAAGCTCGACAACCTGGTGTTTGTCATCAACTGCAACCTGCAGCGCCTGGACGGCCCGGTGCGCGGCAACGGCAAGATCATCCAGGAGCTGGAAGGCGAGTTCCGCGGCTCGGGCTGGAACGTCATCAAGTTGCTGTGGGGCGACGGTTGGGACGCGCTGCTGGCGCGTGACAAGGACGGCATCCTCAAGAAAATCATGATGGACACGCTCGACGGCGACTACCAGGCCATGAAGGCCAACGACGGCGCCTACGTCCGCAAACATTTCTTTGGCCAGCACCCCAAAGCACTGGAAATGGTCGCGCACATGACCGACGAGCAGATCTTTGAACTGCGGCGCGGTGGCCATGACTCCAAAAAAGTCTACGCCGCCTTTGCGTCCGCCGTGAAACACAAGGACCAGCCCACCGTGCTGCTGATCAAGACCGTCAAGGGTTTTGGCATGGGCAAGATTGGCGAAGGCAAGAACAACGTTCACCAGACCAAAAAACTGTCGGACGAGGACATCAAGGCCTTCCGCGACCGTTTCAACATCCCCATTCCCGACAGCCAGCTGGCCGACATTCCGTTTTACCGCCCGGCCGACGACACCCCGGAAATGCGCTACCTGCACGAGCGACGCAAAGCGCTCGGTGGCTACCTGCCGCACCGACGCGTCAAGGCTGATGAAAGTTTCACCGTGCCGTCGCTCGACACCTTCAAGTCAGTGATGGAGCCCACCGCCGAAGGCCGCGAGATCTCGACCACGCAGGCTTACGTGCGCTTTTTGACGCAACTGCTGCGCGACCAGGCCCTGGGCCCGCGCGTGGTGCCCATTCTGGTGGACGAGGCGCGTACCTTCGGTATGGAAGGCCTGTTTCGCCAGATCGGCATCTACAACCCTGATGGTCAGAAGTACACCCCGGTCGACAAGGACCAGGTCATGTACTACAAGGAAGACAAAAAGGGCCAGATCCTG
>JBJXEI010000196.1:0-9327 GCA_046154065.1 Polaromonas sp. | reverse complement strand
CAAGGCAAAATACCGCCATGCTGATCCACCCCACCATCAACCCGGTTGCGCTGCAACTCGGTCCCCTGGCCATTCACTGGTATGGCCTGACTTACCTGGCCGCCTTCGGGCTGTTCTTTTTTCTGGCCACGCGGCGCTTGCGGCACCAGCCCTACGCGTCCATCACCGGGCCGGGGGCCTGGTCGCCCCGGGACATTGAAGACATTTTGTTTCTGGGGGTGATGGGTGTGGTGCTTGGGGGGCGCATCGGGTACTGCCTCTTCTACAAACCCGGCTACTACTTGTCGCACCCGCTGGAGATTTTTTATGTCTGGCAGGGCGGCATGAGTTTTCATGGCGGCATGCTCGGGGTGCTGGTCTCGCAGGTCTGGTTTGCCCGCACCCGCCAGCGGCCCTGGCTGCAGGTGATGGACTTCATCGCACCGTGTGTACCAACCGGGCTGGCCGCAGGCCGGGTGGGCAATTTCATCAACGGCGAGCTGTGGGGCCGCTTCAGCGCGCCTGATTTGCCGTGGGGCATGGTGTTCAAAAACAGCGGCTCGATGCTGCCGCGCCACCCGTCGCAGGTCTACCAGTTCTTGCTGGAAGGCATGCTGCTGTTTGTGCTGCTGTGGCTGTACGCCCGTGGCCCGCGCAAAACAGGCCAGGTCTCGGGCGCGTTTTTGTTCGGCTACGGCGTGTTCCGCTTCATCGCCGAGTTTTTCCGCGAGCCGGACGACTACCTGGGCATTCTGGCGCTGGGCATGAGCATGGGCCAGTGGCTGTGCGTGCCCATGGTGCTGGGCGGGGCAGGGCTGTGGTGGTGGGCCAGCCAGCGGCCGGCCAGCGCCCAGCGCTGAAATTGCTATTAATTTCATAGCTATTCAGGCAATGAAAGCCTAGGCAATCGGCCGATTTGGCATTGATTTAGATTGAAAGCCCTCTGAATTTAACCTGCAGGTTAAATTCAGAGGGCTTTTTTGTGCCCAACGGCACTCCCAAAGGCGGGCGCTGAGGGCTTGAGCGTCTTTAAAATGTATGTAGAGTATTTTACAAATATGTAGAATAGTTGTCATGAACTCCTGGCTCATCCTCGTGACAAGTCTGCCCACCGAAAACGCCACCGCCCGCATGCGCGCCTGGCGAGCGCTCAAAACCTGCGGTGCCGCTGTGCTGCGTGACGGTGTTTACCTGATGCCTGAACGCGAGGCGTGCCGGGCCACGCTGGCGGCCATTGCTGAGGATGTGCGCTCCAGCGGCGGCACGGCGCTGGTGTTGGGCACCGACGAGCCAGCGCAGACCCGCTTTGCCGATCTTTTTGACCGCTCCGGCGACTACGCCGTGCTGCTGGCCGACGTGGGCCATGCCCGTGACGCGCTGGCAGCCGGGACGGTGCAAGACGTGCTGAAACAAGCCCGCAAGCTGCGCAAGACCTTCGCCAGCCTGGCCGAGATCGACTTTTTCCCTGGGCAGGCGCAGCCGCAAACACAGGCCGCGTTGCAAGACCTGGAACTGGCGGCCGCGCGCGTGCTGTCCCCCGACGAGCCGCAGCCGGTCGCCGCAACGATTGCCCGTCTGCTTGTTGCCCACTACCAGGGGCGGACCTGGGCCACCCGCGCCCGCCCGTGGGTGGACCGCCTGGCCAGCGCGTGGCTGATTCGGCGTTTCATAGACCCGCAGGCCCGGCTGCTGTGGCTGAACGCGCCCGGCGACTGCCCGGCCGATGCCCTGGGTTTTGACTTTGACGGGGCCACGTTCAGCCACGTGGGCGCGCGCGTCACGTTTGAGGTGCTGATGGCCAGTTTTGGCCTGGAGCAGGCCGCGCTGGCCCGGCTGGGCGCGCTGGTGCACTACCTCGACGTGGGCGGCGTGCAGCCCGCCGAAGCGGCGGGGGTCGAGCGTGTTCTGGCGGGCCTGCGCGGAGCCACCCTGGACGA
The DNA here is from genome assembly GCA_046154065.1 of Polaromonas sp. Classification (GTDB taxonomy): domain Bacteria; phylum Pseudomonadota; class Gammaproteobacteria; order Burkholderiales; family Burkholderiaceae_C; genus Polaromonas. Next base: position 7,411 of record JBJXEI010000196.1, on the reverse strand, counting down.
CGACCAACTGCTGGCCACGGCCAGCGCCGTGTTCGACGCGCTGCTGGCCAGCTTCCTGCAAGACACCGCACCACCACCACAACAACCCCCACCACCAAAACAACCGGACCAGCGGCCATGACAGACGCAACCACCCCAACACCCACCACAGCGACCCGCCCACCCTACAGCCTGTGGCAACTCATCGTGTACTTTTGGCGGCTGGGCGCGCTGGGTTTTGGCGGCCCGGTGGCCCTGGTGGGCTACATGCGCCGCGACCTGGTGGAGCAACGCGGCTGGATCACTGAGGCCGACTACAAGGAAGGCCTGGCGCTGGCGCAGCTGGCGCCCGGCCCCATGGCGGCGCAAACAGCGATTTACCTCGGCTACGTGCACTACCGCATCCTGGGGGCCACGCTGGTGGGGCTGGCTTTTGTGCTGCCGTCGTTCTTCATGGTCGTGGCCCTGGGCTGGGCCTACAGCCGCTACGGCGGCCTGACCTGGATGCAGGCCGTGTTCTACGGCGTGGGTGCGGCGGTCATCGGCATCATCGCCATCAGCGCGCACAAGCTGACGGTCAAAAGCGTGGGCCAGGACAAATTGCTGTGGGCCATCTTTTTGGTGCTGGCCGCTGTGACGGTCATCACCGAATCAGAAATTGCCTGGCTCTTCCTGGCCGCCGGGGTGCTGGTCTGGCTGGTGCGCGCACCCCCCAAACGCTGGGGCGGTGGCGGGTTGGCGGCGCTGGCCCCGGTGGACCTGGCACCGGCCAGCGGCTTGTTGACCACGCTGGACTGGACACTGCTGACGCAGCTTGGCGTCTTTTTCGCCAAAGCGGGGGCCTTCGTTTTTGGCTCCGGCCTGGCCATCGTGCCGTTTCTGTACGGCGGCGTGGTCACCGAACACCAGTGGCTCAATGAAAAGCAGTTTGTGGACGCGGTGGCCGTGGCCATGATCACCCCCGGCCCGGTGGTCATCACGGTCGGCTTCATCGGCTACCTGGTGGCGGGCTTTCCCGGTGCCTGCGTGGCGGCGCTGGCCACCTTTTTGCCGTGCTACCTGTTCACCATCATCCCGGCGCCGTACTTCAAAAAGTACGGCAAGCTGCCCGCCATCGTCGCGTTTGTGGACGGTGTGACGGCAGCGGCCATTGGCGCCATCACCGGCTCGGTCATCGTGCTGGCCAAACGCGCCATCGTGGATGTGCCAACGGCCCTGTTGGCGCTGGCCACGGTGGCGATTTTGTGGCGCTACAAAAAGCTGCAAGAACCGGTCATCGTCGCGGGCGCTGCCCTGATCGGGTTGCTGATTTACCCCTTGCTGCACCGCGCCTAGATGTTGTCCAGATGTTGTCCACGCGCGCCAATCCACGGCACGCCACGTTGAAAGCAAACCCCATGGACTACCCACTCCAAGCGCTGACCCTGGACGCCACCCAGCTCCGTGGCCTGTCCCATCAGCTGATCGTCAGCCACCATCAGAACCACTACGCCACAGCGGTCAAGCGCCTGAATGACCTGCGCCGCCAGTTGAGCGCGCTGGCGTCGGACACGGCGGCGGGTTTTATCTTCAACGACCTGAAGCGCCAAGAGCTGATCGCCGCCAACTCGGCTTATCTGCATGAGCTGTACTTCGACGCACTGGGCGGGGACGGTGTGCTGCCCGCCAGCGGTCTGACCACGGCGTTCGAGCGTGATTTTGGGTCCGTGGCCCGTTGGCGCGCCGAGTTCACGGCCATGGCCAAAGCCATGGGCGGCGGCTCGGGCTGGGCGATGTTGTCGTGGTCGCCGCGTGAAGGGCGCCTGGTCAACCACTGGGCTGCCGACCCCACCGATGGCCTGGTCGGTGCCAGCCCGGTGCTGGCGCTGGACATGGACGAGCACGCCTACCACCTGGACTTTGGTGCCGGGGCTGGGGCCTACGTTGATGTGTTCATGCAAAACATCCGCTGGGACGCCACCTACCGCCGCTACGGCGCCGCCGTCTTCAGCGCCGCCGCCGCGTGGGGCACCGAGGTGCAAACGCTCCGTGAGCAGGCCGCTGATTGCACGCTGCTGGACGTTCGCCGGCCCGAGAGCCGCGCCCAGACAGACGACACTCTGGCCGGTGCCGTCTGGCGTGACCCTGCCAAAGTCAATGAGTGGAGCCCCGCGTTGGACCGCAGCAAGCCGGTGGTTGTCTGCTGCGTGCATGGCCTGGACATTGGCCGCTCCACCGCGATGGCGCTTCGGGCGCGCGGGTTAAACGCCCGCTACCTGGTGGGCGGCCTGCAGGCGTGGCGCACAGCGGGCATGCCGCTGCAGCCGCAGTGAGCCACCCAAGCGCACCGCGACGGCGGCGCCACGGCTCTGCTTGTCAGTGGCCTGAATAACTATCAAATTAATAGCTGAACAGGCAATGAAAGCCTAGGCAGTCGCCGGTTTAGAGCTTAAAAATGCTTCCAAAAGCCTGATGAAGGCTGCTGAATGCTCAAAAATTAACTTGGGTGTTGATTTTTGAGCGTTCCAGCGACGTTCCAGCGACGTTCTACTAGCGTTCCAGTAGCGTTCCACTGGCGTTCAGCCGCCATCAGTGAATGGCGCTGTCGCCTGCCCGCCATCACCACTGTGCGGGTTTGTCCCTGTGTTGAAAGCGCCCTGAATCCCCGCGTTTGGCAACCAACCCCCTTGAAAACTCTTTTTTTCAGTTTCATAATTAAGTGTAATTACGCATAATTATTGAAAATGTGGTCTGTGAAACAGGGCTGTCAGGTGCTGACGGGCCCCGGCAACAAGCAAGGAGTTCATCGTGCGACTGGTTCAAAACTCACTGCATCACGAAGCGGCTGGCACGCTGCGTGAGCAGATTTTTGCCGGGCTGCTGGCCCCGGGCACTTTTCTGGACGAGGTGGCTTTGTGTGAAAGCCTGCAGATCTCCCGCACCCCCCTGCGGGAGGCGCTGAAGGTGCTGACCGCCGAGGGCCTGCTGCGCCACGAACCGCGCCGGGGCTGTTTTGTCAGTGAAGTCACCGAGCAGGACCTGGACGACATCTTCCCGGTGATTGCGCTGCTGGAAGGGCGCTGCGCCTATGAAGCGGCCCGCAACGCGACCGACGCGGACCTGGTGGCGCTGACCACGCTGCATGAACGCCTGAGCGCCCACGCTGAAGCGGGCCGGGTGACCGACTACTACGCCTGCAACTTCGCCATCCATGAGGCGATCATCCTGCTGGCCAACAACCGCTGGCTGGCCCAGGCGATTGCCGATTTGCGCAAGATCTTGAAGCTGGCACGCCTGCAGTCGCTGGGCGCGCCGGGCCGCATGGCGCAAAGCCTGCAAGAGCACCTGACGGTGTTTGCCGCGCTGCGCAGCCGGGACAGCGAAGGCGCTGACGCCGCCATGCGCACCCACCTGACGCGCCAGCGCGACGCGCTGCGGGCGCTGTCGGCCAGCCACACGGCCCAAACCTCACGGGTGGCCGCATGAGCGCCGCCGACTGGCTCAACCGAAGCGTGTCGCGGCTGTCGGGTGATAAAAAAGACCCCAAAGCGTCGCTAGCCAAGGTCAATGAATCCGCAGATGCTCCTAAATCTGTAGTGAAACCAACGGCCGCCGCCAGCCCGGCTGCGCCCGCCCAGGCGCCAGCCAGCGCCGGCCGCACCACCCGCGAGCGGCTGAACGCCACGCTGCGGCAAAAAGAAGAGGCGCTGTCGCCCCGCGTACTGCGCCGCACGCTGGAAGAGCTGCGCGCCATCGTCGACCCGCATGTCAGTGAAGTGGAGGGCGGGCGCCGCGCCCGGGGCGTGGCCCTGTGGTACGCCCAGGCCGCGCCCAATGAGCGGCGCGACATGTGGCTGCTGATGAGCGAGCAGTTTGTGGCCGACGCCGAGAAAACCAAACTCGCCCAGGCCCAGTTTGCCGCCGCCGTGGGCACGCCGGACGAAGCCGCCGCCGAGGTGCACTACCGCCGCGCCACCGTGTCGCCGCGCCGCCGTTTGCTGCAGCGCTTCAGCGCCTTCCCGGAAGGCATCCGCTTCCTGGTGGACCTGCGGGCCGACATGCTGCCGCTGCTCAAGTCCGACAAACGCCTGCAGGCGCTGGACGTGGAGATGGAGTACATGTTTTCTACCTGGTTTGACGTAGGTTTTCTGGACCTGCGTCGCATCAGCTGGGACTCACCCGCGTCGCTGATTGAAAAACTCATCAAGTACGAAGCGGTGCATGACATCAAAGGCTGGGCCGACGTGAAAAACCGGCTCGACTCGGACCGCCGTTGCTACGGGTTTTTTCACCCGCGCCTGCCGGACGAGCCGCTGATTTTTGTGGAGGTGGCGCTGCTGGACAACGTGGCCAACTGCATCACGCCGCTGCTGGACGAGTCCGCTGACGCGGCGGACCTGAACAAGGCCACCACAGCGATTTTTTACTCCATCAGCAACACCCAGGCCGGGCTGCGCGGCGTGAGTTTTGGCGATTCGCTGATCAAACGCGTGGTGGAAACACTCAAGGACGAGTTTCCCAAACTCAAGGTGTTCGCCACGCTGTCGCCTATTCCCGGGTTTCGGGCCTGGCTGGGCAAAAACGCCGGGGCCATGCTGGAGCGACTGGACGACAAACAGCGCACCGCCCTGGGCCGCGCCGTGGGCTTTGAGCCGCCGACTGCCGGGCATTTTTTGTCGGCCCTGGACAACGTCTTGACCCTGCCGGAGAAAGCGCCCGTGCGCACCGTGCTGACCCAATGCGCCGCGCATTACCTGGGTTTTAGCCTGCAGGACGGCAAGCCGCTGGACGCGGTGGCGCGTTTTCACTTGGGCAACGGCGCGCGGGTGGAGCAACTGAACTGGGCTGGCGACCCGTCGCCCAAAGGGCTCAAACAGTCGTACGGGCTGATGGTCAATTACCTGTATGACCTGCGCCGCCTGGACAAACACCGGGTGCTGCTGGCGCAGGGGAAAATTCCTGTTTCGGGAGGCATTGAAGACCTCTACATTTAAGCCCGACCCCGCTGCCGACTTTGCGTTCGACATTCACCCGGCCCCCAGAGGCCCATCATTGATAAAACACCGGAGACAAAACCTCATGACGACTTCTTTTTTGACCACCCGCCGACGTGACGTGCTGCGCCTGGGGGCTGCCAGCGCCGCCCTGATGGCCCTGGGCAGCCAGGCCCAGAGCACTTGGCCCGCCAAGCCCGTGACGATGATCGTGCCGTTTCCGGCCGGTGGCGGCACCGACGCGTTCGCCCGTCCGCTGTCTGCCCAGTTTGCCAAGCTGGCCGGCCGGCCGCTGATCATCGACAACCGGGGCGGCGCGGGCGGCACGCTGGGCGCCAGCATCGCGGCCAAGGCCGCACCCGACGGCTACACCCTGTTCATGGGTGCGGTGCACCACGCCATTGCCCCGTCCATGTACCCCAAGCTGGACTACGACATTGAAAAGGACTTTGTGCCGCTGGCGCTGGTGGCCAACGTGCCGCAGGTGCTGGTCGTCAACCCCAAGCGCGTGGACGTTGCCAACGTCAAGGCCTTCATCGAGCTGGTGCGCAAAAGCCCCGGCAAGCTCAACTACGGCTCGGCCGGGGCGGGCACGTCGCACCACCTGGCCGGGGAGCTGTTCAAGCAGCAAACCAACACCTTCATCACCCACATCCCCTACCGCGGCGCGGGCCCGGCGCTGCAGGACTTGATCTCAGGCAACGTGGACATGATGTTTGACGGCCTCGGCTCATCGGCCAACCACATCAAGGGCGGCCGGATCAAGGCGCTGATGGTGTCGGGCAACAAACGCAACCCGGCTTTCCCCGACGTGCCGTGTGCCGCTGAAGTCGGCCTGCCCGAGTACACCGTGACCACCTGGTACGGCCTGTGGGCCCCGAAGGGCACACCTGCCGACGTGCAGGCGCGTGTGGTGGAAGAAGTGCGAAAGGCCGCTGCGACCGACGAGCTCAAGACCATTTGGGCCAGCAACGGGGCAGAGTTTGGCAGCCTCACGCCGCCGCAGTTCGGCAGCTTTGTCAGCGCTGAAGTCAAACGCTGGGCGGCGGTGGTGAAAGCGTCTGGGGCCAAGCTGGAATGAGTGGACAGGTTTCATGTGACGTGACGTGCCACACCGCGCAGGTCACGCTGAGCCACGCAGGCAAGTTCAACGCCATGTCCCGCGCCATGTGGCGGGAACTGCGGGCCGTGTTTGAGGGCCTGCAGCACAGCGCCGTGCGCTGCGTGGTGCTGCAGGGGGCCAACGGCCACTTCTGCGCGGGCGGTGACATTTCAGAGTACGCCGACTTCCGTTTTGAGGAAGCCAGCCTGCGGGACTTCCATGAAAACGACGTGTGGGGCGGCCTGCAGGCCATGCTGAACTGCGACGTGCCCCTCATTGCCAGCATTGACGGCAACTGCATGGGCGCAGGCCTGGAGATGGCCAGTTGCTGTGACCTGCGGCTGGCCGCCACCACGGCCCGTTTTGGCGCGCCGATTGCGCGGCTGGGCTTCCCGATGGCCCCGCGTGAAGCGGCCCTGGTTGCCCGCGCTGTGGGCGAATTGACCGCCCGCGAAATGCTGCTGAGTGCCGCCGTGCTGGACGCCGCCGAGATGAAGCAGCGTGGCTTTTTGAACCGCGTGTGTGCGCCGGCCGAGTTGCCCGCAGCGGTGCAGGACCTCAGCGAGCGTATTGCCAGCCTGGCGCCAGCCGCTGCGCGGCAAAACAAGCAGTTTTTCAGGTCAAACCAGCCACCAGCCTACGCTTTGCAATCCGGTAGTGCTACTGATTTAATAGCAAATTCAAGCGCCGACGCCTACCGCTACGCCGACACCGCCGAGCACCGGGAAGGCGTGATGGCCTTCATCGGCAAGCGCCCACCCGTGTTTTAACCCCCTCCGACTGACGTTGTTACCCATGAAAAACCACAACCTGTTCACCGCGCTGCGCGCCGCTTTCCCTGCTGACCTGGACGCCGTGGCGGTCGAAACGGACCAGGGCCTGCTGTACACCTGGCATGACCTGGAGCGCGCCACCGCCATGATGGCCAACCTGCTGGTGTCCCTGAACCTGCCCGCTGGCGCGCGGGTCGCGGTGCAGGTTGAAAAGTCAGTCGAGGCGATGATGCTGTACCTGGCCACGCTGCGGGCCGGTTACGTGTTTTTGCCACTCAACACCGCCTACCAGAGTGCGGAGATTGAATACTTCATTGACAACGCCGAACCCGCCGTGGTGGTGTGCAGCCCGAAAAACTTCGGCTGGGTCAGCAAAATCGCCTTCAAGGCGGGCACGCAGAATGTCTTCACGCTGGGGGACGACCGCAGCGGCTCCTGGCTGGAGCGCACCGCCCATTGCAGTGACCAGCACACGGCGGCGGTGATGCAGCCCGATGAGTTGGCCGCGATTTTGTACACCAGCGGCACCACCGGGCGCAGCAAGGGCGCGATGCTGTCGCACGACAACCTGCTGAGCAATGCGC
>JBJXEI010000195.1:0-4961 GCA_046154065.1 Polaromonas sp. | reverse complement strand
CCGTGGCGCAGGCAGCGAAGTCATGCAACGCATCGCCGCCCCCATGGTCGGCGGCATGGTCACGGCGCCGCTGCTGTCGATGCTGGTGATCCCGGCGGCGTACTGGCTGATGCGCAAGGCGCGGCGGCGCAGGTCCGTCACCGCCTAAATTACTACTATTTTGATAGCAGACCAGGCAATCAACACCTAGGCTGGCGGGGGGTTTAGACCTGATGATGGCTTGAAACTGCCCAAAAGACCCGAAAAATTAACCTCCAGGTTGAATTTCCACCCCCAGCGCGGCGCGTTGATCCTTCACCGGCTCAGCGACTCACCGACTCAGCGGCAGTGCCTGGCGCAGCAGGGCGATGCGTGGATGGTCCGAGGCGGTGATCCGGTACACCAGGCCCAAGGTGGCGCTGGGCTGGGGGGACTGCAGCCTGACGAGGCTGACGGTTTTGTTGTCAAGAGCTTCCTGCGCCGTGGACTCTGGCACGCTGCTCAACCCCACCCCTGCGGCCACCAGGCGGGCGGCTGTCACCGGGCCGTCGGTTTCACACACCGGCACCGGGGGCGCAATGCCGTGCTGGCGAAAGCTGTCGTCGATGAACACGCGTGCCAGCGACGGCTGGCGCGTCAGCACCCATGGGGCCTGGGCCAATGCTGCCCAACTGACGGCACGCGGCCCGGCCAGCGGGTGGCCGGTGGGCGCAATCACCACATAACGCTCCTCGGAAATTTTCTCGAACCGGACCTCGCGCCCAGCAGGTCCGGCCATCAGGTCTGCGTTGTACAACGTCACCAGCGCGTCAAGTTCACCGCCCAGCAGGGCGTCAAACAGGTGGGGCACGGTGTCTTCGCGCAGCCACACCACCAGCGGCGGCGCCATTCCCGTCAGCTTGGCAATCACCGACGGCAGCAGGCCCACGGCCAGGAAGGCCGATGTGCCCAGCCGCAGCACGGCGGCCAGCCCACCGTCACCGCCGGCCACCTCGGCTTCGGCGTGCAGGTGCATCAGCTCGCGGATCAGCAGCACCGCGCCGTTGACCACCACCGCGCCCTGCGCCGTCTTCTGCAGCCCCCGGGTGCCACGATGAAAGATCTCAAAACCCATCATGCCCTCGACTTCCTTCAGCGCCTTGCTCAACGCGGGCTGCGTCAGGCTCAGTGCGTCGGCGGCGCGGCTCAGGCTGCCGGTGCGCTCGACCTCGGCAATCAGCTGCAGGTGCCGAAAGCGCAGGCGCGCCAGCAGATGTTTTTCCACGCCATGCATTGGCATCTCCAGAAGTTATAGGGCAATGAGATCTTATCAATAGACGTTATGCGTTTGCCTCTTCAGAATCGGCGTCTTCAACCACAGCGAAAGCGACATCACCATGCCCATCAAAGCCACCACCCAACTCCGCAACCTGCTGCGCAGCAAGACCTTTTTGCACATGCCCGCGGTGTACGACGCCCTGACCGGCCGCCTGGTCCAGTCACTCGGCTACGAAGCCACCTACGTCGGCGGCTACGTCACCGGCGGTGCCTCCACGGTGACCGAACCACAACTCACCATGACCGAGCAGGTCCGGCTGGCCGAGGACGTGGCCAGCAAGATCAACATCCCCTTGGTGGTGGACGCGGGCGCGGGCTGGGGCGACGCGCTGCACACCATGCGCACGGTGCGTGAGTTCATCCGGGCCGGCGTGGCAGGCGTACACATCGAAGACGCCCTGTACCCCAAACGCGCCCACTACCACACCTACGTGGTGCACGGCATTCCCACCGAGGAGTTCGTCGAGAAGATTGAATACGCCGTCAAGGCCCGCGACGCAGCCGACCCGGACTTCGTCATCATTGCCCGCTCCGACACCTGCCGTGCCATGGGCCTGGACGAAGCCATCTCGCGCATCAACCGCGCAGCCGATGTGGGTGCCGACCTGGGCCTGGTGTTTCCGCGCCACCAGAAGGACGCCGAAGAAGCGCCGCGCAAGTCCAAATTGCCGCTGGTCTATGTGCAAAGCCGGGGCAACCGCGACGGCCGCCCGATCTACAGCCGCAAGGACCTGCAGGAGATGGGCTATGTCGCCTGCATCGAGGCGCAAGTGGTGATCTGCAGCAACTTCCACTACCAGAAAAACCTGTTGACGGAACTGCGTGAAACCGGCGAATTCAACGGCATGACCCAGGCCGAGTGGGTGGCGTCACGGCAGGAAATCGAAGACCTGATCGACCTGACCGAGCACTACGCCATCGAAGCGGCCACGGTCGAGGCCCGCCAGGCGAAGGTCTGACCATGCGCCAGCCCGATGTCTCTGCGCCGGTGGTGCCCGCACGGCGGCCGGCGCTGCACATGCCGGCTGGCGCCACCGACTGCCACGCGCACGTGTTCGGCCCGCAGCGCCGCTACCCGCTGCTGCCCCACACCCACTTTGTGCCGCAGCACACGCCCTGGCCGGACTACACGGCCTTGCTGCGCAGCCTGGGCTGCCAGCGGGCAGTGCTGGTGCAGCCCAGCGTGTATGGCAGCGACAACCGATGCATCGAGCATGCGCTCGAAGCCGCGGGTGACATCGCGCTGCGCGCCGTGGCTGTGGTGGCGCCCGACGTGGCCGACGCGGAGCTGGAGCGGCTGCATCGGCTGGGGTTTCGGGGCGTGCGGTTCAACCTGGCCTCGGCCACCAAGGGCTTGCAGCTGCAGGACGCGCGGCGTTTGGCAGACCGGATCCGCCACCTCGGCTGGCACCTGCAGTTTTTTGCCAACTTCCATGAACAACCCGAGATTGGCGCACTGTTGACCCAACTGCCCGTGCCCGTGGTGATTGACCATGTGGGCCGTGTGCAAGCCAGTGACGGCGTGCAGTCCCCAGGCTTCAAGGCCCTGCTGCGCGCGTTGGCGCACGGCAGCTGCTGGGTCAAACTCAGCGCGCCGTACTTTGTGTCTGCAGACTTCCCCCGGTATGACGACCTGGACACCCTGGCCAACGCCCTGCTGAAGGTCGCCCCTGATCGGGTGCTGTGGGGCACCGACTGGCCGCACATCAGCGCCCGCAACAAGCTGCAGGCCGACGCCGACACCGTTGACCTGCTGAGCCACTGGATTCCCGACGCGTGCGCGCGTCAACGCGTGCTGGTGGACAACCCGGCACGGCTTTACGGCTTCGAACATTTAAAAACAGGAGACATGACATGACCCGCAAGTTACTGGCCTCGATCGTGGCAGCCGCGCTGCCAGCGTTTTGCAGCGCCCCGGCAGGGGCCGACACTTACCCCGCCAAGCCGGTGCGCATCATCGTCGGGTTTGCCCCCGGTGGCGGCACCGACATCGTGGCGCGGTTGCTGGCGCAAAAACTCAGCGACACGATGGGCCAGCCCTTCATCGTGGAAAACCGCGCCGGGGCCACCGGCATGATCGGCGCCAAGCTGGTCGCCGCGTCCCCGCCTGACGGCTACAACCTGCTGATGGCCCACGTCAACTCGCAGGCCATTGCCCCCGCGCTGATGGTGCGCCCGCAGTACGACCCCATCAAAGACTTCGCGGCCGTGGCCTATGTGGGCCAAGTGCCCAATGTGCTGGTCGTCAACGCCCAGTTGCCCGTCAAGTCGGTGGCCGAACTCGTCGCGCTGGCAAGGTCGAAGTCCAACGGTGTGTCGTACGCATCACCCGGCGTGGGCAGCACCAACCACCTGGCCGGCGAAATGCTGCGCAAGGAAACCGGTGGCAACTTTCTGCATGTGCCCTACAAAGGCAGCGGGCCCGCCATGGTGGACCTGCTGGCCGGACAGGTGGACATGAACTTCGAGGCCACGTCCTCGGCAGCACCGTTCATCAAGTCCGGCCGCCTGCGCGCGCTGGCCGTCACCACCCCCGCGCGCACGCCCGAGCTGCCCGACGTGCCCACCATGGCGGAGCTGGGGTTCAAGACTTTTGACATCACCAACTGGTATGGCGTGGTGGCCCCGGCCGGCACACCCGCCGCCGTCACGGGCCCGCTGTACGACGCCCTTCAGCGCGTGTTGGCCATGCCGGATGTGAACCGCAAGTTTGCCGAGCTCAGCCTGCACCACGTGGCCATGACGCCCGACCAGTTCGCGCAGTTCATGCGCATGGAGGTCACCAAATACCGAAGCATTGCCAAGCGCACCGGCGTGAAGCTGGACTGAGCCGGATGTTGGCCCCCCACGCATCCCTCTTGAACGCCCACCCAGCACTGGCCGCGCTGCTGGCCCGGCGCTCAGCATGGCCCCTGGTGGAGCCAGCCCCACCGCAAGCGGTGCTGGACCTGGCTTTCGACGCGGCCCTGTGCGCACCGGACCACGGCAAGCTGCGGCCGTGGCGCTTCATCGTCATCCGCGGGGCCGCACGCGACCGCCTGGGCGAGGTGTTTGCGCAGGCGGCGCAACGCCTTGAGCCCAGCGCCACTGCCGACAACACAGACAACACCGACCGCTTTCGCGCCAAGGCAAGCGCCGCTCCCGTGCTGATCGCACTCGGGGTGCACCTTGTGCCCGGCCACAAGGTGCCCGAGATCGAACAAACCATGGCCGTCGCCGCAGCCGCCATGAACCTGCTGAACGCGCTGCACCAACTGGGCTACGGGGGTTTCTGGGCCAGCGGCAAGAACAGCCACGACGCCAGCGTGCGCCAGGCGCTGGGTTTGGGCCCCGACGACCGGCTGGCGGGTTTTTTGTACGTCGGCACGCCCAAGCCGGACGCAACCCCCGCCGACCGGCCAGCGCGCGCGCAGCATGTGCGGGAATGGCAGGGGCCGGTGAACTAGCACCGAACCGGGTCGGCCACGCCCACCCCATGCTATGGTTTGCGCCATGCCCCAACACCTGCGTTACACCCTGCTGTCCCTGCGTGATCTGACCGTGTCGATAGGCCCTTTTGTGCTGCTGGCAGCCAGCCTGCTGGGCCTGGCCTATTGGTGGCTGGACCCGAACCCGCCCAAACGCGTGACGCTGGCCACCGGCCCGGCGCAAAGTGCGTATGAGGC
>JBJXEI010000194.1:0-3965 GCA_046154065.1 Polaromonas sp. | reverse complement strand
CGGCGTAGTCCTTGATGAACTTGGACGCGCCACCCCCGGAGAAAAAGCAGGCCACCGCATCAGGCTTGATGGCGGCGATTTCAGTCAGCAGCGCCTGGAACTCGACATTGGGAAAGGGCAGGCCCAGTTCCTTGACGATGGTGCCGCCGGCTGCCGTGTAGCTCTCCTTGAAGCCCTCAAAGGCCTCGTCGCCAGCGGCGTACTTCCAGGTGATCCACACGGCTTTTTTGTGGCCCTTGTCCACCATCAGCTTGCCCAGCGCGCGGGTGGGTTGCGAGTTGGTGAACGAGGTGCGAAACACGTTGGGCGCGCACAGGCCCCGGGTGGCGGCGTGCACCCCGGCGTTGGGGATCAGGCTGAGCACGCCCGAATCGCGGGCGACTTTCTGGATGCCCATCTGCACACCGGAGTGCACCGTGCCGATGATCACGTCCACCTTGTCGCGCTGCACCAGCTTGTTGGCGTTTTCAATGCCTTTGGAGGGCTCGGACTCGTCGTCCACCTTGAAGTACTCCACCTCCCGCCCGCCCAGCTTGCCGCCTTGCTCGGCAATCGCCATGCGAAACCCGTTTTCAATGGCCACACCCAGTTGCGAAAACGTCCCGGTGTAGGGCAGCATGAAGCCGACCCGCACCTTGGCCGTCTGCGCCTGCGCCGACGGGGGCAGCAGCAGCGCCGATGAGGCGGCTCCCACCACGGCAGCGCTGCGCGCCAAGACGGTACGGCGTGAGGGCAGGGAATCGGAAGGGTGTGATGGCATGAAAAGTCTCCTGGTGGTGGTGAGAGGGCGTGAACGAGGTCGCGTAAATCGTATGCGTACGTTGCATTGCGCAGGCTAGTGAAAAACCCGGCAAGCGGGTCGGCGGGTCAGGCCAGCTGGCGCAGCTTGAAGCGCTGGATCTTGCCGGTGGCGGTTTTGGGCAGCTCACCGACAAACTCGATCCAGCGCGGGTACTTGTACGGGGCCAGGTGCTGTTTGACGTGGGCTTTGAGCTCGTCCATGCTGGCCTGCTGGTCGGCCTTGAGCACCACATAGGCCTTGGGCTTGACCAGTTCGTCCGCGTCCAGCACACCAATCACGGCGACCTCCAACACGGCGGCGTGCCCCATCAGGCAGGCCTCGACCTCAAACGGCGAGACGTAGATACCGCCGACTTTCAGCATGTCGTCGCTGCGCCCGCCGTAGGTATAAAAACCGTCGGCGTCACGGGTGTATTTGTCGCCGCTTTTGGTCCATTCGCCAGCAAACGTGGCCTTGGTTTTGACGCGGTTGTTCCAGTACATCAGCGCCGAGGTGGGGCCGCTGATCTGCAGCTCGCCAATCTCACCGTCGGCACAGTCGTGGCCGTCGTCGGCAACGATGCGCAGCTGGTAGCCCGGCACGGGCTGGCCGGTGGTGCCGTAGCGCACCTGGCCGGGGCGGTTGCTCAAAAAGATGTGCAGCATTTCGGTCGAGCCAATGCCATCGAGGATTTCCACGCCGTACTGCGCCGTCCACTGGCGGCCGATCTCGGCGGGCAGCGCTTCACCGGCGCTGGTGCACACCCGCAGTGCCAGTTCGTTTTTGGCGGGTTTGGCCGGGTCTGCCAGCAGGCTGGCATACAGCGTGGGCACGCCGTAGAAAATCGTGGGCTGGTGGGTTTTGAGCAGGGCGTACACATCGGTCGCCGTGGGCCGGCCGGGGAACAGCACGGCGGTGGCGCCCACACTCATGGGGAAGGTCAGGCCGTTGCCCAGCCCGTAGGCAAAAAACAGCTTGGCGGCGGAAAACACCACGTCGCTTGTCCGAATGCCCAGCACGCCGCTTGCGTACAGCTCGGCGGTCTGGATCAGGTGGCTGTGCAGGTGCACCGTGCCCTTGGGCGCACCAGTGGAGCCGCTGGAATACAGCCAGAAGCAGGCGTCGTCTGCGCAGGTGTCTGCTATTGATTGTGTAGCGCTGGCGGCAATCAAAGCCTTGGCAAGCGAGGGTTTTGACTCTGAATTGTCTCCTCCAGCCACCCAGGTGGTCTTTAGCGTGTCGATGTGGCCCAGCAGCGGCTCAAACGCGGGCAACAGGGCCTGAGACACCACCAGCCCCTGCGCCCGGGAGTCGCGCAGCATGAACTCAAAATCAGGGGTGGTCAGCAGCGTGTTGGCGGCCACGGGCACCACCCCGGCCAGCACGCAGCCCAAAAACACCACCGGCCAGTCGGGTGTGTCGAGCATCGCCACCAGCACCCGGCTTTCAGGTGCAAACCCGTTGCTGCGCAGCACGTTGGCAAAGCGATGGGCCTGGTCGGTCAGCGCGCCGTAAGTCAGCCGCCTGTCGCTCATCGCATCAATGAAGGCGACCTTGTCCGGGTGGTGCGCGTTGCGGGCCAGCAGGTCGTGCGCGGCGTTGTAGGCCCGCGGGAACACCACCAATGGGGGGCTGACCGAGTGGTCGGCGCTGCTGAGGTGCATGGGGTTTGTCTCCGTCAATGGGTTTGTTCGGGATGTGGAAGCAGGCCTGCGTGTGGTCTTTGCCACGCTGGGGTTGCAGGTGCTCTTGTTTTTATAGCACTACAGGATTTAAACACCTAGGCTGGTGCCTGTTTTGATGCATTTGTGTGCTGATTTATGCCGTTTCAGAGCTGGCAGGGGCGCGTAGCAGGGCCTGGGCCAGCCATTCACGGCACCACACCAGACCCTCTTCTTCGGGCATGGTGCCGGTGCTCGCGTCGTGGCACCACACGTCGCCGACGCGCTGTGCGCCCAGGTCGGCCAGGCGCTCATCAAACTTTTTGCCGCCAAAGCAGAAGGTCTGCATGTAAGTGCGGTCACCCAGGGCGATCACGCCGTAGCGCACATGGCCCAGAAACTGGGGCTCGGCGGCCAGGGAGTCGTACAGGGCCCGGGCGTTGTCTGGCACGTCGCCCTGGCCGTAGGTGGATGTGCAGATGAGATAAAGTGCATTTTCAGCGTTGGCTGCGCTGAAGGTGTGGATGTCGAGGTTATCCATCAGCAGCACCTCAATGTCAGCCACCAGATCCGTGCAATCCATCTGAATGGCCTGCGCCACATAGTCAGCGGTGCTGGTCATGGTGCCGACAAGAATTTTAAGTTTCATGGGGGTTCCGTTCATCTGGAATGGTCAGCAGCTGTTAAAAACATGCATTAAACTGCTTGACGATGTGTTGTTGTGAAGTATACTGCAATCACCTGGGCGCGCCAAGCCATGCTGTTCAGGATAAACCCTCACCCCTCCACACGTTTGACACCATGACCACTGAGACCGCCCTTGCAGTCACCGCCGAGCAGGAACCCAAGGCTACTTTGGCAGAGCTGGGCAGCCGCGTGCGGGCCTGGCGGGCACGGCGCGGCATGACCCGCAAGGCGCTGGCGGCTGATTCCGGCCTGAGCGAACGGTTTCTGGCCGACGTGGAAAGTGGCAAGGGCAATGTGTCCATCAATTCCCTGGCGGCGGCCGCCCGGGCCCTGAATATTTCCATGATCGAGCTGCTGCAGGACGCGCCGCGCCCGGCACTGGCCAGGGCGCAGGGCCTGCTGGCCCGTCTTGACGACACGCAGCTGGACCAGGCGTACGGCCTGCTGGGCAGCACCTTTGGCCTCAATGACTCGACCGGGCGTGAGTTCCGTGTGGCGCTGATCGGCCTGCGCGGCGCGGGCAAGTCCACGCTGGGCCTGCAGCTGGCCACTGAGCGCGGCGTGCCCTTCATTGAACTGGACCGTGAAATCGAGCGCGAGGCGGGCACCAGCATGAATGAAATCTTGTTGCTGCACGGCCAGGCCGGTTACCGCCGGTACGAGCGCCGCGCGCTGTTCCGCATTGCCGAAGACCACCCCGATGGCGTGGTGATGACCACGGGCGGCAGCATCGTCAGCGAACGCGAAACCTTTGACCTGCTGCAAAGCCGTTTTTTCTGTGTATGGCTCAAGGCCAGCCCGGAAGAACACATGGCCCGTGTGGTCGCCCAGGGCGA
>JBJXEI010000193.1:0-6027 GCA_046154065.1 Polaromonas sp. | reverse complement strand
GCCCTGCAGAGCTACCTGGCCACTGTTGGGCGGGGCAAGGTCGGCTTCACGTCGGTTGCGGCAAAGGACGGCAGCAGCGAGTTGGTGGGCGGCATGCGCGGCACGGTGGAGCGCAACACCATGCGCTACTACCTGGCCATGGAGGCGCTGATGGTGTCGCTGCAGGAACCAGCCCCCGAGCAAGTGGCCAAACGCCTGGACTACTGGTTTTCAGCCACCGAGCAGTACCCGGAGCAGTTGCGTGAAATTGAGCGGGCCAGCTACCTGAGCATGAAGCGGGCCGAGTTGCAGCGCCAGCAAAACGCGCCATAGCGCGCTTTGCGGCTTACTTGCAGCGAGCGAGGTTTTCGCTTTGCCGCTGGCAGTAGTTCAGCAGCGCTTCGATCTCGGTGGATTTGTCAAAAATCGCGTCGGCCCCGAGTTCTGCGCAGCGCAAGCGCATTTCACGCGTGGCGTAGTTGCTGAACACCACCATTTTTTGGCACGGCGACCTGCCCCGGCAAGCCTGCAGCACACGCAAGCCGGTGCCAGACTTGAGGAACAGGTCCACGATGGCCAGGTCCCAGCCATCCTGGCCGCTGGACAACCAGGCCGCGCCCGCTTCGGCCGTGTCGGCGCTGCCCACGGACTCGATGGGGGCGAGCTCTTCCAGCGTGCTGATCAGGTTCTCGCGGATGGTTGGGTTGTCTTCCACCAGAAAGGTTTTCATCTTCAGGGCGGGGGTTGACCCAGCACGTGGATCGATGGAGGTGGTGATGGAATGCATACCACCTACTTTAGGGCGGGTGGTGCGCCCTGGCTGCCAGCAGCCGGGGGGTGTGGGTGTAGGAAGAATGACAAAGACGGCACCGACAGCCATCTTTTGGGGAACCAGGGTGGCCCTGACCGGTTCAGAAGCGCCCGAAGGCGTCGGCCAGATCGTCGGACGGGAAAGTGAAACTCACGGTTGGCACGGTGAAGTCCTCGAACGGCCCCCCCAAGGCCAACTCACCGGGCACCAGCAGCACGCAGTCAGTGCGCCGCAGCGGCACCACGTCCTTGGCACCGGCAAACCGCACCCAGGTGCCAAAGCTGCTGATGTCTTCGATGTAGAACTTGCCTGCGCGCCAGGTGATCTTGGCGTGCAGCCGCGACACGCGCGGGTCGGTCACCACAAACTGCGCGTCGGCCACGCGACCCAGGTAAATCGGCAGGTCGGCCGAGGTGAAGGACGCCTGCACGTCCAGCCAGGACAAATCGATTTCACCGAGCTTGCGTTCGGGTTTGGCAAACGTCAGCGGGGTCAGGCTGGCTGGCATGGTGAAAAACTCGGTCGACAGCTCGTTTTGCCATTCCACCCGGTACACCGTGCAGGCCTCGTCCCGTCCCCTGATATCCATCGCACCCAGGCATCGGGATCGCACCGTGCTGTCGGCGGGCAAATGGTCGATCACGGTTTCAGTCCCCAGGATCTGGTCCGGGCCGGACAAATCGCTCAGCCGGGACGCCACGTTGACGGCGTCGCCAAAATAGTCGCTGTCTTGGGCCACCACGTCACCCCGGGCCAGGCCAATTTGCAGGCGCATTTTCAGGCTGTCAGGCCAGGTTTTGATGCGCTCTGAATGCACACGCTGCATTTCAACCACGGCTTCCACCGCGTCGGCGTTTTCCTTGAACACCATCAGCACGCCGTCCCCCAGACTTTTGACCACCACACCGTTTTGCTGGGTGCAGACCTGGCCGATCCACTGGGTCAGGCGGGTGATGGCCTGCGTGGCTTTGGCATTGCCAAGGGATTCAAAGACGCCCGTGCTGCCGGTGAGGTCAGCAAAGACGACAGTCAAAACTGTCATGGGTAGTGATGCGGTAAGGGTGGATCGGTTGGGTGCATTGCAGCATACTTTTGCGCCGCACCGACCACCGCCGATCTGGAATCGGCGGACACAAGGTCAAACGGTGGCTGGTTTGAACTGCATAGCCTTGAATTCCAGAAACTCTTCGAAGCCATACACCCCATTTTCGCGTCCATTGCCTGACTGTTTGTAGCCGCCAAACGGCGCATTGGCATTGAACAGGCCACCGTTGATGTCCACCTGGCCGGTGCGCATGCGACGGGCCACCTTCACGGCGTGCTCGTCGCTGCCGCTCCACACCGCGCCGCCCAGGCCGTAGATGGTGTTGTTGGCGATCTTCACGGCCTCGTCCTCGTCCTGGTAGGTGATGACGACCAGCACGGGGCCAAAAATTTCTTCTTGCGCCAGCGTGTCGGTGGACTGGATGCCCAGCACGGTCGGCTGCACAAAATAACCGGTCGCAAACGCAGGCGCCGCGGCACCGCCGGCAATCACGTCAGCGCCTTCTTCAATGCCGGTGCGGATGAAACCCAGCACCCGGTCCCGCTGTGCGGCGCTGACCAGCGGGCCCAGCTTGCTGGCTTCGTCCAGGCTGGGGCCCACCGAAAACTTGGTGATCGCCGCTTGCGCCAGCGCCTTGACTTCGTCGTAGCGGCTGGCGGGCACCAGCATGCGGGTGTGGGCCGAGCAGGTCTGGCCGCTGTTGAGCATGCAGGCGCCGATGGTGCCTTTCACGGCGGCTTCAAAGTTCGCGTCATCCAGAATCACGCTGGCGGATTTGCCGCCCAGCTCCAGCGCGATGCGCTTGACGGTCTGGCTGGCCAGTTCGCTGACGCGTTTGCCCGCGCGGGTCGAGCCGGTGAAGCTCACCATGTCCACCTCGGGGTGGGTGGCCAGCACTTCCCCGACCACCGGGCCCAGCCCATTGACCAGGTTGAACACACCGGGCGGCAGGCCGGCCTCATGGATGATCTCGGCCAGGATCATGGCGTTGACGGGCGCGATCTCACTGGGTTTGAGCACCACGGTGCAGCCCGCCACCAAGGCCGGGGCAATTTTCAGGGTGATCTGGCTGAGCGGGAAATTCCACGGCGTGATGCAGCCCACCACGCCAATCGGCTCCCGTGCGACTACGGAGTTGCCGACTTTTTTCTCCCATTCGAACTGGCGGGCGACTTTGGCAAAGTTACCCCAGTGCCAGGCCGGCCCGCCGACCTGAATGGCCCGCGCCATTTTCAGCGGCATGCCAACTTCACGGGCAATGGCCACAGCCAGCTCGTCGGTGCGCGCCTTCACCCCGGCGGCAATTTTGTCGAGGAAGGCCGCCCGGGTTTCCACCGGCAGGCTGGACCAGCCTTCAAACGCAGCACGCGCCGCCAGCACAGCAGCCTCGGCCTCGGCGGCGGTGCCTGCGGGCACCGTGGCCATCAGCGCTTCGGTGCTGGAGTCATGCACCGGCAAGGTCTCCAGCGAGGTGGCCTGGACCCATTGGCCGTTGACGTAGTGGGCCGGGTAAACGGTAGGGCTGGCCGTGGGGCTTGCCTGGGTGGCGTCGATGGAAAGCGTGGTCATGGGTGTCTCCAGGGTGTTTCGGGTGGCATGCCAGCAGCCAGCGGCCAGCAACATGCAATAAAGTGCAGTTTTATTGTAGTGCTGCCAAACGCCTCCTGCACAGCCCCCAACAGGTCCGGGTCAACCCGGCGACACCCCTGCTGCGCCAGCGTGGCGGTCAGTGCGCGTGGTCATGCCCATGGTCATGAGAATGCTCGTGCCCGTGGTCATGGCTGTGCTGGTGCCCCCACAGCACAAACGCGTCACGCCCTTCCACCGCCAGGGCCACGCGCTGGCCCACGGGCAGCATCACCTTGGTGGCAACATGGCCGAACGGCAGGCCGGTCAGCACCCGCGCCTTGACCCGCGACTGCAGCCACTGCACCACTGTGGCCAGCTTGAAGCCTTTGTCATGCGGCACCGCCTGGTAGTGGGTGAACTGTCCAAAAATAATGGCTTGTTGCTGGGCCAGCACCCCGGCATGCAGCAGTTGGGTCAGCATGCGTTCGATGCGGTAGGGGTGCTCGCCCGTGTCTTCAATGAACAGCACGCCACCCTTGAGCGCTTTCAGCGCGGGCAAATACGGTGTGCCGACCAAAGAGGCCAGCATGGCGAGGTTGCCACCCCATAACAAAGCATTTTTTAGCTCAAATGCGTCACCAGCCTTGGCGTTCATTGCCTCCCCTGCTACCAAATCAGGAGCAGCCGCGAGGCGTGGCGGTTTGGGCAGCTGCCAGCCGGTGCCTTCGCCCTGCCCCGTCACCCAGTCGTCAAAACACGCTTCCATGATGTCGTCGGGCTCAGGCGCGCCAAAGTCGGCGCACACCGTGGGGCCAGCCCAGGTCACGGCGCCGGTGCTGGCCAGCAGGGCCATCTGCAGCGCGGTGAAGTCGCTGAACCCGGCGAACTGCGTGCCTTTGTCGATCGCCTTCGTGATGGTTTGGTAGTTGATGTCCCCCAGGATGCGCGAGAAGCCATAGCCACCGCGTGACATCAGCGCCACGTCCGCGCCGCTGGCAGCGGCCCGGTACAGGGCGGCCAGCCGGGTGCTGTCGTCGCCGGCAAAACGCTGATAACTAACCAGCGCAGCCTCGTCCACCTCCACCTCATGGCCCAGGGTCTGCAGGCGTTTGACGCCGCGCTTGAAAGCCGCCTTGTCGCGCACAGCGCCAGACGGTGAGTAGATGTAGATATGTTTTTTCACGCTGGCAAGTATCCCATTGCCTGGGGGCTGCCAGCGCTGCCGGGAAGGGAGCGCCGCGTGGCACTAACCGGTAAAAAACTGCACGGCTTCAGCCGCTGCGGCGGGTCCGCCCTCTGACAAACGCAAGGTGCGGCCGTGCCAGATGTCATTGGTATCGATGGCCTTAGCAGTCATCCATTTGGAAAAAGCCCGCAGCGCGGCACGGTGGCCCTGGTCCGGGAACGGGGCTTGCTCCGCTCCGTCCGCTGGGTTGACTACCAGCAGGCCTTCAAAGCGCTCGGGCGCGGCGGCCAGCAAGCTCAGGCCCAGCGGGTCGCCTTCGTCACACAGCACCAGCACCACCTGGCGCAGATCCAGCGCGTCCACCAGCTGCAGCAGCGCCTGGCCGTGCCAATCCCGGCGGTGAAAGCTGCTCTTTTTGGGTTTGTCGCTTTTGCCAAAACCCACCAGGTCCGGCGCAACCACGCGGTGGCCGGTGGCCAGCCAGGTGGGCATAAGGTGGCGAAAGGCGTAGCTCCAGCCCGTGGGGCTGTGCAGGCATAAGAAGGTCAGCCCGCCGTGGCTGGCTTGCGGTGTGCCGGGCTCGTCCAGGTAGTGCATGCGCAGCCCGGCCAGCGCGGGCAGGTCGCTGATGTAGTGCGGGGCCCACGGGTAGCCGGGCAGCCCGGCGAAGGCCTTATCTGGCGTGCGCAGTGCGTCGTCCCGCAGGGGGTGGCTGGCGCTGGCGGCTAGGCGGTTCTCATGGCGGCGCTGTTTGAAAAACTGCTGCAGCACGGCGGTGCAGTCGTCGGCCAGCACGCCGCCCTGCAGCACGGTCTGATGGTTCAGCAGCGGCTCGGCAAACAGGTTGACGACCGAGCCAGCCGCGCCGGTTTTGGGGTCTGGCGCGCCAAACACCACCCGGGCCAGCCGCGCGTGCAGCATGGCACCGCTGCACATGGCGCAGGGCTCCAGCGTGACGTAGAGCGTGCAATCGTCCAGCCGGTAGTTGCCCAGCACCTGCGCGGCAGCCCGCAGGGCGGCTATTTCAGCGTGAGCCGTGGGGTCATGGCCTTCGATGGGGGCGTTGCGGCCCGTGGCAATCACCTGCCCGTGCCGCACCACCACCGCGCCCACGGGCACCTCCCCGGCGGCGGCGGCCAGGCGTGCTTGTTCCAGCGCCAGCTGCATGAAGTGCAGTGCGCCGGCAACGGCTAGATCAGGGGAAAGTTGTGCACTCATTTGCTATATTTTAAATAGCAACACAGGCAATCAAAACCATGGCTAGGCCGCTTTTTCATTGATATTCATGCCCAATCGGGCCATCCAGGCGACCAACGCCTGCTCGTTTTCGCCCCCGGCGGCATAGGCGGCCTGCATGGCGGCATGGGCTTCGGGCCGGTGCTGGTTGAGTTTGAGCTTGCACTGCACGTCCACCACGGTCAGCTCAAACGCGGTGAT
>JBJXEI010000192.1:0-53317 GCA_046154065.1 Polaromonas sp. | reverse complement strand
AAAGTTCAAGCACCCTGAGGGTTGATTGGGTGCTTGCAAGCCTTGTGGGGGTGGGCTTGGCGGCCCTGTCAGGCCTTGCGCAGTTTGATGTTCGCGGCCAGACCGCCTGAGGTGGTGTTGGTCAGCTGGAACACCCCGCCCATGCGGTGAATGGTCTTTTCAACAATGGCCAGCCCCAGCCCGGCCCCTGTGGCCGCAGTGCGGGCGGCGTCGCCCCGGAAGAAAGGGCTTGTCAGCTTGGCCAGCAGCTCGGGTGGCACACCTGCGCCGTGGTCGCGCACGCGCAGCAGCACCCATTGGTCCCGCGTTTTGGCCGCAATGTCCACCAGCGTGATGCCGGTCTGGCCGGTTTTGCCGTAGCGCCTGGCGTTTTCCAGCAGGTTGGCAATCGCGCGGGACAGGTCCACCTCGTCGGCCATCACCAGAATGTCGTCGGCCATGTTGATGGTGACCCGCATGTCAGCGTAGTCAGCCACCGCATAGGCTGCGGCGTCCAGCACGCTGTTCAGGGACACCGGCTCCAACCGGGCGGGTTCAGCCCGGGCGTAGTGCAAAAACTTGTCGATGATGCGGTCCAGCTGCGTGATGTCGGCGGCCATGTGCTCCCGCGCATCGGCGTCTTTCACGCTCAGCTCGGTTTCCAGGCGCAGGCGGGCCAGCGGGGTGCGCAGGTCGTGCGAAATGCCGGCCAGCATGATGACGCGGTCTTGCTCGATCTTGGAGAGCTGTTCGGCCATGCGGTTAAAACCGATGTTGACCTCGCGGATCTCGTTGGTAGCGACCATCTCATCAAGGCGACTTTCAGCGAAGTTGCCGTCCCGCAGGCGGCTGGCGGCAAACGACAGCTGCTTGAGCGGCTGGTTGATCAGCCGGGCAATGAAGGCCGCCCCTGCCAGCGACAGCGCTGCCGCGATCACCAGCCAGATCACCCAGGTGCTGTTGCGCGACGGCCCCACGCGGGACGCGTCGGTCAGCAGCCAGTAGGCGTCTCCGTCGATGGCAAAGCCGACCCACAGGCCTTTTTCATTGTTCACCCGGCTGGCCACCACAGTGTTGGCCCCCAGCCGGGCCTTCAACTCGGATGTGATCAGCCCGCCAAGTTCTTCGTGGTCGAACAGCTCGAACCGGTCTGTGGGCTCACGTGGCGCGATGCGCACATGCTCTTCATCGGCCAGGGTTTTGATCAGTGATACCCGCGCAATCGAGTCCGAGTAGCGCAGAGCCGCCCGGCTGAGGTTGACCAACGAGGCGAGTTGCTGGGCGCTTTGAATGGCGCGGGGTTCAGACTCGATGGCGCGAAAGGTTTGTAGCCAGGCCACGATGGAGCCAAACAGCAGCAGCGCCAGAAAGAAAAAAGTGCGCCAGAACAGGTTCAGGCCCCGCCGGGGCCGGATGTCCAGTGACACCGGGCTGGTCTCCAGGTGCGCGGGCCCGGTCTGATCTATCGGCACGTTGCGTTTGGACTTCATGCCGCAACGCCCCCAATGCCGTGGCCGCAGCCCGCTGCGGGCATGGCATAGGTCAGGCAACAACCGACAAGAGGGAGCAAACAGGCCAAGGAGAAACTACTTCGTCATGAGGTGGTGAGTGCTGCCTCATGCCAAAGCATTGAGGCGGGCAGGGGGCCAGAGGCGTGTCGAGCGGCTGACGCCGTCTCAGTTCGTGCCGTCCGGCACAAACACGTAACCCACGCCCCACACCGTTTGAATATAGCGTGGCACAGCCGCATCCACTTCGATCAGTTTGCGCAGGCGGGACACCTGCACGTCCAGGCTGCGGTCAAAGGGTTCGAACTCACGGCCGCGGGCCAGCTGGGCCAGCTTTTCACGCGACAGCGGCTGGCGCGGGTGGCGCACCAGGGTTTTGAGCATGGCGAATTCGCCCGTGGTCAGTGGCAGCTCTTCGCCATTTTTGTGCAGGGTGCGCAGGCCCATGTCGAATGAAAACGGCCCGAACACCACGACTTCCTGGTCGCTGGACGGGGCACCCGGCACCTCAGCCACCGGGCGGCGGCGCAGCACCGCATGGATGCGGGCCAGCAACTCACGCGGGTTGAAGGGTTTGGACAGGTAGTCGTCCGCGCCAACTTCCAGGCCCACGATGCGGTCCACGTCCTCGCCCTTGGCGGTCAGCATGATGATGGGCGTGCGGTCATTGGCCGAGCGCAGGCGGCGGCAGATCGACAGGCCGTCCTCGCCCGGCATCATCAGGTCCAGCACGATCAGGTCCACCGTGTCGCGCAGCAAAATCCGGTTCAGTGCCTTGCTGTCCTCGGCCAGCATCACCTCAAAACCTTCTTGCGCCAGGTAGCGGCGCAGCAGGTCGCGGATGCGGGCGTCGTCGTCAACAATCAGAATTTTGTCGGCGCGGTTCGTTGATTGAGCTTGGGTCATGGGTGGTCGGTTGATTTGTAACAAGGCCATTTTGAGCGCAAGAATCCGCTTTTGTTGCTTTTATCACTCACTCTGACACAGTGTTACAAAAGTTGCGGTGCTATGCAAGCGCGACACAGCGCAACTGTTATCTGGCCCTAAAGTGGCTGTACGAGTTGTGCCAATTTCTGCTGAGGAACTCCTATGCTGCCTGCGAAATTCATTCTGGTTCTGGCCCTGGCGGCCGCTTCAGCCACGGCCTGGGCGGGGCCCCCAGCCCGCCTTTCAGAGGCGCAGGCCCGCCATTTGCTGGTGCGAACCGGTTTTGCACCGTCTCAGGTCGAGGTAGACGCCTTGACAGGGCAGAGCGCAAGCGCTGCGGTTTCAGGCCTGATTGCCCAGGCGCAAAGCCGCCCGCCGTTGCAGCCCACCTACGCCCCGCCCGACTTTGTGGCGCAAGCCCCGCCGATTCCCTACCGGCTGCTCAAAAGCCGGGAAGAACAGCAGGCGCAGCGCCAGCAGCAACTGCGCGAAGGCCTGGAAATGAAGGCCTGGTGGCTGCGCGAAATGATGGCCTCGCCCACACCGCTGCGTGAACGCATGACGCTGTTCTGGCACAACCACTTCGCCACCTCCCAGCAAAAAGTCATTCGCTCGCAGGCCATGTGGCGGCAGCAACAGGTGTTGCGGGTCCACGCGCTGGGTAGCTTTCGGGGCTTGCTGCATGACGTGGCCAAGGACCCGGCCATGCTGATTTACCTGGACGGCGCCAACAGCCGCAAAGAGGCCCCGAACGAGAACTTTGCCCGCGAAGTGATGGAGTTGTTCACGCTGGGGGAGGCCACACACGGCGGCAATTATTCCGAGCGTGACATCAAGGAAGCCGCCCGGGCCTTCACCGGCTGGAGCGTCGAGCGTGAAGACCTCAGCTTCAAAATGCGCCCCGCCTTCCACGACGACGGCGTCAAAACCCTGCTGGGCCGCACCGGCAACTTCGACGGGGACGCGGCGCTGGACATCCTGCTGGAGCAACCCGCGGCTGCACGTTTTGTGGTGGGCAAGCTGTGGCGTGAATTTGTCTCGCCCACACCGGACGAGGCGCAGGTCGAGCGCATTGCCAGGCGCTTCAGGGCCAGCGACTACAGCATTGCGACCGCACTGAACGAGCTGCTGCTCACCGACGCTTTCTGGCAGGACGCCAACCGGGGCAGCCTGGTCAAGTCGCCGGTGGACCTGGTGGTGGGCACGGTGCGGCAGTTCAACTTCCACACCACCGACGCACTGCCGTTTGCGCTGAAGTCCGCGCAGTTGGGCCAGAACCTGCTGGTGCCGCCCAACGTGAAAGGCTGGCCAGGGCAAAACGACTGGATCAACGCCACCACGCTGCTAGAGCGCAAACGCTTCACCGAGCAGCTGTTTCGCGCGGTAGAACTCAAGGGCGAGGCCAAAACTCCGCCGCTGGAGATGAACCCCGGCGGGCGCATGCAGATGCAGGCCGAGTTTGCCGGGGGCACAACGGGCACCGGCGGCAACCAGCAGGCGCTGCGCCTGCTGGGGCGCGACGGCATTTTGCGGGTGGCCGAGGGCATGGCGCAGATCAGCTTTGACCCCGGCCCGTGGCTGGCCCAGTACGGCGGCCACACCGACCGTGAGCCGACGGACGAGGTCAAAACCCGACTAGCGCAGGTGCTGCTGGCCGTGCCGCCCACCCAGACGATTGCCAGCGGCACCGTGGGTGTGGCTTACCTGCGCAGCCTGACGCTGGATCCGGCCTACCAGCTCAAATGACACTTTGGCGCGCCACAGAAGGAGAACACCCCATGCAACGCAGGCAGTTGATCCAGGCTTTTTCATCCCTCACCGCGTCAGCCCTGCTGGCCGCCCACGCGCCGGGCTGGGCGCAAGGTGTGCGCCAGCGCGCGGCGTCGGTGGCCGACCGGATGTTGATTCTGGTCGAACTTAAAGGTGGCAACGATGGGCTGAACACCGTGGTGCCGTTTGTTGACCCGACGTACTACCAGCTGCGCCCCAGCCTTGCCTTGAAACCGGAAGAGGTGCTGCCGCTGGACGAGCGCACCGGCCTGCACCCGGCCCTGCAACCCCTGCTGCCGCTGTGGGCGCAAGGCCAGCTGGGCATCGTGCAGGGCGTGGGCTACCCCGAGCCCAATTTGTCTCACTTCCGCTCGATCGAGATCTGGCAAACCGCGTCCAAGGCCACCGAGTACCTGCCCGACGGCTGGGCCGCGCGCGGCATGCGGGCCGGGTTTGCCACCAAAGGGCACTTCACCACCGAGGGTGTGCTGATCGGCGGCAGCGAGCCGGGCGCGCTGCTAGGTGCCCGCGCCGTGAGCCTGAACAACCCCGAAGCGTTTGTGAACCAGTCCCGGTTTGCGCAAGGCAGTGACCCGGCCCTGGCCGCCCGCAGCCTGAACAACCCCGCGCTGCACAACCTGCTGAAGGTCGAAGGCGACATCAACGCTGCGGCCACGGGCCTGCGCGCGGAGCGCTACAACTTCAGCACCGTGTTCCCGGCCGGTGCGTTTGGCAACAGCGTGCGGGCCGCTGCGCAGGTGGTGGCCAGCCAGGCCGCCAAGCCAGCCGGGGAGGGTGGCGTGCCCGTCATCACCCTGACGCTGGGCAGTTTTGACACGCACCAGAACCAGCTGGGCGCCCATGCCGGGCTGCTCAAACAGCTGGCCGACGGCCTGGTGGCGCTGCAGTCGGCCCTGACCGAACTGGGCGCCTGGGACCGCACGCTGGTGATGACCTTCAGCGAGTTTGGCCGCCGGGCGCGGCAGAACAATTCCAACGGCACCGACCACGGCACCGCCGCGCCGCACTTTGTGCTGGGCGGTGCGGTGCGTGGTGGCCTGTACGGCCAGCCGCCCGACCTGACGCGGCTGGACGGCGCGCAAAATGCGCTCTACACCACCGACTTCCGCCAGCTCTACGGCACCGTGGCCCGCGACTGGTGGGGCGTCAGCCCTGAGGCCGTCACACGCGGGCGCTTCGAGCCTGTGAAATTCCTCCACACCTGATCTCAACTTTGCGAAAGCCACCTTTGAAAACATCTGTCCATGTCCCCTCGTTCCTGCGCTTGGTTGCTCCTAAATCAATAGCTGCAGCGGCAATGATTGCCTTGGCTGGTAGTGCATTGGCTCAATCAAGCATGCCCCATGAGGCGGCGCCGCTCCAAAACGTGGCCCAGCTGTCGGCCAGCGGCACGGTCGAGGTCCAGCAGGACCTGCTGAGCATGTCGATGAACACCACCGTCAGCGGCGCCGATGCCAACGCGGTGCAGGCCCAGCTCAAGCAGGCGCTGGACACCGCCCTGGCCCAGGCCAAACAAAGCGCCGTGCCCGGCCAGATGGACGTGCGCACCGGCAACTTCAGCCTCTACCCGCGCTACGCCAAGGAAGGCAAGATCAACGGCTGGCAGGGCACGGCCGAGCTGGTGCTGGAAGGGCGCGACTTCCCGCGCATCACCACCGCCGCCGGAAAGATCCAGACGCTGACTCTGGGCAACGTGAGTTTTGCCCTGAGCCGTGAGCAGCGCGCCCGCGTCGAGGGCGAGGCCCAGTCCCTGGCGATTGCCCAGTTCAAGGCCAAGGCCAGCGAGGTGGCCAAAAACTTCGGTTTCACCAGCTATACCCTGCGTGAGGTGTCCATCAACGCCAACGACCAGGGCTACACACCCCGCCCCCGTGTGATGGCCATGCAGGCCAAAAGCGACATGATGGAAGCCGCCGTACCGGTGGAAGCGGGCAAAAGCGCGGTGGTGGTGACGGTGTCAGGCTCGGTGCAAATGAAGTGAGGTGATGGGCTGTGGCCTCAGTTGAATGGCGGAGTTGACTGACAGCAGGAAACGGCCCGTGCATTTATTCTGTGCCGATGTCTGAAGCCCAAGCCCTTCCAACCCGCCCCCGTCACGCCAACCCACCGCACAGCGGCCCGCTGTACGTAGTGCTCAACGCTGGGTCTGGCAGCCACCACGGTGACGATGACCAACAGACCATGGCCCGCGTCTTTGAAGCGGCCGGCCGCCCGGTTGAGTTTTTACGCATTGAAAACCCCGCGCAGATTGCCCAGCTGGCGCAGCGCGCGGTGACGCTGGCCCACGCCAACGCGGGTGTGGTGGTGGCCGCCGGGGGCGACGGCACCATCAACGCCGTGGCCAGCGCCGTGCTGGCCGGTGCGGCCAAGGGCCAGGTGTGCGCCTTTGGCGTGTTGCCGCAAGGCACCTTCAATTATTTTGGCCGTGCCCACGGCATTGCCCAGGACACCGAAGCCGCTGCGCGTGCGCTGCTGGGCGCGTCGGTGCAGCCCGTGCAGGTCGGGCTGGTCAATGGGCAGGTGTTTCTGGTCAACGCCAGTGTGGGCCTGTACCCGCAGCTGCTGGAAGACCGCGAGGCCTGGAAGCAGCGCCTGGGCCGCAGCCGCGTGGTGGCGTTTGTCTCTGGCGTGGCGACCTTGCTGCGGGCCCGGCGCCAGTTGCGGCTGCAGATCGAGTCCACCGCCGCGCCGGGCTCCAGCGGCACCACCACCACCGCACCGCGCCTGCTGCGCACGCCCACGCTGTTCGTCGGCAACAACCAGTTGCAGCTGTCCCGCGTAGGCATTGACCCGGCCCATGCCGATGCGGTGGCCCACGGCGAACTGGCAGCCGTGGTGGTGCGGCCCATCGGCACGGCGTCGCTGTTCTGGTTGCTGCTGCGCGGCATCATCGGGCGGCTGGGGGATGCGGACAACATCGACACATTCGCCTTCAAACGCCTGACCGTGCAGCCCAAAGGGCGCCAACGCATCAAGGTGGCGACCGACGGTGAAACCCGCTGGATGGCCACGCCGCTGCGCTTTGAGGTGTCGCCGCAGCCGCTGATGCTGATGGTGCCGTCTGACGCCGACCGCGTGGCGGTTGAATGACCACCACGCGCCTGCTGCACCTGTCAGACCCGCACTTTGGCACCGTGCAGCCGCTGGTGGCTGAGGCCCTGGTGCGCCTGGCGGCCACCTTGAACCCCACGCTGCTGGTGCTGTCTGGCGACATCACCCAGCGCGCGCAGGCCGACGAGTTTGCCCAGGCCAAGGCCTTCTGCCGGCGCCTGAACATTGCGCCGCAGCTGGTGGTGCCGGGCAACCATGACATCCCGCTGTTCAACCTGCCCGGGCGGCTGCTGAACCCCTACAAACACTACCTGGCCCACTTCGGCCCCGCGCTGGAGTCCACGGTGCACACACCGGGCTGCCTGGTGATCGGCGTGAACACCACACGCTGGTGGCGGCACAAAAATGGCGACGTGGCGCAGGCGCAGATCGACCGGGTGGCCGCGCAGCTCAAGCAAGCCAGCGCCCAGCCCGCCCGCCGGCTGCGGGTGGTGGTGGTCCACCAGCCGGTGCACGTCATGCGGGCCGAGGACGAACACGACCGCCTGAACAACGCCGAGGCCGCCGTGCGCGCCTGGGCGGCGGCCGGGGCCGACGTGGTGCTGGGCGGGCACATCCACCTGCCGTATGTGTGTGAGTTGTCCGCCGCGATGGCCCCGCGCCCGCCGCTGGCGCGCAGGCTGTGGTGTGTGCAGGCGGGTACCGCGCTGTCGTCCCGCGTGCGGCGTGAGGCGCCCAACTCGGTCAACCTGCTGCTTTTTGACGCCGCCGCCCAGCCGCCGCTGTGCCAGGTCGAGCGCTGGGACTACGTCTGCGCCACGCCGGGCGGCGCGGGGGACTTCGAGCGGGTGCACGTCACCGATCTGGGCCTGGACGGTGCTAAAGGTGGGTGAACAGGGCGGATGAACAGGGCGGTTGAAAAGGGTTTTTGGCGGGTTTTTGCCGGTTTGGGGCCCCTTGCAGCTGTTTTTTCGGGTGTTTTTTAGCTAAACAGGCTGACTGCCTAGGTGTTGATTGCCTGTAGTGCTATGAAATATATAGCAAATGTAGGGCCGCAAAAAAATCTGCAGTCTTTGCCACCAAAGTACTGCAGGCGAGGAGGGAGCCCACTGAAGCAAGTGGGTCAGGCATGCGCCTGACCGTTGGATTTAGAAGCGGTAGCGCAAGCCCACGGTGGCAGCACCCACGCGTTCCTTGTCGGTGCCGGCAAACTTCATGTTGTGCTCGTCGTACTGCACCACGCCAGAAACGGTGGGCGTGAAGAAGTATTCAGCGCCAATACCGTAGGACAGGCCAAAGCCGCTTTCCTTACCGCCGGGAATGCCCGAGCCAATGCTGGACGACACGTCGGTGCGGGCGTAGGTGGTGCCCACTTTGCCCAGCAGGTTGAAGGACTGGCTCAGCGGCAGCTTGCCGACCAGGCTCAGGTTGATGCCGTTGGCCTTGGTGGTGCCGCCGCCGCGGTTGATCTTGCCGAAGTCGGTGAAACCAGCTTCCAGACCGAAGTTGGGGTTGAAGTAGGTACCGCCGTAGATGTTGTATGCGGTGTCCTTGTTTTCAGACGAGAACAGGCCGTTGCCGCCGCCGACGGAAAAGTCAGACTTGCCGGCGTTGAAACCGATGTAACCCGAGCCGGGCGCGTAGAACGTCGGGCCGCTGGTCGTTGACTGGGCCTGTGCGCCTGCCACAGCAGTGAGCGAGGCAGCAGCCACCACGATGGCGGAAAGCAGGCGTTTGGATGAGGTCATGGATGAAGTCCTATTTTGGTTGTGCCGCCGTTTGCAGACCTGTTGTGACAACAGGAACATCGGCGGCTGTTGCGAGAGATTTCACTGTAAGTCGGCCCACCCATCCCTTGTGTAGGACGAAGCTTGTTGATTGCTGAAGCACCTGTGAAGAATGCAACCGGGTGCAACCAGACGGGCTGGCAAGCGCTGCCCATTCGCGCCCCTGAGCGGGGCCCATCAGTCACAATAAAACGCATGACCGACCCTGACCGCACCCCCGAGCCCACCTTGTTGTCCACCCAGGCTTCATCGCGGGTGTCAACCCAGACCGGGCACAGCGCACTGGTGCTGGACTCCCCGCACAGCGGCACCGACTACCCGGCAGACTTTGCCTACGCCTGCGACCTGGGCGTGCTGCGCAAGGCCGAAGACACGCATGTCGACAAGCTTTACAGCTTTGCCCCCGCGCTGGGGGTGCATTGGGTGGAGGCGCACTTCCCGCGCAGCTACCTGGACGCCAACCGCAATACCACCGAAGTGGACGTCAACCTGTTCGACGCGCCTTGGCCGGGGCCGGTGGAGACCGACCCGAAGATTTTGTCCAAGGTGCGCCTGGGCAAGGGCCTGGTCTGGCGCACCACCGACTGCGGCCAGCCCATCTACCAGCGCCAGCTGACGGTGGCCGAAGTGCAGGCCCGCATTGCCACCTGCTGGCAGCCCTACCACGCGGCGGTGGCCCGCGCCATTGAGGCGGCGCATGCCGCGCACGGCTACAGCATCCACATCAACTGCCACTCCATGCCCGCCATTGCGTCCAGCTGCGCGACCGACTTCCCGGGTGAAGCGCATGCCGAGTTTGTCGTTGGTGACCGCGATGGCCAGACCGCCAGCCCAGCCCTGTCTGCCCTGATTTGTGAGCACCTGCGGGCGCGTGGTTACGACGTGGCCTACAACCACCCGTACAAAGGCGTGGAACTCGTGCGCCGCTACGGCCAGCCGGCCCAGCAACGCCACAGCATTCAGCTGGAAATCAACCGCAAGCTTTACATGGACGAAGACACGCTGGCCATCACCGATGGTTTTGCCGCGCTGCAGGCCACGCTGCAATCGCTGGTGGCGCGGCTGCTGCAGACCGACCCGCGCCAGCTGTGAGCATTACTTTGACGACCCTGACATGATCACTTTTTTCAACGACAGCCACCACGCCCACGCGCCCGAATTTGAGTTCTACCGGGGCGAACGGGTACCGTGTTTTGAAAGCCCGGCCCGGGCCGAGTTCGTCAAAACCAGCCTGGTCACGCGCGGCCATGTGCTGCAGAGCGTTCACGTGGACAGCCGCCCGGTGCTGGCCCAGGTCCACACACCGCGTTACCTGGCGTTTCTGGAACACGCCTGGGCCGACTGGCTGGCCCTTGGCGCGGGCAACGCTGCGCGCCAGCCGTTCCCGTCCGTGTGGCCCGTGCGCAGCCTGCGCAGTGACGTGGAGCCGGTCAATTTCGTCGCCCGGCTGGGGCTGTATTCGATGGACAACGGCTCCCCCCTGGCGGCAGGCACCTGGGCCGCAGCCAAGGCTGGTGCCGACGCAGCGGCCAGCGCGGCTGATTGCGTTGCGGGTGGTGTGCGCGCTGCGTTTTGCTGCAGCCGCCCGCCAGGCCACCATGCCGGGGCCTACTTCATGGGCGGCTACTGCTTTTTGAACAATGCCGCCGTCGCCGCCCAAAGCTTACGTAACAGCGGTGCCGCACGCGTGGCCGTGCTGGACGTGGACTACCACCACGGCAACGGCACGCAGAGCATTTTTTACGACCGGGCCGATGTGTTGTTTGTCAGCCTGCACGGTGACCCTGCCACCGAATACCCGTTTTACCTGGGCCATGCGGACGAAACCGGCACCGGAGCGGGCGAGGGCTTCAACCTGAACCTGCCGCTGGCGGCGGGTGCGTCGATGGCGCAATGGTTTGCCGCGCTGGACGTGGCCTGCACCCGCATCGCCGCCTGCCAAAGTGACGCGCTGGTGGTGTCGCTGGGCCTGGACACCTTTGCCGACGACCCGATTTCCCAGTTCGCCCTGCGCGCCAGTGACTTCACCCGCCTGGGTCAGCGTCTGGGCCAGCTGGGCCTGCCCACCGTGTTTGTGCTGGAAGGCGGCTACGCAGCCGCCGAGCTGGGCCACAACGCGGTCAATGTCATTGAAGGTTTTGAGGGCGCATGAACACGTCAGGCGGTGTGGAGTCGGTGGACTGCGTGGTGATCGGGGCCGGGGTGGTCGGGCTGGCGGTGGCCCGCGCACTGGCGCTGCAAGGCCGGGAGGTGATGGTGCTGGAAGCCGCCAACGCGATTGGCACGGGTACCAGCTCACGCAACAGCGAAGTCATCCACGCCGGTATTTACTACCCCACCGGGTCGCTGAAAGCGCGGCTGTGTGTGGCGGGCAAGTCGTTGCTTTATGCCTATTGCGCCGAGCGCGGCATTGACCACCGCCGCTGCGGCAAGCTGATCGTGGCGACCAGTGCGCCGCAGGCCGAGCGCCTGAGCGCCATCGCCCGGCAAGCCGACGCCAACGGGGTGCATGACTTGCGCCTGCTCAGCCGCCTAGACGCGCTGGCGCTGGAGCCGCAGCTGGACTGTGTGGCCGCACTGCTGTCGCCCAGCACCGGCATCATCGACAGCCACGCGCTGATGCTGTCGCTGCAGGGCGATATCGAGGCTGCAGGCGGTGGTGTGGTGCTCAACTGCACGGTAGCCAAGGCGAATATTGCCGCGAGTGCTATTGATTTGATAGTGGATGATGGCACGGTGCTGCGCGCCACCACAGTGGTGAACGCCGCCGGGCTGCAGGCCCAGGCGCTGGCTGGGCAGTTCAGCGGCCTGGCACCGCAGCAGGTGCCCAACAGCCACTACGCCAAAGGCAATTACTTCAGCCTGGCCGGGCGATCACCGTTCACCCGCCTGATTTACCCGGTGCCTGAAGCGGCCGGGCTGGGCGTGCACGCCACGCTGGATCTGGGCGGGCAGGTGAAATTTGGCCCCGATGTGCAGTGGGTGGACCGCCCCGACGACCTGGCCGTGGACCCGGCCCGGGGCGAGGCGTTTTACGCCGAAGTGCGCAAATACTGGCCCGGTTTGACGGACGGCGCCCTGCAGCCCAGCTACGCCGGCATTCGGCCCAAACTGCATGGCCCCGGCGGACCCACGGCCGATTTTGTGGTTCAGGGCCCCGCAGAGCACGGAGTGGCGGGGCTGGTCAACCTGTTCGGCATCGAGTCGCCCGGCCTGACCGCGTCGCTGGCCATCGGGCAGCATGTGGTGTCAGCGCTGCGTAGCCAATAGGGGCGTAGAACTGGGTTATTGCGCCACCCAGCCGCCGTCCATGTTCCACGCCACGCCGCGCACGTTGTTGCCCGCCGGGGAGCAGAAAAACACTGCCAACGCACCCAGTTCTTCGGGCGTGGTGAATTGCAGTGACGGCTCTTTTTCACCCAGAAGCTGGGCGGTGGCGGCGTCGTTGCTGATGCCGCCCGCTTGCGCCTTGGCGTCCAGCTGTTTTTGCACCAGCGGCGTCAGCACCCAGCCGGGGCAAATCGCGTTGCAGGTCACGCCGCTGGTGGCGTTCTCCAGCGCGGTGACCTTGGTCAGCCCGACCAGTCCGTGTTTGGCCGCCACATACGCTGATTTTTCAGCCGAGCCGACCAGCCCATGCACCGACGCCACGTTGATGATGCGGCCCCATCCCTTGCCCCCATTGGCTTTTTGCATCGCAGGCAGCGCCAGGCGGCTGGCGTGGAAGGCGCTGCTCAGGTTGATGGCCAAAATCGCGTCCCACTTGTCGAGCGGAAAATTCTCGATGCGCGCCACATGCTGAATGCCCGCGTTGTTGACCAGAATGTCGACCTGCCCGAATTGCTCGGCCGCGAACTGCATCATGGCTTCGATCTCGGCGGGCTTGCTCATGTCCGCACCATGGAAGGCCACCTTGCCGCCCAGCGGCCCGTTCAGTGCGGCCACTTCGGCCTTGGGGCCTTCGGCATCGCCAAATCCATTGAGCACCACATGGGCACCCTGGGCGGCCAGTGCCTTGGCAATGCCCAGGCCAATTCCGCTGGTGGAGCCCGTGACGAGCGCTGTCTTACCTTTGAGCATGCTGATTCTCCGGATGAATTACGATGGTTGAAACGACTGGATGATGACGTTGGCAGGGTCACCCGCCTTGCAATTTGGGTGCCTGAACGACCCTTCGAAAATCATTATCCAGCTTCTTTTGATGAACCCCCGCCCACCGGCTGGCCCCTGCCGCCGCCTGCGTAGTTGCCCGATAGCCAGACCAACATCCACCACGAATCCACCATGACAGAACCTCTTCTTCAATTTGTGCCATGCCCCGACGCCGCCGGTGGCCACCGCATGGCCTACTGGCAATGGGGCAACCCGTCCAGCGCCCATGTGGTGGTGTGTGTGCACGGCCTGTCGCGTCAGGGGCGTGACTTTGACGAACTGGCCCGTGACCTGTGCCTGCAGGCCGAGGCGCTGCCCGGTGGCATCCGGGTGGTGTGCCCGGACGTGGCGGGCCGCGGAGAAAGCGACTGGCTGGCCGACCCGGCGCTCTACCAGATCCCGACCTATGCCGCCGACATGCTGGCCCTGCTGGCGCAACTGCACGCTCAGGCACCGATCACCACGCTTGACTGGGTGGGCACCAGCATGGGCGGGCTGATTGGCCTGGTGCTGTGCGGGCAGCCCGGCCTGCCGCTGCCGGTGGCTGTGCGGCGCTTGGTGCTTAATGATGTGGGCCCGGCGCTGGAGTGGTCGGCCATCGCCCGTATTGGCAGCTACCTGGGGCTGGGCGGGCCTTTTGCCTCGCTGGAAGAGGCCGCGCAGGCGCTGTGGGCCATTTCACTGGGGTTTGGACCCCATTCCCCGGCGCAATGGCTGGCGCTGTCGCGGCCGATGCTCAAGCCGGTCGCCAGCGGCAGCGGTGCCTTGCGCCTGCACTACGATCCGGCGATTGCGGTGCCGTTCAAGCAGGCCACCGAAGCGTCCACCCTGCAAGGCCAGGCCATGCTCTGGCAGCTTTACGATCATGTCATCGCCCAAACCCTGCTGCTGCGCGGTGCACAGTCGGACCTGCTCAGCCAGCAGACCGCCCTGGCCATGACCCAGCGGGGCCCCCAGGCCCGGCTGGTCGAACTGGCGGACGTGGGCCACGCACCAACGCTGGTGGCCGCTGACCAGCGCAACGTGGTGACTGGTTTTTTGTTGGGCTGACACCGCTACTAACTATTTTTTGACTGAGTTTTCATGAAAAGCAATGTGCTGGGGACGGACGGCGCCAAGACGCCCGCCTTCCCCGAAGGACCCCAACGGGCGCATGCCCCGAGCATGAACGCATCCATCGTGGCGGCCACGGCGGACAGCTTGCCGGACCAGCCCAATGCGCTGGCGCGCGCACGCTCCTTTGCCGAACCCCTGATCGCCTTCGAGGTGCTGGACACCGGAGAAAACACACTGGCCCACGCCGACGCGGTGGCAGCCATCCTGCGAGGGATTGGCGGGTCTGAGGCGATGCAGGCCGCGACCTATCTGGTGCACGCCTGCCAGCACCTGACCAAGCCGCAGGAGGTCATCACCAAGGCGTTTGGGGCCAACTACGCCGCGCTGGCGATCGAGACCACCAAACTGGTCAACGTGCAGCGCCAGGCCCGCATGGCCAACAGCAAGGTCCAGCAGCCTGAAGACGCTGCCGCGCAGACGGAAACCGTGCGTAAGATGCTGCTGGCGTTTTCACGTGATTTGCGGGTTGTGATGATGCGCCTGGCGTCCCGCCTGCAAACCCTGCGCTACTCGGCCGCCCACCGGCAGCATGTGCAGCCCGCGCTGGCGCATGAGTCGCTGCATGTGTTTGCACCGCTGGCGAACCGGCTTGGCATCTGGCAGATCAAGTGGGAGATGGAAGACCTGGCGTTTCGCTTCCTGGAGCCGGACACGTACAAGCAGACCGCCCGCTTGCTCGACGAAAAACGGGTCGAGCGTGAAGTCTTCATGGAAACGCTGCGCGTGCAGCTGGAGAAGTCGCTCAACCAGAGTGGGGTGGCGGCGCTGGTGCAGGGCAGGCCCAAACACATCT
Source organism: Polaromonas sp. (assembly GCA_046154065.1). Classification (GTDB taxonomy): domain Bacteria; phylum Pseudomonadota; class Gammaproteobacteria; order Burkholderiales; family Burkholderiaceae_C; genus Polaromonas. The sequence continues at coordinate 38,213 of JBJXEI010000192.1, read as the reverse complement.
ACAGCATCGTCAAAAAAATGCGCGGTAAGTCGCTGGACTTTGACCACGTGTTTGACATCCGCGCGTTGCGTGTGGTGGCGGCCGATGTGAATGGTTGTTACGCGGCGCTGAGTTTTGTGCACGCGCACTTCAGCCCGATCGACGGTGAATTTGACGACTACATCGCCAAACCCAAAACCAATGGCTACCAGTCGCTGCACACCGTGGTGCGGGACGAGGCCGGTCGGGCCATCGAGATCCAGATCCGCACGCAGGCCATGCACGACCACGCCGAATACGGGGTGGCAGCGCACTGGGCCTACAAGGAAGCGGGCACCAAAGGGTATGCCGGGGTGTCTGCCAGCGGCGAGTACGACGCCAAGATCGCGGTGTTGCGCCAGCTGCTGGCCTGGGAACGTGATTTGTCCGGCCCGGCGTCGGAGCGGGCCCGTGCCGCCAAATCAGGCCTGTTTGAAGACCGCATTTATGTGCTGACACCGGACGCCGCTGTGGTGGAGCTGCCGCAGGGCGCCACGACGGTGGACTTTGCCTACAGTGTGCACACCAGCCTGGGCCACCGCTGCCGTGGCGCACGGCTGGACGGGGCCATGGTGCCGCTGAACACCCCGTTGCAAAACGGGCAGACGGTTGAGGTGATCACCGCGAAGGAGGGCGGTCCGTCGCGCGACTGGCTGAACCCGGAGCTGCACTTTTTGACCAGCGCCCGCGCCAAGTCCAAGGTGCGCGCCTGGTTCAACGCGTTGGCCATGGAGCAGACTGTGGCCAAAGGCCGCGAAGCCGTTGAAAAGCTGCTGCAGCGCGAAGGCAAGACCGCGATGAAGCTGGACGACCTGGCCGGGCGGCTGGGTTTCAAGGCGGCTGACGACCTGTTTGAAATGGTGGGCAAGGACGAGCTGTCGCTGCGCACCATTGAAAACATGCTGCGCCCGCCTGAGCCGACGCCGGTCGTTGACGACTTTGTGCCGACCCGAAAGCCGCGCAGCAATGACCGTCATCAGCAGGGCAAAAAAGACAATGGTGGCGGCGTGCTGGTGGTGGGGATCGGCTCGTTGCTCACGCAACTGGCCAATTGCTGCAAACCGGCACCACCGGACGCAATTCTGGGGTTTGTGACACGCGGCAAGGGGGTGAGCATTCATCGCAGCGATTGCGGTAATTTTCGCAACATGGCCAGCGGCAGCCCGGACCGAGTCATTGAGGTGGAGTGGAACGCAGCTAAACCTGTGGGTGTCGGAAACAGCGCGGCAGCCGGCGCTGCCGTCTACCCGGTCGACGTCGCCATCGAAGCCGCCGACAGGCAGGGATTGTTGCGGGATATTTCGGAAGTCTTCACCAAGGAAAAAATGAATGTCATCGGTGTGCAGACGCAGTCCGTCAAAGACAGCCGTGGCGGCACGGCCTGGATGACTTTCACCGTTGAGGTTGCCCAAGCGGGGCGGCTGAAACAAGTGCTGGCGGTGGTGGCTGAGGTTCCTGGTGTTCGCTCGGCACGCCGCAGATGAACTTTTTTAACGGTTCTCGCTGCGATCTAATGAAAAGGGTGTTTTTGCACTGCTATAATTCGACTTTCGTTAGACCTTAGGCGGTTAGCTCAGATGGTTAGAGCGCGTCGTTGACATCGACGAGGTCGTTGGTTCGATTCCAATACCGCCTACCAAAATTTTTGATTTTGTTTTCTGCAGTTAAAGCACAACCCCCGAGTTGTGCTTTTTTCTTGGTGGAATCAAAAAACAGAAAGATCCGTTCCTTGCAGCGGATGCACGCCATTCAGGGTATACCAAGGTCGGAACCCCCCTCAAACTTTCTAGAATCACGGCATCGGCCACACTGCTTGCCACTTTGCAGCCGACTCCAGCCACCCATAGGATTCCAGTGCTCAAAACCAAGCCCGCCAGCGCCCAGACTTCAACTGCTGATGACATGAGCTCGCCCAGCTACCGTGTGATCAAAAAGTACCCGAATCGGCGTCTGTATGACACCGAAACATCCACCTACATCACCCTGACCGATGTGCGTGAGCTGGTGATGAGCAGCGCTCACTTTGTGGTGCGTGACGCCAAAAGCAATGAAGACCTCACGCGCAGCATCCTGTTGCAGATCATCCTGGAAGAAGAGTCCGGCGGCGCGCCGATGTTCACAGAGGCTGTACTGGCCAACATCATCCGTTTTTACGGCAACGCGATGCAAAGTTTCATGGGGGCGTACCTTGAAAAAAATGTGCAGAGTTTCATGGACCTGCAGCTCAAGATGTCCGAGCAGTCCAAGGGATTGAGCCCGGAGATGTGGGCTCAGTTCATGAATGCCCAGTCACCGATGATGAAGGGCATGATGGGCACTTATGTGGAGCAATCCAAAACCGTTTTCACGCAATTGCAGGAACAAATGCAAAAGCAAAATGAGCAGATGCTCTCGGCTTTTGGCTTGAAGCGCTGATACCTGCAGGCGCTGCGCCTGCTCTGAGACAATACGGGGATGAGCGACGTACTTTCCCCACCTGTTCCCCTTTTCGATCAATCCGCCAGCACCCGCGCACCGCGCGTCGGTTTTGTCAGCCTGGGATGCCCCAAGGCGCTGACCGATTCCGAGCTGATCTTGACCCAGCTGAGCGCCGAGGGTTACCAAACCTCGAAAACCTTTGAAGGCGCGGATCTCGTGATCGTCAATACCTGCGGGTTCATTGATGATGCTGTCAAGGAAAGCCTTGACACCATCGGCGAGGCGTTGGCCGCCAACGGCCGAGTGATTGTCACGGGTTGCCTGGGTGCCAAGACGGTGCCCGATGCATCGGGCGAGGGTAGTGCCAACATGGTTCGCCAATTGCACCCCAGTGTGCTGGCCGTGACAGGCCCGCACGCAACCCAGGAGGTCATGGATGCGGTGCATTTGAATCTGCCTAAACCGCACGACCCTTTCGTCGATCTGGTACCCAGCTCATTTGGGTTGGCCGGCATCAAGCTCACGCCGCGCCATTACGCCTACCTGAAGATCAGCGAAGGCTGCAACCACCGCTGCACGTTCTGCATCATCCCATCGATGCGGGGTGACCTGGTGTCCCGGCCGATTGGCGATGTGCTCAACGAAGCGCGCGCCTTGTTTGAAGGCGGTGTGAAGGAGTTGCTGGTCATCAGTCAGGACACCTCTGCTTACGGGGTGGACGTGAAGTACCGAACGGGGTTCTGGGATGGCAAACCCGTCAAGACCCGCATGCTGGAACTGGTGCAAGCGCTGGGTGACATTGCCGCGCCATTTGGTGCCTGGGTGCGTTTGCACTACGTGTACCCCTACCCCAGCGTAGACGAAATTTTGCCGCTGATGGCCACCGGCAAGGTGCTGCCGTACCTTGACGTGCCGTTGCAGCACAGTCACCCGGATGTGCTCAAACGCATGAAGCGACCCGCCAGCGGCGAAAAAAATCTGGAGCGCATCGCGCGTTGGCGGGAGATCTGCCCCGAGATTGTGATTCGCAGCACCTTCATTGCAGGGTTTCCGGGGGAGACGGAGGCGGAATTTCAGCATCTGCTGGATTTCATGCAAGAAGCGAAAATTGACCGGGCGGGCTGTTTCGCCTACAGCTCGGTCGAAGGCGCTACCGCCAACGATATTCCAGGGATGTTGCCCATCGAGCTTCGCGAAGAGCGGCGGGCGCGGTTCATGGCCGTGGCTGAAGCCGTTTCCAGCCAGAAGCTGGCGACCCGCATTGGTGCCACCATGCAGGTGCTGGTGGACCATGCGCCTGCGCTGGGCCGCAAGGGTGGCACTGGCCGGTCTTACGCGGACGCGCCTGAGATTGATGGCGTGGTCAAGTTGCTACCGCCAGAAAAGATCAGCAAAACGATGAAGGTCGGGGAGTTCACCAAGGCCCGCATTGTGGGGACGCAGGGCCACGATCTGGTGGCTGTGCCTTTCTAGGCTTGTTGTTCAGATCAGGTTGCGAAGTGCGTAGGCGGTTTCACGCAACACGTTCAACACCCGTCCGACAGCGACCTCAGTGCTTTCGTTGCCCACACTCATCGTCACATTCAGGGCGCCCATCACTTGACCTTTGCCGTCTCTCAGCGGGACGGCCACGCCGCGGTGGTTGAGCTCCAGTTGCTGCTCTGACACGGCCCAGTCCTGCTGACGGATGGAAGTCAGTGCCAGACTCAAAACGGTGTTGTCAACAATCGTGAAGCTGGTGTAACTCTTGAGCGTCGTATGTTCCAGCCACTGGGTGTACTCGGGGGCCTCGCGCAATGCAAGCATCAACATGCCTGCCGCCGTGACGTGGGCTGGCACGCGTGCGCCCAGCACAAAGCCAGTGTTCATGGCCCGGTTGGGGCCATTGCGTGCCACGTACACCACGTCGTCTCCGTCCAGCATGCTGAGATAGGCAATTTCCTGGGTGCCTGCGGTAATGCGCTGCAGGAAGGGCTGAACAATGCGCGCCAGCCGCGAGGACTCGATGTAGGCTTGGCCCAGCCTCAAGACGCGGGGTGTCAACCAGAAGAGCTTGCCGTCACTGGCCACATAGCCCAAGTGAGCCAGTGTCAGCAGATGCCGCCGAGTTGCCGTTCGGGTCATGCCAACACGTTCGCCCATTTGCGCCGCTGTCACGCGCGGGTGGGTATCGCCGAATGACTCCAGAATAGCCAGCCCTTTTTCCAGGCCAGCGATCCAGTCGCGCCGTTGGAGTTGGAGTTGGCCCAGCATCGATCTTCCAGCAGAGTCTGCCTTGGTTTTAAGTGGCTTGTTGTCGTCTGATGATGTCATTGGCGCCTTAGTGTGAAACCCTTGGTTCGCGCGATAATTGAACTAATATGTGCGATAAACGCACAAAATATTGATTTTTAGCTGGCTTGGTTGACTTGGGTCACCTATATTTACGATTATCAACTTCTACAGATCGATTAACGCACAAAAAATATGAGCCTACACCCGGAAATCACAGCATTGACAAAAACTGGTGTCTCTGGCGCGGCTGATGTTTATTTCATCTTGGGCGACCCGGTGGAGCAGGTCAAAGCCCCGCAAACCTTCAACGCCATCTTTGCCCATCTCGGGATTGACGCTGTTTTGGTGCCGATCTGCGTCGCCCAGAGCCAGCTGGGTGAATTTGTCAATGCGGTGTTCAAAGCGCCCAACGTCAAGGGCCTGTGGGTGACCATTCCGCACAAGGCCCCTATTGCCGCATTGCTGGACCGGTGCACGGATTTGGGTGTCTTGGCCGGGGCCGTCAACGCGGTCAGGCGGGAGCCGGATGGCACGCTGACAGGCGCCCTGTTTGATGGTGAGGGTTTTGTGGCCTCACTTGAATTTTTGGGGGTGAGGTGGTCAGACCGTCGGGTGCTGGTGGTCGGTGCGGGTGGCGGTGCCGCTGCTATTGGTGCGTCACTTGCCGTGGCTGACAAGGCCGTATCGCAGCTGGACTTCTATGATCCCGTGCCTGGCAGAGCGGCAGAAGTAGCCCACCGGATTCAGGGCGCCAGCCGGGCGTTGGTTGGTGTTGCCGACAGCGCTGTACCGACCGGCTACGACCTCGTGGTTCATGCCTCGCCACTCGGCCTGAATGCAGGTGATGCGTTGCCACTGGACGTTGCGCGCATGGACGACGACGCTACTCTGGTCGATATTTTGATGAAAAATCAGCCCACCCCTGTGGTGCGTGCGGCGCATGCACGCGGCTTGGCGGCCCACCCGGGCTTTGAGATGCTGATTCAGCAAATCCCGCTGTATCTTGATTTTTTTGGACTCAACACCGCGGCTCAGTGGGTGCGTGATGACATGCACTGTGTTCGCGAACTTATTTACCCAAGCGAGATGCTTGGGGAAATCCTGCCCCCCGAAGTCGAGGGGCGCCGCGTGACTCACGCAGGCAGACTGTTTGACCAACCTAAGGAGACTGTGAAATGAACCGTAAAAACACTATAAAAATGATAGCTGCACTGGCAATGATTGCTGGGGCTACAGCAGCATATAGCCAACAAGCGATCAAAATTGCTGCGATTGTGGAGCTGTCAGGCGCAGGGGCCACTGCAGGCACCAACTTCAAAAACGGGGTCGAGCTGGCTGTCAAGGAAATCAACGCTGCGGGCGGCATTCTGGGTAAAAAAATCGAGGTCCTGACGTCTGACACCACCTCCAACTCAGGTGTGGCGTTGGGCCTGACCAAAAAAGCCATCGACCAGGAGGTGTTTGCCATTTTCGGTCCGGTGTTCTCGGGCTCCATTGTGGTGAGCATGAAAGAGTCCGAAAAAGCGCAGATTCCCAACTGGACCGGTGGTGAAGCGGCCAACATCACCCTGCAGGGCAACCCCTACATTTTCCGCACCAGCTTCACCCAGACGACGGCCATGCCCAAGGTGGCGCGGTACATCAACCAGCAGGCCAAGCTGAAATCGGTGGCGGTCGTGTATGTCAACAATGACTTCGGCAAGGGCGGTCTGGAAGCGATCAAGAAAGCCCTGGCCACGACCGACACCAAAGTGTTGGCCGAAATTTCAACGGACCAGGGACAAGTGGACTTTTCCTCTGCGGTTCTCAAGGCCAAACAGTCCAACGCCGAGGCAATTTTTGCCTACACCAACGAAGACGAGTCGGCTCGGCTGTTGCGCGAGCTGCGCAAGCAGGGCTGGACCAAGCCCGTGATTGGTGAGACCACCCTGACCGGCCAGAAAGTGATCGAGTTGGCGGGCGAAGCTGCCAACGGCGCTATCGCCCACGTGGGCTTGACGGTCGATGCGCCGATTCCTGCTGTTCGTGCCTTCCGCGCAAAATTTGAGCGCGAGTACAAGTACATGTCCGACCACAACGGCATGAAAGGCTACTCGGGCGTCTACGCTATGCAGGCCGCCATTGAAAAAGCAGGCAAGGTAGACCGTGTGGCCGTGGCCAACGCCATGAAGGGGCTGAAGATCAATACGGACAAATACCCTGGCGCCCTGATGTACACGGAATTCGACAACAAAGGCGACCTGGATCGCGTGAGCTTCATGGTGCAGATCAAGAACGGCAAGCAAGAGGTGATTGACACCGTGCCGCCGCTGGGCAGCGCTACGGCGAGCATTCAGCCGAGCAAGGCCGCCCCGGCAACGACCGCGGCCAAAAAATAAGCAATCCCGCCGTTCACCTGGCTTGCGGGGTGTCCTGCGCTGCCAGGGTGAACGGCGAAACGCGAGAACCTCATGACGGATTTTTTCCAACTTTTTTTCAGCGGCCTGGCCACAGGCAGCATTTATGCGCTGGCCGCGCTGGGCTTTACGTTGCTGTGGCAGGCCGCTGGCACGATCAATTTTGCGCAGGGTGAGTTTGTGATGCTGCCAGCCTTTGCGATGCTGGGGTTTATGAGCCTGGGCGCACCTTTGCTGGTCAGCCTGCTGCTGACGGCTGTGGTGGCTGTTGCGGTGCTGGGCTGGGCCTTCAAGCGCAGTGTGGTGGACCCACTGTTCAAGTTCGGCATGATGCCCATCGTGGTGGCCACCATTGGTTTGTCGATCGCCATCCGCAATGCGATGCGTGCTGGCTACAGTGCGGAAGCACAGCCATTTCCCTCCATTTTTGCCGACAAGCTGTTCAACATTGCGGGTGTGACGATCACGCTGGCGGATGTGGGTACCTTGGTGTTTGCACTGCTCATCGTGTTCGCCACCCAGGCGTTTATCTCTAAAACGGTGACTGGCCGGGCCATGCAGGCTGTGGCTCAGAACACGGAATCTGCTTCGGTGCTGGGTATCAATGTGCCGCGCATGATTTTCTATACCTTCGCCATCAATGCAGTGTTGGCTTGCGCGGCTGCCTTGTTGGTCGCACCAACTTACCTGGCCAAATTTGACATGGGTGAGAGCCTGGGCACCAAGGCCTTCTTCGCAGCCATCATCGGTGGGTTCAACAACTCGCGCGGTGCCTTGCTGGGTGGGTTGCTGGTGGGCGTGAGTGAGAACCTGGCGGCAGCCTATATTTCGCCGTCTTACAAGGACGCCGTGGCGTTGGTGATTTTTATGGTGGTGATCCTGTTCAAGCCCCAAGGTTTGCTGGGTAAAAAAGAGGAGCGCAAGGTATGAACCCGAGTCGCAAAATAGCTATTATTTCAATAGCAGCATCGGCAATGTTGCTGTTGGCAATGCCGCAGTTTCTCAAGAATTACGGGGTTTACCTGCTGACCTACTGGCTGGTGTTTGTCATTGCCACCATGGGTTTGAATCTGACGGTCGGCTTTGCCGGTCAGAAGTCGCTGGGGCATGCCGCGTTCTTCGGGATTGGGGCCTACACCGTGGCCATCATGATGAAAGCGGGCATGAGCTGGTGGGTGGGCTTGCCGGCCGCGGCAGCGCTTTGTTTCGCGGTGGGTCTGGTGTTGGGGTTTCCTGCCTTGCGGGTGCAAACCATTTATCTGGCCTTCGCCACGCTCGGTTTTAACACGGCCGTCTGGCTTGTCATGCGCAACGAGGAGTGGTTGACCGGTGGAACGTTCGGGATCAACGGCATTCCCAGGCCTGAGTTTTTGGGGATGTCACTCAAGTCCAATGCCGCCTACTACTACTTCGTGCTGGGGTTTGCTGCGCTGATGTTGCTGTTGCAGCTGGGTTTGCTGCGCAGCCCCTGGGGCAAGGCGTTCACGGCGCTGCGGGACAACCCGATTCGCGCTGAAAGCCTGGGTGTGGACATCCGGCGCTACACGCTGCTGTCATTCGCCATTGGGGCGGCCTACGCGGGTGTCGCGGGGGCCTTGTTTGCGTCACTGGTTGACTTCATCGAACCTGCACCGTTCGCAGTGGGTGCCTCGATCATGATGTATCTGATGGTGGTCGTTGGCGGGCCAGGCTATCTGTTGGGGCCTCTGGTGGGGGCGGCTGTCGGCGTGATGGCGCCAGACTGGATCCGCGATGTGGTGCCTGCACTGTCCAATTGGTATTTGCCTGTGTTCGGCGCCGTGGTGGTGGTGATGATGGTGTGGCTGCCTGATGGCCTGTTGAGCCTGCCAGATCGCCTGCGTGCCCGGCGTGACTCGCGCCAGGCCAGCCTGGACCGGGCGCGTGCAGCGTCCGCTTCGCCCGTATCTTCCCCGGCAACAGACCGGTCAACGCAGCAAGGAGCTTCGGTATGAGTCAGCCATTGTTGAAAGTGACCGACCTGAAAAAGGCGTACGGTGCCATTCAGGCCGTGGGAGGCGTGAGTTTTGAGGTGATGCCTGGCGAGATTTTTGGCGTGATCGGACCCAACGGCTCAGGCAAGACCACGCTGTTCAATTCCATGTTGGGCCAAATCACGCCCAACTCTGGAAAAATTGAATTGAACGGTCAGAACGTGACGCATTGCGGTCCTCTGGAACTCAGTCGCAGAGGCGTTGGACGCACCTTTCAAACGCTGCAGGTGTTTGGCAAGATGAGCGTACGGGACAACCTGATCGTGGCGGCGCAGGAGCACCAGGGCAGCATGTTTGGACGCATGTTTGCGCCGACGGACTCCGGTCTGGGTGCGCGCGCCGATGCCCTGATTGATCAATTTCGCATCCGGCATGTGGCCCATCTGAAGGCAGGAACGCTCAGTTATGGCCAGCAAAAGCTGGTGGACATTGCGATGGCGTTCATGAGCCAGCCGGCGCTGGTGCTGCTGGACGAGCCCTGCGCCGGCGTCAACCCCAGCCTGGTGGGTGGAATTTCCACGCTCCTTAAAGACCTGAACCGCAACCCACGTGATGGCAAGAAAAGCAGTTTTGTGGTGATCGAGCACAACATGGATTTTGTGATGGACCTGTGCCATCGCATCATGGTGATGGTCGAAGGCAAGGTGCTGGCGATCGGCCGGCCAGAAGAAATCCGCGCCAACAAGCAGGTGCTTGACGCCTATCTGGGAGCTTGAAGATGAGTGAAATCTGTATTCAATTTGACGACGTGGTGGCTGGTTACAAGGATTTCATGATCCTGAACAATCTCAGTTTCAAGGCGCGGAAAGGGTCGATCACACTTCTGCTCGGGCCCAATGGGGCTGGCAAGTCCACGGTGCTGAAAGCCCTTTTTGGTCTGCTCAAGCCAAGGCAAGGCCGCATTCTTCTGGACGGGGTGAACATTGCTGGTGCGACACAAAAGGAACTGCTGGCCAAAGGCATCGCTTTTGTGCCGCAGGGACGTAATCTTTTTGGTCAACTGACCGTGTGGCAAAACCTGGAGCTGGGAGGCATCACGCTGGGCATGAAAACCACGCATGAGCGCATCCCGGAGGTGCTGGAGTTTTTTCCTCGCGTCAAGGAGCGCCTGCATTCGCAAGCTTCCGCCTTGTCGGGCGGCGAGCAAAAACAGCTGGAAATCGGAAGAGCGCTGTTGTTGCGGCCGCGAGTGATCCTGATCGACGAGCCGAGCATTGGGCTGAGCCCGATGGTGGTCCAGGACGTGTTCAAGTTGCTGAGAAAGCTGGCCGACCAGGGCACGACGGTGTTGATGGTGGAGCAAAATGTGAAGAGTGCCCTGAAGGTCTCGGACGATGCGATTGCGTTGGAGTCGGGTCGGCTGGTGCTTCACCGGCCAGCATCGGAACTGCTGGCCGACCCTGACATTGAACGCCTGTTCCTGGGCGGCGCTGGCGCCGCTGCGGCGACCGACATCGAGAGAAAAACGGAGATGCTTGCATGAGTGATTTGATGGTGACACCTGTGGACGACCGTGAGCCTTTGCAGGTGTCGTCCAGTGATGCAGCCAACCCGGTTGGTCTGGATGGCATTGAATTTATTGAATACAGCACTACCAAGCCGCAGGCCCTAGGCCAGGTGCTGGAGATGATGGGTTTCAAGCCCGTTGCACGTCACAGGTCCCGCGAGGTGCTGCTTTACCGGCAGGGCGCACTCAACATCGTCGTCAACGCACACCCTGCTGTGTCGCACGATGTCGCCTCAACCGGTGCAACCAGCTGCGACACGCCTGTGATTTCAGCTGTCGCCCTTCGTGTGCGGGATGCGCGAGCAGCTTATGCCTATGTGCGAGAGCGCGGGGCGTGGGATGTACCCACCCGGGCTGAGGTGATGGAACTCAACATCCCCGGGATTCATGGCGCGGGTGGCAGCCGCATCTACTTTGTAGACCGCTACCGGGAGTTTTCGATCTATGACGTGGACTTTGTGGCGATACCTGGCGTTGATCAGCACCCACCTGCGATGGCCGGGCTGCATTTTTTTGGCATTGTCCAATACATTGGCGTTGACCGCAGCTACGACTGGATTGAGTTCTACAAGGAACTGTTCGGTTTTGAACTGATTCCGGACGAAGAGCGATTCGGCATCATGCCCAGCGGCAAATTGCTTCGTAGCCCAGCCGTGTCTGTCGCCCAGGATTTCATGCTGCAACTCGTAGAGCCGCATATTCACGTTCAGGATGCCAGTGAAAGCCTCAAACGACTGGGTTTGGGTGTGCCGGACGTACCTGCTGCCGTTAAAGCGTTGCGTCAATTGGGCATTGAGTTCGTAGAGTCAGACCGCGACTCAAAAGGCGCTGGCGCGGACCTGCGCGGCGCATTGACCAAAATCTATCTTGGTTCGGTTGCGTTCGAACTGGTACACAGCGACAAGCCTGCCGTTAACCATGTGGTCGCTTCTGCTCGGAAGGCTGTTCAGCCATGAATATTTCCGGCTTCGGAATGGACACCATCACGCTGGCAGGCCCCCTGGAGGCCAAACTCGATGCCATGCGCAGAGCCGGTTTTTCTCAGGTCATGATCAAGGCCAACGACCTGGTGGGTCATGCACAGGGCGTGGATGCTGCGGTGGCTGCGGTGCGTCGCAGTGGGCTGCGTTGTACTGGTTTTCAGGTACTTCGTGACTTTGAGGGCATGTCTGGCCATCTGCACAACTACAAAGTCGACATTGCCAAGGCCATGCTGCAAATGTGCGCTGCGCTGGGATGTGATTTGATGCTGGCATGTTCGTCCACCTCCGTGCACGCTACTCATGACCTGGACCATCTGGCGCGGGATCTTCGCAAGTTGGCGATGCTTGCATTGCCGCTGGGCATCAAGATCGCTTACGAAGCATTGTCCTGGGGCCGAACGGTCAACGAATTCACTACCGCCTGGGAGGTTGTCAACCGCGCAGATTGTCCAAATCTTGGGCTTGGGCTTGACTCATACCATCTGTTCGCGGCAAAAACGTCGCTGGAGGAGGTGGACTATCTGGACCCAGGCAAGATATTTCTGGTTCAGCTGGCTGATTTCATGTGGCAGGAAACCAGAACCTTCGAAGAGCGAATGTCGACTGCTCGAACGTTTCGAGTGTTTCCGGGTGAGGGCGTTCACAGTGAAGCTCTTGCAGAGCTCGTACTCAAACTGGAATCCCTCGGCTACCGTGGCGACTACAGTTTTGAAGTTTTCAACGACGACTACGTCAACTTGCCGTTGCCCGTGGTTGCTGAGCGGGCTCGCCGCAGCGCTGAGTGGTTGAGTGAGGACGTTTTGCGACGTTCTACGCCATTGCCCAACTTGATGCGGCTCAAGGGTCGCCGTGACTCTGAGTGCTTGTAGTCGCAACGAACCACAGCGAATTGGGCGACGGGCATGATCGCGGAGGTGCTTGCGTGCTTGGTTGTTGCAACCAGCTGTCCTGGCGCTGTGTTGCTGTGTTAAAAACAAGCGGGCATAAAAAAATCCACTGCAAGCAGTGGATTTTTAATTAATTTCAGTAAATTTGAACTTGAAACTAAATTGTCTGTGGTGCCCGGGAGAGAACTCGAATCTCCACATCTTGCGATACACGGACCTGAACCGTGCGCGTCTACCAATTCCGCCACCCGGGCACAGCTAAAAGTATAACATCGCTTTAATGTCCATTCGGGCAAAGGCTCCGAATTATTTTCACTGCATACTTGAGTGGCAATTGATTGCCAGCCTTCAACCCAAAGAGATTCCCATCAAAACATCTTCTCCCAACACAGGCGCCCAGGCTGGTCATCCGGCTGCGCATTCATCCGGTCTGCTCGCTGAGTTCGAGGGCACCGTGTCCGGCCACCGCGATGGTCATGGTTTTGTGCAGCGTGATGACGGCGAGGCGGACATTTACCTGCCTCCCAACGAAATGCGCGCTGTTCTGCACAAGGACCGCGTCAAAGCACGGATCGTGCGGCACGATCGCAAGAACCGTCCTGAGGGCCGCGTCACCGAGATTCTGGAGCGCTCCGCCAACCCCATCATTGGTCGCCTGCTGCACGAAAGCGGTGTTTGGCTCGTCGCCCCTGAAGACAAGCGCTATGGCCAGGATGTACTGATACCGAAGGGTGCTACGGGCACTGCCAAGGCAGGGCAGGTGGTGGTGGTGCAACTGACAGAGCCGCCCGCACTGTTCGGGCAGCCTGTCGGCCGTGTCAAGGAAGTGCTGGGCGAAATCGATGACCCTGGGATGGAAATTGAAATTGCCGTACGCAAGTACGGAGTGCCGCACGAGTTCAGCGATGAAGCCATGGCCCTGGCCCGAACACTGCCAGACGCGGTTCGGCCTGAAGACAAGCAAAACCGCGTCGATCTGACCGACATTGCGTTGGTCACGATTGACGGTGAAGACGCGAGAGATTTTGACGACGCTGTTTATTGCGAGCCGGCGAAGGTGGGGCGCGGCAAGGGGTGGAGGTTGCTCGTGGCGATTGCGGATGTCAGCCACTACGTGCAAACAGGCAGCGCCATTGATGTGGATGCTTACGACCGCGCCACGAGCGTCTATTTCCCGCGTCGTGTCATCCCGATGCTGCCTGAAAAGCTGTCCAACGGATTGTGTTCTTTGAACCCGAATGTTGAGCGCTTGTGCATGGTGTGCGACATGCTGGTCAATGCCAAAGGCGAGGTTCACGCTTACCAGTTTTATCCTGCTGTCATGTTCAGCCAGGCGCGGTTCACCTACACCGAGGTGGCTGCGATCCTGGGTAACACGCGCGGCCCTGAAGCGGCACAGCGCAAGAAGCTGGTACCCAATTTGCTGGACTTGCATGATGTGTATCAGGCGCTCCTCAAGGAGCGCGGTGTGCGCGGCGCGGTCGACTTTGAAACCACTGAAACCCAGATTGTTTGCGACGAAGTCGGTCGCATCGAGAAAATCGTGCCGCGCACGCGCAATGTGGCACACCGGCTGATTGAAGAAGCGATGCTGGCCGCCAATGTGTGCTCTGCGGACTTCATCGCGCAAAGCAAGCACCTGGGTTTGTTCCGTGTCCATGAAGGCCCCACGCCCGAGAAGAAGGACATGCTGCGCAATTACCTCAAGGCTGCTGGCATTGGCATGACGATCAGCGACGAGCCTAGCCCTGGCGAGTTTCAACAGATCGCACAGGCCACCAAGGACCGTCCCGACGCGCAGCAAATCCACTCTATGTTGCTGCGCTCGATGCAGCAGGCTATCTACACGCCCGCGAACAATGGCCATTTCGGTCTGGCCTATGAGGCTTATACGCATTTCACCAGCCCCATTCGGCGTTACCCTGATTTACTTGTCCACCGGGTGATCAAGGCGGTGCTGAACAAGGCGAAGTACCAACTGCCCGCGCTGCCAACACCCGGTGAGGCCGAGGCAAAATTATCCAAGCGGCTGGCGTCACGTGTGAAGGATCCAGATCAAAAGCCGAAGAAAGTCAGTGCCGATGAACTGGCGTGGCAGGCTGCAGGCTTGCACTGCAGCGCCAACGAACGACGCGCGGATGAAGCCAGTCGTGATGTTGAAGCCTGGCTTAAATGCAAGTACATGCGTGAACATCTGGGGGAAGAGTTTGGAGGTGTTGTCACGGCGGCAACCGGTTTCGGTATTTTTGTGACGCTTGACGCCATGTATGTCGAGGGGCTGATCCACATCACTGAACTGGGTGGCGAATACTTCCGTTTTGATGAAGCCCGTCAGGAGTTGCGTGGTGAACGCACTGGTATTCGGTACGCCATCGGCACGCGCGTTCGTGTTCAAGTCAGTCGCGTGGATCTGGATGGTCGAAAGATCGATTTCCGTCTGGTAGACGAAGCCTCTGACCTTCAGGCTGTAACCAGCCGAGCCATGAAGGACAAGATGGGAGACCTCTCGACGGGTGCCAATGCAATGGTGGGTGCTGGCGCTGTAAGGGGTTCGGGCAAAGGGTCTGGCAAGTCGCGCAACGACGCTGGCGGCAGTGTCAACAACACCGGTGAAAGAGCCAAGCGTGCTGGCGGCAGGAGCACTTCTGTCCAAAGAACGGACCGTGCGCCTGTCTCATCGACGCTGTCTCCCATTCAAGCCTTGAAAGCGACAGCAAAAAAATCGGCCGCCAAATCCGCTGGGTCAGCCAGCCGCAAACAAGGCAAAAAACCGAGGCGTTGAGATGTGGGCGCGCGCAGGTTCACAGCGCACGCGCCCGAGGACGCGTCGGGCGATGTCAACCTCAGCTCGACGACACTTACCGCGGCCTTATCTCTCATTGGCTCATGCTCGGTAACGATCATTTCAAAAACCTTTACCTATGCTGATTCGCATTCTTTCCTTGCTGCTGGAGTCGCTTTTCTTCGCATTGGTCGCCGCTGCGCTCCTGCGCGCCTGGATGAACTGGCTTCGCATCAACATGCGCGTTCAGCCCGGTAGGTTTGTCATGGCTGTGACGGATTGGCTGGTCAAGCCGCTCAGACGTGGCATGCCCGCAAAATTGATGCAGTCCCGAGTCGACTGGGCCAGTGTTGTTGCTGCGGTAGTTCTGGTTTTGCTTTACGCAGCGCTTTGGGCGTTGCTGTTCGCGTGGTTGGCCGGTTCATCGGCCTCTCTAGTTGATTTTTCGCCCGTGGCATTAATCGGTGTGCTTGGTTTTGCCGTCAAGATGCTGATTCGTGTGGCGCTGCAAATGGTCTTTTTTATGGTGCTTGGCTTCGCAGTCCTGTCATGGGTGCAGACTGCATCGCCCGCTTACCACCTATTGGGCCGGCTCACGGAGCCTTTGCTTGCACCGCTCAGGCGGGTGGTCCCCGCCATCGGAGGTGTGGATCTGTCGGCGCTGGTGTTGATGCTGATGCTGCAAATCTGCTTGGTGTTGGTGGCTTAACGGGTCACGGGGTCGACGACCCCAAGCGTTCCGGTTGTCCTGGTGCGGCGTAGCAATGATGCGGGCAGTCATTGGCTTGCCAGTTCACGCGCGGGCGTGGGGCGGTGGTCTTCGTTTAGCAAATCGGTCTTCTGTCAACGTCCATCGGAGCTGACCCTTCGGTCATCTCGCCAGGCTGGCGTCTGGTGGTGGCCGACCCAGGCGTCAAAGTCAATAAACTGAGGGTAAAACGAGTGGCCGCCTAGGTTCTGATTGCCGTATTAGCTATTAAAAGTGTAGCGCTGAAATTCTCGATCCGCCTTGCACTGGCATCAATGCCCGTCGGTCTGTCCACCGTCATGCACGGTGCCGGCCGATTTGCAGCAACTTGAGCACACTGTGTGTGCGGTGAGTGCGTCTTGGCGGATTGGCAACAGCGAGTCCTGTGCACTGTGTCAGGGTGTTTGCGGGCAGCTCTGACCGCCAGGTGGAGGTCACGCCGTTCAGCGACTGACTGATCGCTGCAATTGCTTGTAGGTGTGGCCTTTGTATTTTTGCGCCATCAAGCAAGAAAAAGCCCGGTATACCGGGC
Organism: Polaromonas sp.; assembly: GCA_046154065.1. Taxonomy (GTDB): domain Bacteria; phylum Pseudomonadota; class Gammaproteobacteria; order Burkholderiales; family Burkholderiaceae_C; genus Polaromonas. The sequence goes on along the minus strand of JBJXEI010000192.1, from coordinate 21,656 downwards.
CTGCTGTTTTGATACGAACTGTTTATGCGTCGGGCGGAATGCGCAGGACCTGCCCTGGATAGATTTTGTCGGGGTGACTCAGCATGGGCTTGTTGGCTTCAAAAATCTGCGTGTACTTGTTGGGTGTTCCGTAGAAAGCCTTGCTGATCTTCGAGAGGTTGTCGCCACTGACGACGGTGTACATCTGCGATTCAGCATCTGGGGCTGATACCGTCATCATGTCGTTGACTGCTGCGACGTGAGCTACGTTGCCACAACACAAAAGAACCTTTTCCTTGGTCGCCTGATCCGGTGCGACACCTGCGACGGTGACGGTCGATGTGGGAGCATCAAAGCTGATGTCCAGCGCATCCACCTCTAAGTTTTGCGTGCCGATGTAGGCTTCAATGGCAGCCCCGGCGGCCTTGCTCCGGGCGGCGATATTCTCCGGTGTGGGCGTGGTGGTTGCTGCCTCCTGCGCTGCTTTGGCTTCACCGTGTCCAAAAAGCTTTTCGCCCGCTTCCTTGATAAAACTGAACATACCCATGAGGACTCCCTGTTTGATGATGGCCTGGCAGCACATGGCAAGATAAAACACCTTGTCATGGCCAGACTGCTTGCACTTTAACGCCTGTCCAAGGCATCGGTACGGTTCAAAAACAGCGCATCGGTTTTTTGCGGCAAACGCCTACAACCAGCGAGAGCGATGCAGGCGGTCAATGCCAAGGCCATCCGGATTGATGTCTGGTACCTTGCCACTCATCAAATCGGTCAGCATCCGTGCGCTGCCACAGCTCAAGGCCCAGCCGCTGGAGCCATGACCGACGTTCAGCCAAACGCCCGGAATGCCGCTGCTGCCGATCAGGGGAGGGCCATCCGGCATCATGGGCCTGGCACCTTTCCATTCCTGAATGCCCGCACCTATGCTGCCACCGTTGCTGGTGCTGGCCAACCGCGCAGCACCTGGAAACCAGTCCTGCAACACTTTGTACAGCGTTTGCAGTGACGCAGGGTTTTTGATGGCCGGCGAGCCTCCCAGTTCTGCGCTGCCAGCCACCCGCACCCTGTTACCTAGGCGCGAAATAGCGACTTTGTAGCGCTCGTCCATCACTGCGCTGCGGGGCGCGTTGAGCGGCTCGCCAATCGTGGCGCTGATGGAGTAGCCGTAGACTGCCGTCATCGGTAGATTCAGGCCCAAAGGCTGCAGTAGCGCGGCAGAAAAGGCGCCAGCGCACACCACAGAAGCGTCAAACTGGTGTGTCTGAGGCAGTTGAGGTTGCGCGGATGTGGTGGGAACGGTTTGGATGTTTCCGGGTCGCGATGCATTGAGTCGGACGACGCGGGTGTTGAACTCAAATTGAACGCCTAGCTGCTGTGCGTGGCGTTTGAGCAGCAACGCGAACTGCCTGCAGTTCGCCACGCCATCTTGAGGCATATGAATACCGCCCTGCAACGGTGTATCAATATTCAGCGCTGGCTCCAGTACACGGGCTTGTTCAGCGCTGACCTCGAGCGCCGCCACACCGGCATCGCGCAACAGCGCCAGACCGGTCGCAGCACGCTGGTGATCTTTGGCGGTGCGCAGCAACACCAGATAGCCTTGGCTGGCATCGAATTCAAGTGCCAGGTTTTCAGCGAGAAAGTCCAGGCGCTCTCGGCTGTAGAACGCCAGTCGGTGCATACGTTCCCGGTTGGCTCGCCAGACATCCACATGGCATGATTTCAGCCATCGCCACATCCATGTCACGTCGTTGCCCGTGAGCGGCAGACTAAGGCGAACTGATGCATGGCGGCTGAGAAGGTCGCGCAGTACCTTGGCCGGCATACCTGGTGCGGACCAGGGCGCCACGTAGCCCGGCGCAATGATGCCCGCGTTGGCGAAGCTCGTTTCTTCTGCAACAGCGCTGCACCGTTCAAAAACTATGACCTCATGACCCTCGGTAGCCAGTTCGTAGGCCGTCGTCACCCCCACGACCCCCGCACCAATGACAGCGATTTTCATAATTGACCATCCTGAGTCTGCGTTGGTCGCTCTCTGGACATTAACGTTAAATGGCTCGGTGTGCTGTGCCGGAGGCGTATCCGGCGCAGATGAGGGCGTAAAGTTTCAGAGCGCATTTTTTTTGGTTTGTAGAGGTGGATGGCGCTAAGTCCAGCGAGGGAGTGCTGCCTAGCGCTATTGTTTCAGTAGCGAAGTTGCTGTGGGTATTCGTTTTGACAACGCGCGAGGGTGATACTCAAGCAGCCAGAACGAGATCAGGATGGTGCCTGCGCCGCTACAGCGCCATGACTGTTCTGGCAAGGTTGCTGCCAATGCTATACTCAGCAGGCTCTGCGGCAGGTGGATCTGCTCGATTCACGCTAAGAAAATAGTGTTCGCAGGGTCAATCGCAAATCAACCATTCAAGGTGTTGGCTCAAAGTTCGTTGGGCTGATAAGCGTTGATTTTAGACACAACCTTTGGAGTTACTTATGTCAACCACCATGCGCGAAATGCTGGAAGCCGGCGTCCATTTTGGGCACCAAACTCGCTTCTGGGACCCTAAGATGGCTCCTTACATCTTTGGCCATCGCAACCGTATTCACATCATCAACCTGGAAAAATCGCTCCCGATGTTCCAGGATGCGATGAAGTTTGCCAAGCAGCTTTCCGCTAACCGCGGCACCATTTTGATGGTTGGCACCAAACGCCAGGCGCGCGAAATCGTCGCCACCGAAGCACAGCGCGCTGGCGTTCCATTTGTTGACCAGCGCTGGCTCGGCGGTATGTTGACCAACTTCAAGACAGTCAAAACCTCTATCAAGCGTTTGAAAGAGATGAAGGCCCAGCAGGAAGCTGGCCTTGATTCGATCAGCAAGAAGGAGCAACTTACCTTCAAGCGCGAGATCGAAAAGCTTGAAAAAGACATTGGTGGCATTCAGGATATGGCTGCTCTGCCGGATGCAATTTTCGTGATCGATGTGGGTTTTCACAAGATCGCGATTTTGGAAGCCAAAAAACTTGGTATTCCATTGATCGGTGTGGTTGACTCCAACCACTCGCCTATCGGAATCGATTACGTGATTCCAGGCAACGACGACTCGTCCAAGGCCGTTGCCCTGTACGCAAAAGGCATTGCAGACGCCATCATCGAAGGTCGTGCGGCGGCCATGAATGAGGTTGTCAAGGCTGTGTCCGCTGAAAGCTCCGACGAATTTGTCGAAGTGGAAAGCGCGTCAGCCTGATCGCGCGGCGGTTTGGTCAGTCTTGATTGGCTTGGCCGAACACTGAAAAAGGGGCTCGCGTAGCCCCTTTTTCACAACTTGATTGCAGACCTACGACCAATTCGGGTTCAGCTCGTTACTCGTGTTATTGGCACATTTGGTCAGCGCAGCTAACCTTACATCAACGGAGAAATAAAATGGCTATCACTATTACCGCAGGCATGGTTGCAGAATTGCGCGGAAAAACCGACGCGCCCATGATGGAATGCAAGAAAGCATTGACTGAAGCGGAAGGTAACTTCGAAAAAGCGGAAGAGATCCTGCGCGTCAAACTGGGTAATAAAGCTGGTAAAGCGGCCTCTCGTGTCACGGCAGAAGGCATTGTCGCCGCCCATCAGTCCGGTGACGTCGGTGCTATTGTCGAAGTCAACTGCGAAACGGACTTCGTCACTAAAAATGACAGCTTTTTGGCGTTCACGAAGGCGGTTGCTGAGGGTATCGTTGCCCACAATCCTTCGGATGTTGATGCCATTGGCGGCATGCCTTTGTCTCTGGACGGTTTTGGGCCGACAGTCGAAGATGTGCGTAAGGGTTTGATTGGCAAGATCGGCGAGAACATGAGTGTTCGTCGCTTCAAGCGCTTCGCTGGAAGCTCGGTCGCGTCTTATTTGCACAATGGCCGCATCGGTGTCATGGTTGAGTTTGAAGGCGACGAGTCTGCCGCCAAAGATGTCGCCATGCACGTTGCAGCAATGAAGCCAGTGTCGTTGTCCAGTGCTGATGTTCCGGCCGAGTTGGTGGCTAAAGAGCGTTCAGTCGCTGCGGCGAAGGCTGCCGAGGATGCATCCAAGGCGATTGCCGAGGGCAAGGCTGTTCAATCCGATGAAATCGTCGCTAAGCGCATCGAAGGCGGCGTGCAGAAGTTCCTCAAGGAAGTTAGCCTGAACAACCAGACATTTGTCAAAAACGACAAACAAACGGTTGAGCAGATGCTCAAGGAAAAAGCCACCACAGTGAAGTCTTTCACACTGTATGTGGTGGGTGAAGGTATCGAGAAAAAGGTTGACGACTTCGCCGCTGAAGTCGCAGCTCAGATCGCCGCTGCCAAAGCAGCCTGAGCCAATAGGCATCGTCTTGACGTTGATGGGCTGCCCTGTGCGCCCATGAACTGCCGGAAGGCCACTAAACTTCATTCATTTCGTCTTACAGAAAGCTCTTACATGCCGGCCTACAAGCGAATCTTGTTAAAACTGTCGGGTGAGGCTTTGATGGGGGACGATGCGTTTGGCATCAACCACGCGACGATTGTTCGCATGGTTGAGGAAATCGCTGAAGTCACCCGCATGGGCGTGCAGGTGGCTGTTGTCATCGGTGGAGGAAACATCTTTCGCGGTGTGGCGGGCGGGTCTGTTGGCATGGACCGCGCGACTGCCGACTACATGGGGATGTTGGCAACCGTGATGAATGCGCTGGCCCTTGGGGACACCATGGACAAAGCTGGTTTGATTGCCCGTGTCATGTCCGCCATCGGCATTGAGCGCGTGGTCGAGCCTTACGTGCGTCCCAAGGCACTGCAGTACCTGGAAGAAGGTAAGGTGGTGATTTTTGCGGCAGGTACCGGCAACCCCTTCTTCACCACCGATACAGCGGCTGCACTCAGAGGTGCCGAAATTGGTGCTGAGATCGTGTTGAAGGCGACCAAAGTGGACGGTGTTTACTCCGCCGATCCCAAAAAAGACCCTGCCGCCACGCGCTACACCAACATCACGTTTGACGAGGTGATGGGAAAACATCTTGAGGTAATGGATGCCACCGCTTTCGCGCTGTGCCGTGACCAAAAGCTTCCCATCAAAGTATTCAGTATCTTCAAGCACGGCGCATTAAAGCGTGTTGTGCAAGGCGAGGACGAGGGGACGCTGGTCCACGTATAAGCGCTGGTCATCATTGCCAGTGTGGCAGCGTCCACTTCGTTTCACGCGTTATCAATTTTCGGAGCTTCGACCATGAGTATTCTTGAAATCAGGCAACTCACTGAACAAAAGATGAACCAGTCATTGGATTCATTCAAAACCAGTTTGACCAAGATCCGCACTGGTCGCGCCAACCCTGGCCTTCTGGACACTGTTCATGTGGATTACTATGGCTCGATGGTTCCTATCAGCCAGGTTGCCAACGTGGCACTTTTGGACGCCCGCACGATCAGTGTGTCTCCGTGGGAAAAGGGTATGGGCGCTAAGATCGAGAAAGCCATTCGGGATTCCGATCTGGGTTTGAACCCTGCATCCCAAGGTGATCTGATTCGCGTGCCCATGCCTGCCATGACTGAGGAGCGACGCAAAGAACTGACCAAGGTTGTTCGGGGAGAGGGTGAGCACGCCAAGGTGGCTATCCGTAACCTGCGTCGGGATGCCAATGAGGGCGTCAAAAAACTGGTCAAGGAAAAACTTGCGTCAGAAGACGATGAGCGTCGAGCGCATGATGATGTGCAGAAATTCACAGACCGCTTTATTGCCGATGTGGACAAATTGGTTGCAGGTAAAGAACAAGACATCATGGCGGTCTGACGTGGCATTTTTTAAGCCGGAGTTCTGTATTGCCGGCCAGCACTGACTGCGGCGTGCGATGACTCCGCTGACCTCTTGCGACCCGCCGAATCACATTGCCATCGTGATGGATGGCAATGGCCGCTGGGCGACGCGCAGATTCCTGCCACGGATTGCAGGACACAAGCAGGGCGTGAGTGCTTTGACGCGCTGTGTCAAAATTTGCTTGGCGCGAAATATCGCTGTGCTGACTGTCTTTGCTTTTTCTTCCGAAAACTGGAATCGTCCTTCCGAGGAAGTGTCCGGGCTTATGGAATTGTTGGCCATTTCGTTGGCTCGTGAGGTGGACAGTCTCAAAAATAATGGGGTACAACTTCATTTTGTCGGTGATCGTACACAGTTGTCAGTGCGCGTTCAGGATGCGCTGGCGAAAGCGGAACACAGTACGTCTGACAACCGACGCTTGGTGTTGAACGTTTGTTTTAACTATGGGGGTCGATGGGACATCGCGCAGGCCGCGCAGGCGCTGGCGAGCAGGGGAGAGACCATCACCGAAGTGTCCCTCGACCGTGCTATGGCAACGTCACACGTTGTCGACCCTGACCTGCTGATCAGAACTGGCGGCGAGTTTCGTCTTAGCAACTTCCTGCTCTGGCAAGCAGCCTACACTGAGTTGTATTTTTCTTCCGTGCTTTGGCCAGACTTTGGAGAAGCAGCACTGGACGAAGCGATCGTCGCGTTTCAAAAGCGCGAAAGACGATTTGGAAACACAGGCTCCCCAGACCTGACCTCAACGAAAGTCAATTAATGCTCAAGCAGCGCGTGGTCACAGCGATCGCTTTACTCGCAGTGCTGCTTCCGGCACTTTTCTACACCACTTCTTTTCCGTTTTGTGCTGTAGCCCTCCTTCTGATCGCAGCGGCCTCGTGGGAATGGAGCCGACTCAATGGTGGCGGATCCGTGGCATCGCTGGCCTGGGGTGGGGTATGTGTGGTGTTGTGCACTTTATCCTGGGCGTCTGGCTGGCTGAGTCAACCATTGCCTTTTTTCTGGGTGCTTGTCGGTGCGGCCTGGGTGTTGGGGGGGGCTTTTTTGTTGGCACGGGGGGTGACCGGCTGGTCGCAGATACCTGCTGTTTGGCGTGTGCCGTGCGGGGTGCTGGTGCTCTGGGCTGCCTGGCTGGCCGTGGCGCAGGCTCGGGTCATGGGCATCGAATTCCTGTTGTCAATCTTGTTGTTGGTCTGGGTTGCTGATATTGGTGCCTACTTTGCCGGGCGCAGGTTTGGTCGGAACAAGCTGGCCCCTGCCATCAGCCCAGGAAAAAGCTGGGAAGGCGTTTGGGGCGGGATGACGGGTGTGCTGCTATTGGCCTGGGTCTGGGTGTTGCTTCAACCTTCAGGTCAAACCCTGTTCCATCGGCTGTTGGCTCTGCACGGAGGATGGGTGATGTCACTGTCGCTTGTTTTTCTGGCGTCCATGAGCGTCGTGGGTGATTTGGTTGAATCACTCGTCAAACGCAGCGCTGGTGCGAAGGATTCAAGTGGATTGTTGCCGGGACACGGTGGGGTGCTGGATCGGGTTGATGCGTTACTTCCCGCCGTGCCCCTGGCGATGATGCTGGTCAGCTTTTGAATCCCTTGTTTTTGTTTAGGTTGTTTTCATGATGTTCGCAAAGCAGCGTGTCACTGTGTTGGGATCCACCGGCTCCATCGGCGTCAGTACCCTGGATGTGATTGAACGCCATCCCGAGCGGTTCGAAGTTTTTGCGTTAAGTGCCTCCACCCAGGTCGATGTGATGCTGGCGCAATGCGCTCGTTTTAAGCCTGTGTTTGCCGTCATGGCCAGCGAGCCGCATGCACGCCTGCTAGCGGAGAAACTAAAGCTGAATCAGCTTCAGGCCAAGGTAATCATTGCCGATGATGCTCTGGAAATCATAGCATCTCATGAGCAGGTTGATACCGTGATGGCTGCCATCGTAGGCGCCGCGGGCCTGCCTGCCTGCATGGCTGCTGCGCGTTCCGGCAAACGCTTGCTACTGGCAAACAAGGAGGCCTTGGTCGTGGGTGGCGACGTCTTCATGCAGGCGGTTCGGGATGGTGGAGCCCAACTGCTGCCAATCGACAGCGAGCATTCTGCAATTTTTCAGTCCTTGCCAGAATCGGCAGATACATGGGCTGCACGTGTTGAAAAAATCATTCTGACGGCCTCTGGCGGGCCTTTTTTAAGTCGGCACCCCGACACCTTGCGCGACGTCACGCCGGATGAGGCCTGCGCCCATCCCAACTGGGTGATGGGCCGCAAAATTTCAGTGGATTCCGCCACCATGATGAACAAGGCGTTGGAGGTGATTGAGGCTCGCTACCTGTTTGGCATGGCCCCTGAACAAATTGAGGTGGTGATTCATCCGCAGAGCATCATCCACTCCATGGTTCAGTACCGCGATGCGTCAGTGGTTGCCCAGTTGGGTACACCTGACATGCGTGGTCCGATTGCGTATGGCCTGTCGTGGCCAGACCGTATTGTGTCTGGTGCTAAGGCGCTTGATTTCACAGCCTTGTCGACCATGACTTTCGCCAAGCCTGACGACCGACTGTTTCCTGGTCTGGCGTTGGCCTGGGATGTTCTGAGGGGCCCGCGTGGCAGTACGGCAGTGCTCAACGCGGCCAATGAAGTGGCTGTCGCCGCTTTTCTGGCTAAAAAGATCCGCTTCGATCAAATCCATCATGTCAATTGTGCAACTTTGGAGGCTGTGCAAGCCTCAGAGATTCACGAGATAGCAGACCTGCTGGCGCTGGATGCAAGGGCACGCGCTCATGCGTGCGGCGTCGCTGGAAATTGGGAGATTTGACATGTTGGTTACTGTGCTTGCGTTTGTTGTCACGCTCGGGATACTTATTGCGGTGCACGAATATGGGCATTACAGAGTCGCCGTGGCCTGTGGCATCAAGGTGCTGAAGTTTTCAATCGGTTTTGGCAAGCCCATTTTCAAGTGGCGTTTGAAGAATAAGCCAACGGAGTTTTCGATCGGTATGTTGCCCCTGGGGGGGTATGTCAAGATGCTGGATGAGCGGGAGGCTCCCGTGGATGCCGCGGAGCGTCATCTGGCCTTCAATACCCAACCCCTCAAAGCCCGTGCGGCCGTCGTCGTCGCGGGTCCAGCAGCCAATTTGGTTCTCGCCGTGCTTATCTATGCCGCAGTGAATTGGATGGGTGTTGAGGAGCCTCGCGCGGTGTTGGCCAGCCCGGTCGCAGGCTCGCTGGCTGAAAAAGCAGGTATTCGTGGTGCAGAAACTGTTTTAAAGGCTGGTTTTGATGGCGAAACGCTGGAGGATGTCCGTTCGTTCGAAGATCTTCGATGGCGAATGACGCAGGGTGCCTTGGATGGGCATGACCTTCAGATGCTTGTGGCCGCGCCTAATGATGGACGCGCACCTGTCGAACGCATGGTGCTGTTGCCTTTAAGCCGGATCGCCGCTGCAGAAGCTGACTCCACACTGTTCCGGAAAATTGGCATCATCGGTCCGTGGACACGACCCGTGATGGGGGAGGTGATGCCCGGCAGTCCAGCTGAAAAGGCTGGCTTGAAGCCTGGCGATGTGGTTCAGCGTGTTGCCGGGCTGGACATTGTCGATGGACAACAATTGCGCGAGACGATCCGAGTTTCTGCAGCGTCTTCTGCAGGAGTTCCTGCGCCCCAAGTGTGGAATGTCCAGCGGGGTGCGTCCGCTGTTGTCTTGGATGTCACGCCGGAGATCAAACAGGTTGGTGGTGTGGCTGTGGCGCGTATTGGCGCCTACGTGGGGGCACCACCCACATTCGTTACCGTGCGTTATGGCGTGTTGGATGGACTCTGGCGTGGTGTTGTGCGCACTTGGGAAGTGTCAGCGCTGACGCTCAAGATGATGGGCAAGATGGTGATCGGCGAGGCCTCACTTAAAAACCTGAGTGGCCCGTTGACTATCGCAGACTACGCCGGCAAGTCTGCCAGCATAGGGTGGAGCGCCTACCTTGTTTTCTTGGCATTGATCAGTGTCAGTTTGGGCGTTCTGAACTTGCTCCCGTTGCCTGTTTTGGACGGTGGGCACCTGATGTATTATCTTTGGGAGGGCGTCACTGGCCGCAGCGTCTCTGACGCATGGATGGAGCGCCTGCAGCGTGGCGGTGTTGCGATACTGCTCGCCATGATGTCAATTTCCCTCTTCAACGACGTGAGCCGCCTGCTCGGCTAGCGTACTTTTCCTGCCAGATGGTGCGCACACCCCGGTTCGGTTCTGCGCACCTTGGTACCAAGGTCAAACCCCTATATTTCATGCATAAAAAACTCAACCGTTTCAAACTTCGCACGCTTTGCGCACTTGCAGCTGGCATGTTCGCGGTCAATGCAGCCTGGGCTGTCGAGCCATTCACCGTGCGTGACATCCGTGTCGAAGGCCTGCAGCGCGTGGAACCTGGAACGATCTTCGGCTCCCTGCCATTTCGTGTGGGTGACGGTTACAGCGATGAAAAAGGTGCTGCTGCCATCCGAGCTCTGTTTGGTCTGGGATTGTTCAAGGACGTTCGCCTGGAAGTCAGTGGTGACGTGCTGGTCGTGGTGGTGGAGGAGCGCCCTACGGTGGCCGACGTTGACTTTGTAGGTACCAAAGAGTTTGAAAAGGAAGCTCTGCAAAAAGCGCTGCGTGAAGCAGGTATTTCTGACGGGCAGCCCTTTGACAAGGCTTTGGCTGACAAGGCAGAGCAAGAGCTCAAGCGTCAGTACATCAACAAGAGCCTGTATGGCGTTGAGGTGATCACAACCGTCACGCCCATTGAACGCAATCGCGTCAACCTGACGTTCAGTGTGATCGAAGGAGAGGTCGCCAAGATCAAGGAAATTCGAGTTGCCGGCAACAAGGTATTCAGCGAGTCCACGCTCCTGGGCTTGTTTGATCTGGACACGGGCGGATGGCTGAGCTTCTACACCAAGTCAGACCGTTATTCCCGTGCCAAGTTGAACGCCGACATTGAAACACTTCGTTCGTATTACCTGACGCGTGGGTATCTGGAGTTCAAGGTCGACTCCACCCAGGTTGCCATTTCCCCCGACAAGCAGGGCATCTCCATCACCGTCAATATCACGGAAGGGGAGCGATTTGTCGTTTCGGGTGTGAAGCTCGAGGGTAACTATTTGACCAAGGAAGATGAGTTCAAGTCACTGGTGACGATCAAGCCCGGCGAAGCTTACAACGCTGATGCCGTGGCTGAGACCACCAAGGCGTTCTCCGATTACTTTGGCACCTTTGGTTTTGCTTTTGCCCGCGTGGAAGCAACCCCCGAAATTGATCGCGTGAACAACCGCGTGGCGTTTGTCTTGCAGGCAGAACCCTCACGCCGCGCCTACGTTCGGCGCATCAACGTTGTTGGTAACAACCGCACACGTGATGAAGTCGTGCGCCGAGAGTTCAGGCAGTTCGAGTCGTCCTGGTACGACGGTGACAAGATCAAACTCTCTCGGGATCGTGTGGACCGTTTGGGCTTTTTCACGGACGTGAATGTGGAGACACAGGAAGTCACTGGTACTGCGGACCAGGTGGATGTGACCATGACCGTAGCGGAAAAACCCACGGGCAATCTGCAGATTGGTGCCGGTTACTCCAGCGCAGACAGCATTTCACTTCAATTCGGCATCAAACAAGAAAATGTGTTTGGATCGGGTAATTACCTGGGGATTGATGTCAACACCAGCAAGTCGAACCGCCAGATCGTTCTGAGTACTGTCGACCCCTATTTCACGGCTGATGGTATTTCCCGCACCTTCGATCTGTACGACAGGACAAGCAATCCTTTGTCGGGGCAGGGCGGTGACTACAGTTTGAAGTCGCGTGGTGCCAGCGTAAGGTTCGGTGTGCCATTCACCGAAAGTGACACGGTTTATTTTGGCTCCGGCTATGAATCCTTGACCATCGTACCGGGGACCAATTTGCCGGTCAGCTACTTGGCGTATGCGAACCAGTTTGGATTCACCAGCAGCTCTATCCCCTTGACGGTAGGTTGGTCACGGGACACCCGGGACAGTGCCCTTGTGCCAACCATGGGCCGTTTTCAACGTGTTTACGGCGACTGGGGTGTGGCAGGTGACATCAAGTTCCTGCGTGCCAACTACCAGATCCAACAGTACATCCCGTTGAACAAACAGTTCACCATCGCCTTGAACGGCGAACTGGGATGGGGCAAAGGCTTGAATGGTCAACCTTTCCCACTGTTCAAAAACTACTACTCGGGTGGCTTGGGTTCTGTGCGCGGCTTCCAGCAAGGATCATTGGGCCCCAGGGATGCGTCCGACATCGCCATTGGTGGCCCCAAGAAAATCACCTTGAATGGCGAGCTTGTTGCGCCTTTCCCAGGTGCAGGCAATGACCGTACGCTTCGCATGTACGGTTTTCTGGATGCTGGTAACGTATACGGTGAGAAGCAGAGTTACAAGCTCAATGACATGCGAGTGTCCACCGGCTTGGGCATCAGCTGGATTTCACCGGTGGGACCTTTGCGCATTGCATATGCCATCCCCTTGCGTAAAGTGTCCGGCGATAGAATAGAACGTCTGCAATTCCAAATCGGTACATCGTTTTAATGAAAAATCTCTCAAGCAAAATCATTCTCGGTGCCGCTATTGCTTTGGCTGGTTTGACCGCAAACGCCCAGGAGTTCAAGGTCGGTATCGTGAACCTCGACCGAATCTTCAGGGAGGCTAATTCGGCCAAGTCTGCACAGACCAAGCTTGAGCAGGAGTTCAGCAAAAGGGAAAAAGAGTTGACGGACAGCGCGGCCCAGCTCAAAACCTTGTCTGACAAATTTGAACGTGAAGCGCCTACCTTGGCCGAGGCTGCCCGCAACACGCGTCAGCGCCAATTGGTGGATCAGGACCGTGAGTTTCAGCGCAAGCGGCGTGAGTTCCAGGAAGACTTGAACACCCGTAAAAATGAAGAGTTGCAGCAGGTCATCGAGCGCGCCAATAAGGTTGTCAAGACCCTGGCAGAGGCCGAAAAATATGACTTGATTCTGCAGGAATCTGTCTATGTGAACCCCAAACATGACATCACCGACAAAGTCATCAAGGCTTTGAATTCGGGCAAGTAATAGAAGCGTCGAGGCGTGCGCAAGCACGCTTGTTGGATCACTTTATTTCATTACCCCTGGAGTTGCGGTGAGCCTTTCACTTGCAGACATTGTGGCGTCTGTGGCTTCGGGCTCCAACGTCGAACTGCTGGGCGATCCCCAGATTCAAATAGAACGTTTGGCGGGTTTGGAGGCGGCTGCGCCGAACGAGCTCAGTTTCCTCAGCCATCCGAAGTACCTTGCCAAGCTGGCCGGTAGTGCTGCTGCCTGTGTCGTTGTCTCACCGGCTGCGCGTGATGCTGCGAAGAGCCGGGGTGCCTGCATCGTGGTGGATGACCCCTACCATTACTTCGCGCTGATCACTCAGCTCTGGAAGCGCCGGCACACGTCACCGAGCGTGCCCTTTATTCACCCCACGGCCTTTATCGACCCCACCGCCCAAGTGGCACCAGACGTGTCCATCGGTGCATTTGTCTGTGTTTCGGCCGGTGCGGTGGTGGGGTCTGGCGTGCGGATTGGTGCCCACTGTGTGATTGGACCGCGCGCCTTCATCGGAGCAGACACCCAACTGGCAGCGCGTGTCACGGTGGGTGACGACTGCCGTGTTGGTCAACGCTGCGTGTTGCATTCAGGTGCTGTGCTCGGCGCCGACGGATTCGGGTTTGCACCGCATCAGGGTCGCTGGGTGAAGATCGAACAGCTCGGCGCGGTGCGGGTGGGTGACGATTGTGAAATTGGTGCCAACACGTGCATTGACCGTGGTGCGCTTCAGGACACCGTGCTGGAGGAGGGGGTAAAGCTCGACAATCTGGTGCAAATTGGCCACAACGTTCACATCGGCAAGCACACGGCCATGGCGGGCTGTGCGGGTGTGGCGGGCAGCGCAGTGATTGGCGCGCATTGCACGGTGGGTGGGGGTGCCATTGTGCTGGGGCATCTGTCTCTGGCCGACCACGTGCACATTTCGGCGGCTTCAGTGGTCACGCGGTCCATTTTGAAGCCGGGCCAGTACAGCGGGCTCTTTCCTATCGACGACAATGCCGCCTGGGAAAAAAACGCCGCTACCCTCAAACAGCTGCACGCCATGCGCGACCGTCTCAAGGGGGCTGAAAAAACCCTGTCACGCCTGGCGTCTCTGCAATCACCCGGATCCGAAGAAAAATCATGATGGACATTCACCAAATTCTCAAATTGCTGCCGCACCGCTACCCCATCTTGCTGGTGGACCGTGTGCTGGAGATTGAAAAAGGCAAGCGTATCAAGGCGCTGAAAAACGTGTCGATCAATGAGCCATTTTTCATGGGCCATTTTCCGAAGTACCCCGTCATGCCGGGCGTGTTGATGCTCGAAGCCATGGCCCAAACCGCAGCCTTGCTGGCTTTTCATGCGCTGGATGTGATGCCCGATGAGAACACGGTCTATTACTTCGCTGGCATCGACAACGCCCGCTTCAAGCGGCCGGTCAGCCCGGGTGACCAGGTCATCATGGACGTGACGCTGGACCGTACCAAAGCTGGTATTTTGAAGTTCAGCGCCACCTCCAGCGTGGATGGCCACATCGTCTGCCAGGCCGGTTTGATGTGCACCATGCGCACCATCTCGTGAGAGGGGGTTGATCATGGCGGGTATTCATGCCACTGCCTTGGTGGATCCGCAGGCACAGCTGGACAGCACGGTGAGCGTGGGACCTTACACCGTGATTGGCCCGCACGTGAAGGTGGGCGCGGGCACACGCATCGGCGCGCACTGCGTCATTGAAGGGCACACGACCCTCGGTGCGGACAACGAAATTTTCCAGTTCAACTCCATCGGAGCGGTTCCGCAGGACAAGAAATACGCCGGCGAGCCTTGTGAGCTGATCATCGGTGACCGCAACACCATCCGCGAGTTTTGCACCTTCAACATTGGCTCGCCCGGTGACCTGGGCGTCACGCGTGTCGGCAATGACAATTGGATCATGGCGTATGTGCACGTCGCACATGACTGCGTGGTGGGCAACCACACCATCATCGCCAACAGCACGCAACTGGCCGGCCACGTTCACATTGGCGATTGGGTGATTTTGGGTGGCTTCACCGGCGTGCATCAGTTTGTCAAAGTCGGTGCCCACAGTTTCACGGCCATTTCCTCGGTGCTGGTGGCTGACTTGCCACCGTTTGTGATGTGCCAGGGACAGCCCGCGCAGGCTCGCTCGATGAACTTTGAAGGCTTGCGTCGGCGCGGTTTTTCGGCCGACCGCATCGCGGCGGTCAAGGGCATGCACAAGGCGCTCTACCGCGCCGGGCTGACGCTGGAGGAGGCCAGGTTGCGCATCGCAGAGTTAACCGAAAAATACCCCGACGCACTGCCCGACGTGCAGATGATGCTCTCATTTTTGGAGCAAACATCCCCGCAGCGCGGCATTGTTCGCTAGACGGCGAGGCGCCAGCGTGACAAGCCAGACACCACCCCGGATCGCCATGGTGGCGGGTGAAACATCGGGTGACCTGCTGGGTGGCCTGTTGCTGGACGGGCTTCGGCAGCGCTGGCCTGCGCTGACCGCTGCTGGCATCGGCGGCACGCAGATGCAGGCAAGGGGTTTTGTTGCTTGGTGGCCCAGTGAGAAGTTGGCCGTCCGGGGTTACGTCGAGGTGCTGCGGCACTACCGGGAAATTCTGGGTATCCGCAGGCAGTTGGCCAGCCGCTTGCTGGACCGCTCAGTGCAGCAGCGGGTGCAGGTGTTCATTGGCGTGGACGCCCCGGACTTCAACCTGGACCTCGAGTTGCAACTCAAGGCACAGGGCATCAAGACTGTGCATTTCATCTGCCCGTCGGTGTGGGCGTGGCGTGCTGAGCGCCTCGACAAAATCAGACGCAGTGTGGACCATGTGCTGTGTATTTTTCCTTTTGAAGTTGCTTTGCTGGCGCGCCACGGCATCCAGGCCACTTATGTCGGTCACCCGCTGGCCCAGGTGATTCCAATGCAGCCTGACCGTTCGGCGGCCAGGCGTCAGTTGGGTCTGGCTGAGACCGACACCGTGGTGGCGATTCTGCCCGGCAGCCGAAAATCCGAGATCAAATACCTCGCACGTCGGTTGTTTGAGGCTGCGGCCCTTGCATCCAAATCCTGCAGTGCTATTAAATTTATAGTTCCTGCGATTCCAGCGCTGCGGCGTCTCATTGAGGATGCCGCGCGACAGGCCTCTATGTCTGCCAACCTGCGTATCCTGGAGGGTCAGTCGCACGCTGCGTTGGCGGCTTGCGATGTCACGCTGATTGCCAGTGGCACCGCCACGTTGGAGGCCGCGTTGTTCAAGCGCCCGATGGTCATAGCCTACAACATGAACTGGTTGTCATGGCAGATCATGCGGCGCAAACAGCTCCAGCCCTGGGTCGGCTTGCCCAACATCTTGTGCGGTGACTTCGTGGTGCCCGAGTTGCTGCAGAACGCCGCCACACCCAAGGCGCTGGCGACTGAAGTGCTGCGCTGGCTGAACGCCCGTACCTCCTCGTCAGCAGATATCACCGCGCTTGAAACACGATTCACCCAGCTGCACCATGACCTGCAGCGCGACACGGCCCAACTGGCGACTGATGCGATCCAAAAAATTCTTGAAGGCTGAACAGGTTTCCCTGTCCTGGGACATTGGCGGGCTGATTGCCGGCGTGGATGAGGCGGGGCGCGGGCCTTTGGCCGGCCCGGTGGTGGCTGCTGCGGTCATCCTGGATGACCTGCAACCGATCAAAGGGTTGGCAGACTCCAAAAAACTGTCCGCGCTTCGCCGCGAAGCGCTGTTCGACGAGATCCGGGCCAAGGCGCTGTGCTGCTCCATCGCATTGGCCACGGTCGAAGAAATTGACGAACTGAATATCTTGCAGGCCACGATGCTGGCGATGAAACGGGCGGTCGAGGGCTTGCGCCTGAAGCCCCAGAAAACGCTGGTCGACGGCAACCGGCTTCCTGCCTTGAGCATGCTGGCTGAAGCCATCGTCAAGGGAGACGCACTGGTGCCCGCCATTTCTGCCGCCTCGATTTTGGCCAAGGTCTACCGCGACCGCTGGTGTGCCGAGCTGGACCAGGCCTACCCCCAGTACGGTTTTGCCCGCCACAAGGGTTACGGCACTGCGGTGCATCTGGCTGCGCTGCGTGAGCACGGTGCCTGCCCGCAGCATCGCCGCTCGTTTGCGCCCGTGGCGGGGGTGTTGAAATGACAGATTTTTCCGTGCCCGTGACGCACATCAGTTCACGCGAGAACCCCTTGATCAAAAGCCTGCGAAAGCTTTCGGGCAGTACCACAGCCTACCGCAAGCAGGGCCAGGTCTGGCTGGAAGGCGACCATCTCTGCCGCGCGGCGCTGGTGCGGGGTCTCAAACCTGTTTTGGCGGTGTTTTCTGAGTCTTATTGGCAGCAGGCCAAGGACAATATTGCCTGTGCTGCTATGAAAAACATAGTGATTCCAGATGCCTTGCTGCCGGAGATCAGTGGCCTGGAGTCTCCGGCGCCCATGGGTTTTGTACTGGAGCTGCCTGCTGAACCTGCGCTGGTGTCCAGCGCGGCCACGGTCATCCTCGACCGTGTGCAGGACGCCGGCAATGTGGGCTCTATTCTGCGAAGTGCGGCAGCGTTTGGCTTCAGCCAGGTGCTGGCGCTCAAGGGAACGGCGGCGCTGTGGTCGCCCAAGGTATTGCGTGCGGGCATGGGGGCTCATTTTGGTTTGAGCTTGATCGAAGGGCTGGATGTTGCCGACCTGGGTGCCTTGGCAGTGCCGTTGGTGGTGACCAGCTCCCACCAGGGCGCACTGCTTCACCAGCAAGCCATTCCCATGCCTTGTGCGTGGGCCATGGGCCACGAAGGGCAGGGGGTGCGTGACGAACTCATGGCCAATGCCGCTTTGCGGGTGCGCATTGACCAGCCGGGAGGCGAAGAGTCGCTCAATGTGGCAGCGGCCGCCGCCATTTGCCTCTACGCCAGCTCCCTGGCAGCCGGGACCCGTTAAAGCCAAGCCGCCGGGGCAACAGGGGGTTTCTACGGAGCCACCGCGCTATAATCAGGAGCTTTTCAAATCACAGCTTCGCCCAAGCGTCACAAAGCACACCCCCTCTAATAAAGCAGCTCACAGGCGTGCCCTCACGGCAACCTGAGCACGCTGGGCGATGCGTACTCACATCGGAGAACCCAGTGCTTTTGTCTCTACAGGGTCATCAATCTCAAAAAAATCACGCCATTTTGGCGCTTGCTGACGGCACCCTCTTTGTGGGCCGTTCCATTGGTGCTGCTGGCACGACCGTTGGCGAGGTGGTGTTCAACACCGCCATGACCGGCTACCAGGAAATCCTCACCGACCCCAGCTATTGCCAGCAGATCGTCACCCTGACGTACCCGCACATCGGCAACTATGGCGTCAACGCCGAGGACGTGGAGGCTGAAAAAGTCCACGCCGCCGGGCTCATCATCAAAGACCTGCCGCTGGTCGCGTCCAATTTCCGCATGTCGATGACGCTGTCCGACTACCTGGTTCAGCAAGGTACGGTGGCCATCGCCGGTATTGACACGCGCCAGTTGACACGCCATCTGCGCACGCACGGCGCGCAAAACGGCTGCATTCTGGCTTTGCCCGCCGGGCAGGATGTGACCCCCGCCGTGATCGAACAGGCCCGCGCCGCTGCGAAGGGTGCTCCCAGCATGGCTGGGCTGGACCTGGCCCAGGTCGTGACGGTCAAGCAGCCCTACCAGTGGACACAAACCGAGTGGAAGTTGGCCCGTGAAGACGGCAAGCCAGGTTATGGCGAACAAACCAACCCGGTGTTTCACGTCGTGGCGTTTGACTTTGGTGTCAAGAAAAACATTCTTCGCATGATCGCCGAGCGCGGCGCGCGCATCACCGTGGTGCCTGCCCAGACCTCTGCCGCCGACGTCCTTGAACTTAATCCGGACGGTATTTTTCTGGCCAACGGTCCGGGCGATCCGGGGCCTTGTGACTACGCCATCGAAGCCGCCCGCACACTGATCGAAACCGGCATCCCGACCTTCGGGATCTGCCTGGGGCATCAGATCATGGCGCTGGCCAGCGGGGCACAAACCTTCAAGATGAAGTTTGGTCACCACGGCGCGAACCACCCGGTGACAGACCTGGACACCGGCCGCGTCAGCATCACCAGCCAAAACCACGGTTTTGCGGTCGATGAAAAAAGCCTGCCGGCCAACCTGCGCCCGACCCACGTCAGCCTGTTTGACGGCACGCTGCAGGGCCTGGCCCGTACCGACAAGCCGGCCTTTTGCTTCCAGGGTCACCCCGAGGCCTCACCCGGCCCGCATGACATTTCGTATTTGTTCGACCGTTTCACGGCATTGATGGAAAAGGCTCAGGAGCACAAGAATGCCTAAACGCACAGACATTAAATCGGTCCTCATCATTGGGGCTGGCCCCATCATCATTGGCCAGGCCTGCGAGTTCGACTACTCCGGCGTGCAAGCCTGCAAGGCACTGCGTGAAGAGGGCTACAAGGTCATCTTGATCAACAGCAACCCCGCGACGATCATGACCGACCCGGCCACGGCCGACGTGACCTACATCGAGCCCATCACGTGGCAGACCGTTGAGAAAATCATCGCCAAAGAGCGCCCTGACGCGATTTTGCCGACCATGGGTGGCCAGACCGCCCTGAACTGTGCGCTGGACCTGTGGCACCACGGGGTGCTGGACAAGTACCAGGTCGAGTTGATCGGGGCCAAGCCCGAAGCCATCGACAAGGCCGAAGACCGCCTGAAATTCAAGGACGCCATGACCAAGATCGGTCTGGGGTCAGCGCGCTCGGGCATTGCCCACAGCATGGCCGAGGCCTGGGACGTGCAGAAGACGCTGGGTTTTCCCACCGTCATCCGGCCCAGCTTCACGCTGGGCGGCACGGGCGGCGGTATTGCCTACAACGCCGAAGAGTTCGAGACGATCTGCAAGCGCGGCCTGGAAGCCTCGCCGACCAACGAGTTGCTGATTGAAGAGTCGCTGCTCGGCTGGAAAGAATACGAGATGGAAGTCGTGCGCGACACCGCCGACAACTGCATCATCGTCTGCTCGATCGAAAACCTGGACCCGATGGGGGTCCACACCGGCGACTCCATCACCGTGGCGCCCGCGCAGACGCTGACCGACAAGGAATACCAGATTTTGCGCAACGCCTCGCTGGCAGTGCTGCGTGAAATCGGGGTGGACACCGGCGGCTCCAATGTGCAGTTTTCCATCAACCCGGTCGATGGCCGCATGGTGGTGATCGAGATGAACCCGCGTGTGTCGCGCTCGTCCGCGCTGGCCTCCAAAGCCACCGGATTTCCGATAGCCAAGGTGGCCGCCAAGCTGGCGGTGGGCTACACGCTAGACGAGTTGCGCAACGAGATCACGGGCGGCGCCACACCGGCCAGTTTCGAGCCCAGCATCGACTACGTGGTTACCAAGATCCCACGTTTTGCGTTTGAAAAATTCCCCACGGCCGACTCCCGCCTGACGACGCAGATGAAGTCAGTCGGCGAGGTGATGGCCATGGGCCGTACCTTCCAGGAATCCTTTCAGAAAGCCCTGCGCGGCCTGGAAGTCGGCGTTGACGGCATGAACGAAAAAACGCAGGACCGCGAAGTGCTGGAGCGCGAGCTTGGCGCACCCGGTCCAGACCGCATCTGGTACGTGGGTGACGCGTTTGCCATGGGCATGAGCGTGGACGAGGTGTTTGCGCTGACCAAGATCGACCCCTGGTTCCTGGTGCAGATCGAGCAGATCGTGAAGATCGAGTTGGAGCTGGAAACAACCTCCCTCGACAAGATCGACGCCGAGACCTTGCGCGCATTGAAACAAAAAGGTTTCTCGGACCGCCGCCTGGCCAAGCAGCTGAAAACCACCGACACCGCCATCCGCGAGGCCCGCAAGGCGCTGGGTGTGCGCCCCGTCTACAAACGGGTGGACACCTGCGCGGCTGAGTTTGCGACCAATACGGCCTACCTGTACTCCACCTACGAAGCCGAAGGCAGCGAGTGCGAAGCCGAGCCAACAGACAAGAAAAAAATCATGGTGCTGGGCGGCGGGCCCAACCGCATTGGTCAGGGCATCGAGTTTGACTACTGCTGCGTGCACGCGGCGCTGGCCATGCGCGAAGACGGCTACGAGACCATCATGGTCAACTGCAACCCCGAAACCGTCTCGACCGATTACGACACCTCAGATCGCCTGTACTTCGAGCCCCTGACGCTGGAAGACGTGCTGGAGATCGTCGACAAGGAGAAGCCGTGGGGCGTGATCGTCCAGTACGGCGGCCAGACTCCCTTGAAGCTGGCGCTGGACCTGGAAGCCAACGGCGTGCCGATCATCGGCACCTCGCCTGACATGATCGATGCCGCTGAAGACCGTGAGCGTTTTCAGAAGCTGCTGCACGAACTCCAACTGCGCCAGCCACCCAATGCCACCGCCCGCACCGAGCCGGAAGCGTTGGAAAAAGCCGCTGCGCTGGGCTACCCTCTGGTGGTGCGCCCCAGCTACGTGCTCGGTGGCCGTGCGATGGAAATCGTGCATGAGCAGCGAGACCTTGAGCGCTACATGCGCGAAGCCGTCAAGGTCAGCCATGATTCACCGGTGCTGTTGGACCGTTTCCTGAACGACGCCATCGAATGCGATGTGGACTGCATCCGTGACAGCGAAGGCGGCACCTTCATCGGTGGCGTGATGGAGCACATTGAGCAGGCGGGTGTTCACAGCGGTGACTCGGCCTGTTCCTTGCCGCCCTATTCACTGAGCGCCCAGACCGTCACCGAGATCAAACGCCAGACGGCCGCCATGGCTGCAGCGCTGCATGTGGTCGGCTTGATGAACGTGCAGT